>JAOUMU010000027.1 GCA_029881335.1 Nitrospinota bacterium | reverse complement strand
ATGCGGCGCCGGCATGACCACCACGGAATTGCTCTCCGCCAAGGCGCTGATCCTCGACTCCGGCAAGACGAAAAGAATGCTTCCTTTCATGAATGAGCCTGGGCCCGTGGCGGCCCAGATTTTCGGAGGAGAGCCGGAGGTGATGCGCGACGCGGCCCTGATTGTGGAAGGGGGACGCACGGACATTATCGATATCAACTTCGGGTGCCCGGTCAAAAAAGTGACCAAGACCGGCGGGGGGGCGGCGGTGCTGCGGGATGTGAAGCTGGCGGGCCGGATTGCCTCCACCGTGGTGGCCGCCGTGAAAAAGCCGGTGACGGCCAAGATACGGATCGGATGGGATTCCCGTTCTGTCAATGTGGTGGAGATGACAAAAACCCTAGAGGACGCGGGGGTGGCTGCGGTGGCTATCCATGGGCGCACCGCCAGCCAGGGCTACTCCGGCGTGGCGGACTGGGATGCGATCGCCAATGCCGCAGCGGCGGTAAATATACCGGTCATCGGCAATGGAGACATCAACAATGCGGAAAAGGCGGCCTGGCGATTGCGGTCAAGCGGATGCGCCGGGGTGATGATCGGGCGGGCCGCGCTGGGAGCCCCGTGGATATTCGGCTGGATACGTAGTTTCCTGGAAACCGGCAAGTATGGCACAATATCCTCTGTTGAAATCCATGACGTGGCCTGGCGCCATCTGGGGATGATGGCCACATGTTATGGTGATATGGCAGCCATGAGAAAAATGCGCGGCTGGTTGGGCTACTACACAAGGGGATTACGCGGCGGCGCGGCCTTCCGGCGGGAGATAAACCTGGTGGAGGGGATAGGGACCCTGGGCGAGTTGATGGAAGAATTTTTCGGGGCGGACCCCGGCGTTACAAAAGAGGAAGGGAGAGTGGCAACGTCATGAACAGAAGCATATTCAGGGAATACGACATCAGGGGTATCGTAAAGAGGGATCTGACCCCGAAGGTGGTGGAGAACATCGGCAGGGCTTTCGGCACAATCATCGCCCGCAAGGGAGGCAAGAGCGTGACAGTGGGCAACGACGCGCGCAAATCATGTGGCCGCCTGCTCAAGAACCTCACGGAGGGGATCACATCCACCGGTGTGGACGTCATCCAGATCGGCCTTGTCCCCACGCCTCTGCTCTATTATTCATTGGTCAAGCTAAAACCAGCCGGGGGTGTGATGATCACCGGCTCGCACAATCCACCGGAGTTTAACGGATTCAAACTATGTGTGGGATCCATGTCCATCCACGGAAAACAGATTCTGGGCATGGCGGATATGATCGAGGCTAAGGACTTTGCCACTGGAAAGGGCAAAGTGAGCCAGGTATCGGTGACCGAGGATTACATTAAAATGGTCAAGCAAAAGGTCAAGCTGGACCGGAAGATAAAGATAGTAATCGACGCAGGCAACGGCTGCGGCGGCCTCTTCGCCCCCAGGCTGATGCGGGAGCTGGGCTGCGAGGTGGTGGAGCTTTTCTGCAAAGTGGACGGCTCCTTCCCCAACCATCACCCGGACCCCACGGTGCCGGCCAACCTTGAAGACCTTATCGCAAAGGTGAAAGAGGTGAAGGCGGATGCGGGGTTTGCCTACGATGGCGACGCGGACCGGATCGGGGTGGTGGACGAGAAAGGGGGCATCCTCTTCGGTGACCAGCTGATGATGATCTTCGCCAGGGACATATTGAAGCGCAAGCCCGGCGCGGCCATAGTCTATGACGTGAAATGCACCCAGAACCTTGAGCTGGATATTAAAAAACACAAGGGAAGGCCGTTGATCAACGCCACGGGCCATTCGCTGATAAAAGCGCGTCTGAAGAAGGAGAAGGCGGAGCTGGCCGGGGAGATGAGCGCGCATATTTTCTTTAAGGAAGGTTACTACGGCTATGACGACGCAATCTTCGCCACCGCCCGCTTTTTACGGATCATGGCGGGCGAGAAGGAGAAGGTTAGCCAATATCTGGCTGGGCTGCCAAAGTTGTTCAACACACCGGAGATCAGGGTGGATTGCCCGGACGATGTGAAGTTTGACCTGATAAAGGATATCACCGCCCATTTCAAGAAAACCAATAAGGTGGTGGACATAGATGGCGCCAGGATAAACTTCGGCGATGGATGGGGGCTGATCCGCGCTTCCAACACCCAACCGGTGCTTGTACTGCGCTTCGAGGCCAATAGCAAAGCCACCCTTGCCAGGATAAAGAAGGTGATCTATAAAAAACTGGTCACATACCCGTCCCAAGCCGGGATGGCGATGTTTTAACGGCTTACATGGACGATGCTGAGGACACGCCCGGAATGGGAAGACTTTTTACGCAAACGCAGGGGGAAGATCAGGGTATTCGGCGCCGCGCTGGCCGTGGCCTGCCTCGTGATCATGATCAGGCTGTGGCACTTGCAGGTGATAGAGTATTCATCCCTGGCCGGAAGGGCGGAGAGCAACAGGATACGCCAGCTCACCCTTGATGGTCAGCGGGGGCTGATAGTCGACCGCGACGGAAAAGTTCTGGTGGACACCCGCCCCTCGTTCCGCCTCTCCGTGGTACCGGAAGACACTCCTCATCCCAAGTCCACGCTGGAATATCTCTCAAAAAAAATAAAGGTAGATATTAATTCAGCCTTGGCCAGAATCAAGGAAGTCAGGTCCTTTACTCCCGTGGTCTTGAACCGGGATATGGACCGAAACAGTGTAGCCTTCGTGGAGGAACGCAGGTTCGAGCTTCCAGGTGTGGCTCTGGAGATAAAGCCGACGCGCCACTATCCGCATGCGGATTTCGCCGCCCATGTGCTGGGCTACCTGGGCTCCATCACCGCCCAGGCGCTCACCGAGGCGGAGGGCAAGTATGCCATGGGAGATTTCGTGGGGCAAACCGGGCTGGAGAAAGAATACGAGGAGATCCTGCGAGGCAGAAAGGGGCTGAAAAGAGTGGAGGTGGACGCCGCCGGGCGCGAGCTGGCCACTCTGGCGGTGGAGCCGCCCAAAAGCGGCCACCAGCTCAAGCTAACAATGGACTTCATGACCCAAAAAGCGGCGGAGGCGGCCTTTGCCGACTATAGGGGAGCCGCTGTGGCCCTGGATCCAAACACAGGAGAGGTTCTCGCCTTTGTCAGCAAGCCCTCCTTCGATCCGAACCTTTTCACCATCGGCATCAGCCCCAAAGAATGGAACTCGCTGGTGACAGACCCAGCCCACCCCCTGCAAAACCGGGTGACCCACGGCCAATATCCCCCCGGCTCCACCTTCAAGATTGCAGTGGCGCTGGCCGCGCTGGAGGAGGGGATCACAACGCCGGAACGGGAAATAAAATGCCCGGGTTATTTCCAGTTCGGTATCCGTAAGTTTCGATGCTGGAATAAACATGGCCACGGAACGGTGAACCTCCATAAGGCGATCGTGGAATCGTGCGATGTCTATTTCTATACCGTGGGGACCGAGCTGGGTGTCGAAAAGCTGGAGCGCACCGCCCGCCGCCTGGGGCTGGGGCTGAAAACCGGCATCCGGCTGGGGGGGGAGCGCACGGGCCTCATCCCTACAAAAGAGTGGAAACTGGCCGCGCTCAAGGAACCCTGGCATCCAGGTGAGATGGTCTCCTGCGCCATTGGCCAGGGGTATGTACTGGCTACGCCTCTGCAACTGGCGCTTATGACCGCCGCCGTGGCTAACTGGGGAAGGATGGTCACTCCCACACTCACCGTGGTGGAACAGGAAGGCCGCAAGCAAAATGCCGAAACCGGACGAATCAATATTTCAAAGGAGTCTGTTAGGCTGGTGCGGGAAGCGATGCGAGGAGTGGTGGCGGATCCTCACGGCACCGCGTGGCGGCTGCGCAATGGCCCCTACCAATACGCCGGCAAGACCGGCACGGCCCAGGTGGTGAGGATGCGCGAGGAAGAGCCGGTATCGGAAGAGGATGTGGCCGAACATCTGCGTGACCATGCACTGTTCATCGCATTCGCTCCGTATGACGACCCGAAAATAGCCGTGGCGGTGGTCGTGGAGAACTCCGGTCATGGCGGGGAGGTGGCGGCGCCCATTGCGAAAATAATTATGGACACATATCTGGCCAGGTTGCCAGAAGTGAAACGGATGGCCAAACCAAAACCTAAACCGCAACCAGCCGCCCCACCCGCCGAGGCGCCCGCCGAAACGACGGTGGTCGTTCCTCCGGCGGATGACACCCGGCAGAATCCGCCCACCGAGGCGCCCGCCGAAGCGCCTTTGGCCTCACCCACGCCATCCGAATCAATGGAGGCCCATAACCCATGAGCCTGAAGGGATTTAGGCCGGACCAATACGCCCAACGCCGGTTTTTAAAGATATTCGATTTTCCCCTGCTGGCCATGACGCTGGCCCTCTGCGCCGTGGGGGTGGCGGCCATCTACAGCGCCAACCTGCAAAGCGAATCGGCGTATATGAAAAGCCTTTATCTCCGGCAGTCCTATTACATTGTGCTGTCGCTTATCCTGATGACAGCTGTGCTGGCGGTGGACTACCGGGCGCTGGAAAGGTTCGCCTACCCCATATATTTCATCGGGCTTGCGACTCTGGCTGGCACGCTGGTGTTCGGCAAGATCGGGGGGGGAGCACGGCGATGGATAGAGATCGCCGGATACAACATTCAGCCATCCGAATTAATGAAGATAATCCTGATAATCATCCTGGCCAGGGGATTTGGGGATATCCTGAAAAAGGAGGACCTGGGCGCCAGGGATCTGATCAAACCAGCCTTGTTCACATTGTTTCCCTTCATGATGGTGGCCTCCCAGCCGGACCTGGGCACCGCCATGATACTGATCTTCATCTTCGTCTGCATGGCGTTCTTTAATGGGCTAAAAACCGCTTTCCTGGTCCGGACCGCCGGTCTGCTGGCCCTGGCCACTCCATCGTTCTGGTACTTGCTGAAGCCATACCAGCAGAAGAGAATCCTCACTCTGCTGAATCCAGAAGCCGATCCGATGGGGGGCGGGTACCACATCATACAATCGAAGATCGCCATCGGCTCTGGCGGGCTGTGGGGAAAGGGCGTCTTCATGGGAACCCAAAGCAAGCTCAACTTTTTGCCGGCCAAACACACAGACTTCATCTTCTCCGTCTTCGCCGAGGAGATCGGTTTCTTTGGCGCCGCGTTGCTCATCGCCCTGTTTTTTATTTTCATCCTGCGCATGATGGAGGTGACGGGCCTGGCCAAGGACAAGTTCGGATCCCTCCTGGTCATGGGAGTGGCCAGCATGATCTCCTTCAATTTTCTTTTTAATATTGGCATGACCATGGGCCTTTTCCCGGTGGTGGGCATACCTCTGCCGTTCATCTCATATGGAGGCTCCGCCCTGGTCACAAACTTCATAGGCATAGGCCTCATCATTAACGTATCCATGGGAAGGTTCAAACTTGACTAGAATACCGAAACAGGATTTCGACAGAATCCTTCGATCTGTAAAAAATCCCTCCGCATACCTGGGGACAGAGCTGAACTCCGTCACAAAAAACCCGGCCCAGGTGAAGGCCTCCATCGCGCTGGCCTTTCCGGACCTATACGATATCGGCATGTCCCATCTGGGCCTCAAAATACTGTATGGCGTGGTGAACAGCCAGCCCGACCTTTCCGCCGAAAGGGTTTTCGCCCCAGGGTTCGATTTCGCCGATGCGCTGCAGGCAGAGGGCCACCCCCTCCCCTCACTGGAAAACGGGCGGCCCCTGGCCGAATTCGACTTCCTCGGCTTCACCATCCCATATGAGTTGTGCTACACCACCATCCTCTGGATGCTGGACATGGCCAGGATTCCACTGCGCGCCAGAGATAGAGGCGAGGATCATCCCCTGGTCATCGGTGGTGGCGCGGGGGTCTACAATCCGGAGCCCATGGCGGAGTTTTTCGATCTATTCTTCCTTGGGGAAGGCGAGGCCATCCTGCCCGCCATTATGCGGGAGGGCGCCGGAGCCAATGGCAAAACCCGCAAGCAGCGGCTGGAAGCCCTGGCTCTTATGGAAGGAGTGTATGTCCCCTCCCTATTTGACATGTCATACACCCCGGAGGGCGCCATCAAGGAAATAAGGAACACCGGCCCCGGCGCTGATAAACCAAAACGGGTGGCCCTTCCCACCTTGTCGGAATCACCTTTCCCAACCAGGATGGTGGTTCCTTTCGGCAAGCCGACCCATGACCGGCTGAATGTGGAGATCGATCGAGGCTGCACCCAGGGATGCCGGTTCTGCCAGGCGGGCTCCACATACCGCCCCGCCAGGGAGCGAGCGCCAGAGGAGATCATGGACATTTTCGAAAAGGCCATCGGGGCCACCGGATATGGGGAGATATCCCTCACATCCCTCAGCGCGGGCGATTACTCCAGAACAGGGCGCCTGCTCACCCTGCTTATGGACAAGTACGCTGAAGGAAAAATGTCCATATCATTGCCATCTTTGCGCCCTGGCAGCGTTACGGAGGACATTGTCACTCAAATCAAAAGGGTGCGCCGGACAGGATTCACCATTACCGCTGAAGCCGGTACCACCAGGCTGCGCAACGTCATAAACAAAAAGGTGACCGACGAGCAGATCAAGACCCTGGCCTTGAGCCTGCTGGAAAACGGATGGCGCCGATTGAAGCTCTACTTCATGATTGGGCTTCCCACCGAGACCATGGAAGATGTGGAGGCTATCGCCACCCTGTCCATCCGCCTGGCGAATCTCCGGACTCCTTCCGGGGCCTCCTTTTCAAACATCGCCGTCAGCGCTTCCAACTTCGTCCCGAAAGCGCACACAGCGTTCCAATGGGTGGGTCAGGACTCCACCGAGACCCTGGAGGAGAAAAAGGAGCTTATCTTCAGTCTTATCAAGCCGCACAAGAAAATCAAGTTCAAGTGGACCGAACCACAAGTCAGCCGCCTGGAGGCGGTGTTCGCCAGGGGGGACAGATGGCTGGCGGAGGTGATCGAGGAGGCGTATCGTCGAGGCGCCAGGCTGGATCCCTGGAGCGAATACAGGGACATGGGCGCATGGCAGGCGGCATTCACAGCCACCGGGATCGATCCTGGCCGATACGCCAACCGCGATTTCCACATCGGCGAACCACTCCCCTGGGGCCACCTGGACACCGGGCTTTCCGAGGAATATTTTCAACGGGAATACCAGCTTTCCCTGGAAGGCGAAGTGACCGGCGATTGCAAAGTCTCCCGGTGCCTGCTGTGCGGGCTGGACCCAAAGACATGTTTCCAGCCAGACAAGCCCAAGGACCCGGAACCGGGAGAAACGGTGACCCCGCCTAAACCTGCGCAGTCACCCTCATCCCCACCGCCGGTGAAATTCAGGTATAGGCTCACTTACCACAAAAAGGAGTCGGGCAAGTTCCACTCCCACCTGGAGACCATGGCGATCATTCAGAGAGCCTTCCGGGCGGTGGGGCTGGAGGTGGCCCACTCGGAGGGGTTCCACCCTCAGCCCAGGATATCTTTTGGCCCGGCGTTGCCCGTGGGTGTGGAGAGCGCGGAGGAGCTTTTGGACGTGGAGCTGCTCAAGTACATGGAGCCGTGGGCTGTATCCGGGAAACTCAACACCTCCCTGCCGGATGGCTTCCATTTCGTTGAGGCGGTCCAGATCGGACCGAAAGAAAAGTCTATCAGCGCCGCCACCCATGGCTTCACCTTCCGGATAAAGATGCAGGCGCCGGACAAGGAGGCGTTCGGGCTGGCTGTGGACACCTTCCTGGCGGCCGCCTCGGTCCCGGTCCAGCGGGAGGGAAAAAAGGAAAAGGAGATAAGGCCCATGGTGGAGAGCCTTCTGTTGGAGCCGGAAAGCATGGATATCATTTTCAGGACGAAAATCGACCAGACCGGCGGATTCGCCCGGCCGGACGAAGTGGTCATGGCCCTGTTTCCGGAAGGGAACGTGGCCGCAGAGCGAATGGTCAAGCTTTCCGCCCATATGGATTGACACCGCCGGGTTCATCTTAAGCCACCTGATCTCATCTGCCCCATGCCGAATTATCCTTGACACCCAATATTTATAAGTTTATTATCGTCCGCATACACCACCCCGCCCGGCGCCCCCCCCGGTGCGGAATCGCTGGAAGTTGTTCATGATGGAAAACCAATTATCCGAAGCCATGGAATTGCTCGCAAACGCCAGAGCTCCGGCATGCATCACCTCCTCCACCGGAGAGCTGATCTTCGCCAATGGGCCGATGCAATCGGCCTTGCAATCCGGGGGGGGCGGCGTGTATCGGTGTGACTGGATAAAAAACATGCCGGACAAAAGCTGCCCGGAATGCGCTGAGATTCCGACACTTGCGGGCCGCTGCTTTTTCGCCAGGGAGGATAGATACCATCTGGCCGGGGCGGTGCGTCTTTCTGGGGCGCATGGAGCCCTGGCCCGGCTATACCTGAAGAGGGGGCAAAAACAGAACAAGCGGATAATGAAGACCATCGCCACCCTTATCTCCCTGGGTATGGAGATTGGTCACCGGGGAGTGGACCTGCGTATATCATGGCTTTCGGCTGCCAGCCTCCATTCTGTGATTGACACCGCAACAGCTGAATCCGGCCTGGGTGATATCGTGCAAAACGTGGTTGATCCCGGCAGGATTTTAGGCTCCACGGCCCCGCTGGTTCTGCGTAGCGCCGTGTCCCAGCTTCTGCGGCAGCTGATTTTCGCCAGGCCGGTGGGGAGTATTTTGGCCGGTTACATGGCCTGGGGTCGCTTTAACGATGGGACACAATCCCAGGCCCTGGTATTTCATCTGCAAAGCTCCATTACAGGGAAAAAGGCCCTTAAAAGCCGGCTGGGCGCCATTCGGTTCAGGCTGCAAAGCTACTTCGCCCTCCTCCCCTCAGTTACCGGATACCGGACCCCCTCTCCCGATATTTCCTGCCATGGATGCGAGATAGAGGCGCGTCTTCCCATCCAGGATCCGATAGAAAAAGTCGCCCATCCTTCAAACGGCGGAGTGCCCGAAGGGATGGGCCTCTCCCCCAGGGAGCTGGAGATCGTTGAAATGACCCGGATGGGGTACGACAACAAGGCGATTTCGCAGACACTGGAAATCACGGAGAACACCGTCCGGCAACATCATAAGGCGCTCTATCGAAAGTTCGGCGTGAACAGCCGCCTGGGATTAATATTTGAAAGCTGGGGCAGGTTGTAGCCGGCTGAAAGGAAGACTACGACGCCGACACGCCGGTTCGTATTATAATCTTCCATATGAACTTTGCAGCCATAAACCAATCATGAACGACAAGGAAACCTCCCTGCGCTCGCTTCCGGCGGTGGATAGCCTGCTGGCGATGCCCAAAGTGGCTACCCTGGTGAAAGACTGGGGAAAAAAATGCGTCACTCAGGCCGCCAGAACGGCGATAGAAAAGGCCCGCGCAGCCATCCTGAAAGATGGCGCCACGACCCCGGAGAACTGGCCCGAGATTATAGTGAAGGTAATCGCCTTGGACCAGGAGCCGACCATACGCCATGTGATCAACCTCTCCGGCGTTGTCTCCCACACCAACTTGGGGCGAGCGCGCCTGGCGGAGGAGGCGGTGGTGGCGGCGGCGGCGGCGGGAGCCTCCAATGTGAACCTGGAATATTCCCTTGAAAATGGTGGGCGGGGAGAGCGCGACACCCTGGTGGAGAACCTGATCGTACGCCTCACCGGCGCCGAGGCGGCCACCGTGGTGAACAACAACGCCGCGGCGGTCTTGCTGGCTCTCAATACCCTCGCCTTCGGCAAGAAAACCATTGTTTCCCGGGGGGAGCTGATAGAGATTGGTGGCTCCTTCCGTCTGCCGGAAATAATGGAAAAGAGCGGATGCCACCTGGCGGAGGTGGGGACCACCAACCGCACCCATCTGGCGGACTATGAAAAGGCCATCGGCCCAGATACGGCCTTGGTGCTGCGCGCCCACACCAGCAATTTCCGTGTGGTGGGATTCACCACCAAGCCGGAGCTTACCGAACTGGCGGTCCTGTGCCATCAACAGGGGATACCTCTGATGGATGATCTGGGGTCCGGAGCGCTTATCGACCTGGGGGACCTGGGGCTGCCCAGCGAACCCACCGTGGAGGAGACAATCTCTCAAGGCGCCGATATTGTCACCTTTTCCGGCGATAAGCTGCTAGGTGGACCCCAGGCCGGAATAATCGCGGGGCGCCGGGAGTATATCGACCGTATCCGCGGTAACCCGCTAAAGAGGGCATTACGTCCGGACAAGATGATCCTGGCGGCGCTGGAAGCGACCTTGCGCTTGTATATCTGCCCGGAAGTGGCTGCCCAGCATATTCCCACCCTGCGCCACCTGTCACGCCCGATGGTGGAAGTGCGCCGGATGGCGGAGCGAGCCGCGGCGATAATACGCGGTCATTTTAAGCTGGAAGCGGAAGTGACAGTCATCGACGACATATGCCGCGCAGGCAGCGGAGCTCTGCCGGAAGTGGATATTCCATCGGCCTCGGTTGCGATACTTCACAGGAAGATGAATCCGAACCAGCTGGCCGCCTGGTTCCGCGGAAGAAGGACACCGATCATCGGCCGGGTGGAGCGCGATCTGTTCCGGCTGGACATGCGCACCATGGACGAACCGGAGAGAGAACTCGACACCGGCGGGTGGGGCGACAAATAAATATCAGTTCCCCGCGCCCCTCACTCCCGCCTCTCGTTCCGGCTGATATCCTCCACCCGTTTGCGATAGGCCTCCGCGTCACCGTAATCCACGAACTTGTGATACCGCGAATGGGGATTCCTAACTTTTCTGGCGTGTTTGATGGGACACCAGTATTCCTCCGTTCGGGCCGCCACCTCACGAAAATAGGCGGCCAGGCCGTTACCATAGCCGCAGTATGCGCAGTTGAGCTTCTCCACGATGTTCAGGTATTCCAGCTCGGTCCTGTCGATCACGATAAAATCCGAGCGGCGGACTTTTTTTAACCCATAAATCGGGAAACAGATCGCCTGGTACAAGGTGACGCACAAATCCAGAAGCGCCATGGGAAACACCATGGAATATATAACCGGCGCCGTCATCATGTCCCGAACGCTGGCCTCCCTTATGAACCGGAACAGCCCTTTTCGAAGACCTCTGTGATAGGCGGCCACACTCTCTTCAAAGAGCACTCTTTTCTCCTGGATGCGGTAGCTCAGCATCTCCCCCGCCCTGCCGATCTCCGCCTCCAGCTCCTCCTCCAGCTTCTGCATTCTCAACAGAAGAGCGCTAATCTTTTCATTCATTGACTTCCCTTTATATGGAGCGCGCCATCCCGGCCACGCCATGCTGTATCATACTCCACCAGATCATCCGGAAGCTGTATAATGGCTCAACCGGCTATAAACCTTTCAATGGAGAAGTATCCATGAAACGACGTGAGTTTATAAAAACAGCGGCTGTTGCGGCAACCGCCTCCGGGCTGGGCCTGGCTTCCGGAGAAGACAGCGCCAGCGCATCGGGCCCATCCTCCATCCAGTCATACCGCCCTCTGGGCAAAACAGGACTCAAGATCAGCGATATCTCCTTTGGCGGGGGGAAGCTTTCGTCGTCATCGCTGGTGGCCCGGGCCATGGACATGGGGATCAATTACATAGACACCGCGCCAGACTACGGCCGCAGCGAAAACGTCCTGGGCGAGCATATAAAAAAGAATGGCCGCAGGGACAAGCTGATCGTCGCCACCAAGTTCTGCGACTACGGCTTTTACGGCCAG
Organism: Nitrospinota bacterium; assembly: GCA_029881335.1. Taxonomy (GTDB): domain Bacteria; phylum Nitrospinota_A; class UBA7883; order UBA7883; family UBA7883; genus JAOUMU01. The sequence goes on along the minus strand of JAOUMU010000027.1, from coordinate 18,906 downwards.
CACCTGGCCGGAGACCAGCCGGAGAGCAAGTATATCCAGATGGTGGAAGGGAGTCTGGAAAGGCTGAACACCGATTACATAGATGTGGTTTTTGTCCATGCCATGGGGGAAGGGAGCCACGGCCAGGAGGAGCGACTTCTATCGGAGAACATGTTGGGCGCTTTCGCCAAACTCAAAAAGGCAGGCAAAGCCAGGTTCCTGGCGGTGAGCAGCCATGGGCCAAACAGGATGGAGGAACTGCTGATGAAGGCGGTGAAGTCTGGCCATTTCGACATCATCCAGCCCGCACATAACTTCATGCAGTTCCCCAAGGTCCCGGACGTGATCGCCGAGGCGGGAAAACACGGAGTGGGGGTTATCGCCATGAAGACTCTGGCCGGAGCAAAGGAGACGAAAATCCCTACAGGCGGCGAGCCTTTCGAGCATGCGGCCTTCTCCTGGGTACTCAAGAATCCAAATGTGGCTGGGCTTATTGTGACCATCGCCAATGTGCGGACCCTGAAATATTACGTGGAAGCCAGTGGCAAACCTTTCACCGAAAGGTCGCAAACGTCACTGGACCGATATATGCTGGCCCACTCCGCCGAGTATTGCCGCACCGGCTGCGGAGAATGCCTGGATGCCTGCCCGGAAGGTGTGAACGTGGCCTCCATACTGCGCCATCAGATGTACTTCGCCGATTACGGCCAGGAGAAAAGGGCCATGGCCGCATATGCCGGTATGGAGAAAAAGGCCGATGCTTGCGCCGATTGCGATGGAGCTCCCTGCCAGGAGGCTTGCCCATATGGAGTACATGTCAAAAGGCGGATGAACATGGCCCACAAGGACCTGAGTTTCCCGGCATGAGCCCATCCCTGGGGACCCTGGCCCGGGTGGCGCTGCTTCTGCTCCTGCCTCTGGTCGCGGCGGCGGTGTATATGGATGGGCAGCGGTACGACCCGGCTGTATTGAGGTTCGACCCTTCTGGCGTCGCAGGAGCCTCGGCGCTGCTGGCCAACCAGGTGGCTGGTTTGGCCATGGAAGGCTCGGCCAGGGTATACACCAGCGACAATCTGTTTGAATACGTCAACGGCCACGCCGAGTTCTTTTTATCCCTGGGATTCAAATGCCTGACGGTGGCTGGATACTCCTCTCCTGACACGGCGCCGGGAAAGCCGGAGTATACCGTGGACGTATACGACATGGCCGCGCCACAAAACGCCTTCGGCGCCCTGGCCCAGGAGAGCGCGGGGATGAACCCGATGAACATCGGCGCCATCGGCTACTCCTCTTCCCGGTCGGTTACGTTTATAAAAGACAAACTCTATGTAAAGGTGGACTCCTTCGGAACAGGCGACAGGCTTATGGAGCTGGCGGGCGCCTTGGCTGCGGCCTTGCCGGATGGCGAGGAAAGTCTGCCGCAGTTCGCCATCTTCCCCGTTCTAGGCGCCCTGAAGAGCGGGCGCTTTTACAAACGGGAAGATTACATGGGGCTGGAGCTTTTCCGTGAGGTATTCGAGCAGGAGTATGAGCGGGAGGGCCTCAGGTTTTATGCGTTCGCTTTTACTCCCCAGGCGCCCCCGGAGGATCTCATGCGCCAGGCGATGGAGGCGATCAGCGATATGGGCGGCCAGGCCGTGGATGTGGAATTTGGTGGCATCAGGGGAATTTTGGTACATGACGAATACGAGGGGGAATGGGCTCTGACCACGATCAAAAGCAAGATAGTGGGCGCCAGGGGATTCTCCGATCCCGCTCAATTAAAAACGTTCATGGAAGAGTTGGTGGGGAAGGCGGGTGGATAATGACCTCGAATTTGCGCAAAACAGAAAAGGATCTGCTGGACCGGCGTCAGTTCATGAAGCGGGCGGCTGGGTTGTGCGCCGGGGCGGCGGGCGCGGCTGGGATAACATGGATCGCCGGCAGCGACGACCCTGTCCGCTACGCCCCGGAGAGAATCTACACTCTCCCAGCGTTCAGCGTGGAAGAAACCATCCATCCCAGACTGGTCATCGTCCATGGGGCGGACCCAGTGAAAATGGTGAAGGCGGCGGTGGACCGGATGGGGGGTATTGCAAGGTTCATAAAGCCCGGCGAGAGAGTGGTGATAAAGCCGAATGTGGCGTGGGACAGGCTGCCGGAGCAGGCGGCCAACACAAGCCCGACGGTGGTGGCCGCGGTGGTCCAACTGGTGATGGAGGCGAGGCCTTCTGGCATTATGGTCACCGACGTGTCGCTCAACGATCCCCTTCGTTGCTTTGATCGCTCCGGCATCCGGCTGGCCGCCGAGCTGGCCGGGGCGAGGGTGTGGATACCGAGCCAAGGTGACTTCAAGCCGACCGACATGAAGGGGGAGCTGTTAAATGTGTGGCCCGTCAGCAGGGCGTTCCTGGAGGCGGACAGGGTGATCAACATCCCAATGGTGAAGCATCATTCGTTGTGCGGCTCATCGCTGGCGCAGAAGAACTGGTACGGCATACTGGGCGGCAGGCGCAACCAGCTGCACCAGAATATCCACACATCCATCGCGGACCTGGCCATTGCCGTGCGCCCCACCCTCACAATCATGGACGCCACCCGCGCCCTGATGAACAACGGCCCCACCGGCGGGTCGCTCAACGACGTGAAAGTGTTCGACACAATCGTTGCAGGGACCGACGAAGTGGCGATCGACGCCTACTCCATGGGCCTTCTGGGCGCGGACCCGGCGGCGGTGGAGTTCATGAAGATGTCCCAAAAGCGGGGGCTGGGGGTGATCGACTGGCGGTCTGCAGGGTTCGTGGACTTTTACGTGTGAGACGCCCATGAGCGACAAGAAAGAAAGATTGACTCTGAAAACAATCCGGCGGGCATGGTCAGTTTTTTTCGTGGCGCTGTTTCTCTTCTTCCTCTTCTCCGCCGATTATAGTCGGATGCGGGGATACCAGGTGGGGTTTTTTTTGCAGGCGGACCCGCTGGTGTGGCTGGCGGGGTTGCTCACAGGGTGGACTGTTTACACGGGTGTGGGTCTGGCTCTTTTTATTATTCTCCACCCTCTTTCTGGGACGGTTCTACTGCTCGTGGATATGCCCGATGGGAATCATGAACCAGTGGATCTCCCGCCTGACGCCCGGACGCAAACCGATGGAAGACTACTCCATGAACGAGTACCGCCACATGTACCGGCTCAAGTATTACATTCTGGCGGCGCTTCTTGTCCTGGCGGCGATGGGATCTTTGCAGATCGGGCTTTTCGATCCGATAGCGCTGATCCATCGCTCGTTTATCATCTCCGTATTGCCTGCTACGGATTTGGGGATGGGTGTCATATATCAGCGCCCCCAAGTGTTTTTGGGAGGCGTATTGATCGCTCTGCTGTTCATCGCGCTGATCCTGGCAAACCGCCAATACCCCCGCTTCTGGTGCAGGGCGCTTTGCCCGCTGGGGGCCATGCTGGGGATGATGTCGCTCGGATCTGTCTATCGCATCCGTCGTGATGTGGACAAGTGCACCGACTGCAACAAGTGCCTGCGCGGTTGTCAGGGCGCCTGTGCTCCACATGGGGCGTTGCGTATCGCCGAGTGCCACGTCTGCATGAACTGTATCGAGGACTGCCCGGAAGACGCTCTGACTTTTGGAGCGCCTGAAGCGCGGTCATCGATCCACGCTCCCCTGGATGTGAACCGGCGCCGGGTAATGGAGACGATGGTGGCGGCGGGGGTGCTGTACCCCATGATGAAAAGCTCCCTGACCGGGGAGACGGCGGCCCACGCGGCGGTGATCCGCCCGCCGGGGAGCCTGCCGGAGCCGGACTTTTTGCGGCGGTGCATCAAGTGCGCCATGTGCATGCGGGCCTGCCCCACCAACGTGTTGCAGCCAGCGCTGCTGGAGGCTGGATTCGAGGGGCTGTGGACGCCGCTTCTGATTAACCAGATCGGCTGGTGCGAGAGCCATTGCGTGATGTGCGGCCAGGTGTGCCCCACCGGAGCGATAAAGCCATTGACGGTGCAGCAGCGGGCAGGGACGCCGGGGAAAACGCCGCCTATGAAGCTGGGCACGGCTTTCTATGACCGGGGGCGTTGCCTCCCCTGGGCGATGAATGTGGAGTGTATCGTATGCGAGGAGGTGTGCCCCACATCACCGAAGGCGATATGGTTCGAGGTGAAGGAGATCAAGAACCGGGACGGCTCCACACGAAAGCTGAAGATGCCGTATGTGGACCCGAAGCTGTGCATCGGGTGCGGCATCTGCGAGAACAAATGCCCCGTGCGGGACAAGGCGGCGATCCGGGTTACCTCCGTGGGGGAGACGCGGTCCAAGACCAACCAGATGTTATTGGGGAAGTGAGCGATGTCTATTCATCTTCATCGAAGTAATCATTATCCAGGCGCTTGACGACATATGTATCCCGGGTAGACACTCCAACGTTATAGTCAATCATCAGATTGGCAAGCCGCACACCGTCTATCAATATTACCTTTAACTCTATACTTGCCGCGAAATCTTGCGCCTCTTTCGAAAAACGCGCCGTAGTAATAAATATTCCTTTGCGCGCCCTTTTGCCCTGCAGGGCTCCAGCGAATTTCTGGATCTCTGGCCTGCCAATGGTTTGGTCGTTAGTCCACCTTTTAGCCTGGATGTATATGACATCAAGGCCCAGCTTGTCTTCATTTATTACGCCATCAACACCTTCATCTCCGGTTTTTCCAAGCGCCTCAGCCGACGATCTTTTCGATTCTCCATAGCCCATGGCAAGCAACAGATCAATAACCATATGCTCGAAAAACCGCCACGAGCCTTCCTTCACTTTTTCAAGAATCTGGTCTGCCAATTCATTTCGCAGGAATTTATAGCCATCGGAGATAAGCTCGTCAGGTGTTTTGCTGGTTTCGGGCCTTGAATTACCCTCTTCATAAATATCTTCACTTTCATTTGCCGTATCCGCTTTCTTGTTGAACTCAGGAAATCTTTTCAGATACCTGATATCTATTCGATCAGGTTTTTCGGATAAGACATCAAGGCCCCTTTGGGTTATTTTAGAAACTCCCCAGCGTACATTCTCGACAAGGCCCGCTTTTTTAAGATACGCTTTTGCCCATGCAACACGATTATGAAATATTGGAGATAATCCGCTAGGCAGAAGAACTTTCATCTCTTCTGCTGACAATTGAAATTTCAAGCCTAACTGCGACACTATCTCCTTAAAGTGTTTTCCTTGCCATCCGCGCTAAGCTCCAGTAGCGGCAGCATGCACGATTGATAATCAGGGATTGCCATGCGCGTCTCCGGTATCATGGAAGCGTTTTGAATATTGATCGTATAGTGTTAAACGTTATCAGTCGTAGCGTTTTCCATATTTCCAACAACCCATGGGGTATAAACCGTCTTTCAACCTTGTGGATGCAGATGTCGCCCCCACCCGACCGACGCCGTGGCGCGGCCCTATTTTCGCACGATGAATACAGAGACCACCCTTTTTCCGGTGGCCGGGTTCTTGCCCGTCTTCACACTTATCTTGTATTTGCTCCCATCCATATAGTTCGGGGCGCCGGGGGAACTTTCGGCATGTTGGTGGATATGGTCCGCGGCGATCTTTTTAAACTCCGTGTTATCCTTCGGCCATTCGGCCAGGCCATGGCCCGTGGCCAACATGTCCTGGTTGGAGTCGATGATATTGCGGTGCGCCGCGCTAATATAGTCCTTTGCGGCGACATCGTCCATGTCGGCGCCTTCCTGGAACACAAAGCAGTGCGCGCAGGAGCCGGGATCATACTTGCCCGGTATTGGTGGCGGCGCCCCCATGGCATGGCCGGAAGATGCCGAAGGGTGGAGCGCATTGCGCATCAGCGGAGAGCCTGTCGCGGCTGCGCCATCGGCGCCCCTGGCCCCATCCACGGCTCCGGCGGCGATCACCGCCACGCAATGAGCCCATGGAACAACAATCAGCAAACCCAAAAGGAAGGGAATAGCACCCGCCACGCTTGCCAGGAAAATCACCATGGGTGTCACCACTCCGGAGGGAACTCCGCTTTTCATTATGGAAAAGGCTGCGCCCATCGCCTCGATGGCGCCCATACCCCTCCCTGCCACGCAGGCGAAGGCCAGCATCATAAACCAGTTAAACCAGATGGCGAATACGGTGGCAAACATCCCCCCCAGGATGATCCATTTAATAACCGGACCAAATCCAGGCGGCAAGCCATCCTGGCGATAGCCGGTATCCTCAGTCCCCCCCTCCGTAAAATCTTCCCCGGCGCCTTGGTCCATTTTTTCCATGGCCTGAATTTGCTCCATGGCATGGCGCATGGTGTCTCCCCCTACCAGCAGGAATAGGAAAAGCACCATCGGCAAGATTACTATCACCGCTATAATGGAGGATAACAGATATACAAGGAAGAACTGAAGGAACTTTTCCCGAAAGCCGTCCAGGAATCGGTTGTAATCCACAGTTTGCCCCTTGGCCGCGTCAATGACGATATAAAAGAAACCTCCCCAAAGAGGGGGCATCCAGACAATGTAAAAAAAGTTGATGACCGGCGCCACAGACAGGAACATGATGACCGCGAAATAAATAACAAACGCGATGATAAGCGGACCCATGGAGCCCTTGAAAACAGTCCACCCCTCGGATAGCGCCGATGTCGATCCTGATACCTGATTCATTTGGTTTCCCTCCCTCTGTTATAGTAGTCACCATCAAGCCCAATTCAAAGCAAAAAGTCGAAAAGACCCTGCCTTCCCTCTTCCATCGTTGACCCCATACCCGGCTTTGATTAGTATGAACAGTCAAGGACTGATCTTAAATAAACAAAAGGATGCCGCATTATGCGAAGCGATAGAATCAAAAAGGGAGTGGAGCGCTCCCCCAGCCGCTCACTCCTGTACGCGACAGGGGTTACAGAACAATCGATGAACTCCCCCTTCGTCGCCATAATCTCCAGTTTCACAGATATCATCCCAGGCCATATCGGGTTTCGCGACCTGGAGCGGGCCATCGAAAAAGGAATTCACACCGGGGGGGGGCAGGCGTTCCTCTCCTCCGTGCCTGGTGTGTGCGACGGTATCGCCATGGGCCACAAGGGGATGCACTACAGCCTCCCCACCCGGGACCTGATCGCCGACATGATCGAATGCGTGGTGGAGGCTCACGCCTTCGACGGGATGGTGATGCTGACCAACTGCGACAAGATAACACCCGGCATGCTCATGGCCGCCGCCCGGCTGGATATCCCCACGGTGGTGGTCACCGCCGGGCCGATGATGGCGGGAATGCACAGGAACAAACGCCGCTCCCTGGTGAGGGACACCTTCGAGGCTGTGGGCCAGGTGAGCGCCGGAACCATGACCGAGACGGAGCTTTGCGCCCTGGAAAAGGAAGCGTGCCCCGGCCCCGGCTCCTGCTCCGGCATGTACACGGCAAACACAATGGCCTGCGTCACGGAGAGCATGGGGATGAGCCTGCCCGGATGCGCCACGGCCCTGGCTGTGAGCGGCAAGAAGCGCCGCATCGCCTTCGAGAGCGGAGTGGCCATATGCGAGGCGATAAAGAACAACGTCACCGCCCGCCAGATCATGACCCGCCCGGCTTTCGAGAACGCCATCCGGGTGGACCTGGCCCTGGGCGGCTCCACCAACACCGCCCTGCATATCCCCGCCATCGCCCACGACGCCGCGGTGGACCTTCCATTGGAGACCTTCGACATCCTGTCACGGGAAACGCCCCAGATATGCAGCGTGCGCCCCGGCGGCGAGGATTTTATCGAGGATGTGGAGTACGCCGGCGGCATCCCGGTGGTGATGAAGGAGCTGAAGGACAAAATCCATAACCTGCCCACTGTGGCGGGGATAACCACCCACCAGTCCGCCGACGCCTCCCGCAACGACAACCCGGATGTGATCCGCCCCGCGTCCAACCCCTTCAAGAAGGAAGGGGGCATCGTGGTGCTGAAAGGAAACCTGGCCCCGGACGGGGCCGTGGTGAAGCAGTCGGCCATCGTGCCGGAGATGATGAAGTTTTCCGGCAAGGCGGTCTGTTTCGACTCCGAGGAAATGGCCATGGAGCGGATCCTGAAAGGGGACGTTAAAGCGGGCCATGTGGTGATCGTACGATATGAGGGGCCCAAGGGAGGACCTGGCATGCGGGAGATGCTGGCGCCCACGGCAGCCATCGCCGGGAGGGGATTGCAGAACTCCGTGGCGCTGATCACCGATGGGCGGTTCTCCGGCGGCACCCGGGGCCCATGCATAGGGCACGTCAGCCCGGAGGCCATGGAGTGTGGCCCCATCGCCCTTGTCCAGGATGGGGATACCATTCACATAGATATTCCGGAGCGGACCATGCGGCTGGATGTGGATGACGCGGAGCTGGCAAAGCGCCGGGCGGAGTGGAAAGCGCCGGAGCCGAAGATCAAGACCGGCTACCTGGTGCGCTATGCAAAACTGGTTTCCAGCGCGGGCAGCGGCGCCATACTTAAGGATTAGCCGTGTGACACCAAGAGGAGATTGGTTCATTTGCAGGAGCCTTTCTGAAGAAAGGTTCTCCCAAATAACCAATTATCATCCGCATATCAGGGGCTACCGAATGCTCCTCCGCAAAGAAGCGCGGCAAATAGGCGCCACACAGCCCGCTTAAGGCGGATATATAGGCCCAGGTGGCGGGGGAGGTGGATTAGCCGGTTTCTTTATCAGTTTCACGGAGACATCAGCCCAGTCCTCATTGCCGTAGATATCGCGTATGCTGTAGGTGAATGTATATTGCCCCACAGGGCGTTTTATCCAGAGGAAGTCCCCAGCCTGGATGAGCCAAGAGGGGGCGGAGGATATTTGAACAGGCCCTCCAAGAAATGAATAATCATTGGCCAGCACATCCAGCAATTGCACTTCACCGGCGAATCGCGTGAAGCTGTCGTCGTTGGCGGTGGGAGGCATTTGTGTGGCGTCCAAAACCTTCAAGTACAGGTTTTGCGTTTGAGGACGAATATCCGGCGAGGTTGTTCTTACCTTGATCACATAATTGTCGATTATCTTGCTCGGATTCACGATGACAGAACCCCCTGAAGTGGAAATATCCAAATTCTGTTTGTCCACTATCGTCAGTGTCGGCGGACTGCTCAATACTCCTTCAGCCACTTTGTCGTTAGCCAGCATATCCACCACCAGGGGTTTATCCGCCCACATATTCGCATGGTTGTCTATGGCGTAATATACCGCCGCATATGTCGCCACCCCCTTTAGCGTACGGGTATGAACCACGGCGCCGTCCTTGATGGTTTGCAGGGTAATCCATATTAATTGCGGCACATCAGGGCCGGAAAACGAAATGGCGGAGTATTGTATCTCGTGGGCAGGCGGGCTTGTTATCGTCTGGCTGGCAATGAGCGGGTTGCCGCTTCCCGGCTCACCATTAAAAACTTGTATTTTATAGCTGTCCGCAAACGGGGAGACCTCCGGCACATACCAGTAGTATTCCACCCGGTTGGTATGACCATAAGCCCTGTCAAGAAACGCGTTATAAGGAGCATTGCATGGCAGCGAACCATCCGGCGATGGATAGGTTTCTTTAATCCGGACTCGAACAATCGAATCATCTAACCGATCGTGCGCTTCCCAGTAGCCATCAGGATCAGTAGCAAAGCGCACTGTGAGTTCGTATTCAAAGTAATATGTCCCCGCCCCTATTCCTGCTGATTTGTCAAAAAGAATATCCAGTTTGTCGACGTTTACTTTTCCACATTTTGGAGGCGTTTTTACAGATACAGATTTGAATGTCCCCTCTCTGGGAACATCATTGGCAGTCACATCGAGTCTTATCACCGCATCGGAAGAGGAGTCGACATATGAGTCATCGACCGTATACCATGGTTGGCAACCTGCGGAAAGCTGAATTGCAAAGGTCGCCAAAAATAAGATTACCAGGGCGCGAAGTTATTTATCCATTATCCTTGTCCATCCTGTAAAGTGGCTGAAAACTCGGATATCTGGCCGCACTCCAGCCCGGCGTCCGTGGTCCATCCTGTCTGGGAGATACCTGTCACCCCGGTGGCTGTCAGTTTTCCATCCAGAATAGCCACCGCCGGGAAGCCGAATTCATCAAGATTGGCCGACATGTGGAAAATATCGCCCTCTTCAATATGACCGCGGCCGACGACCTTGGCGCCTCTTTTGAGCTCAAGAAAACCCTGGTTCTCAATTATCTCCCCGGTGATCCCATATCCACTTCTGGTTACCGTACCATCGGAGCAGGTGACGTTGGCGACTTCACTTTTGAGTAAGTAAACACCGGAAGAGAATCCAGGAGAATTACCCGGATTTGAGGACCCTGAATCACACGCCGAGGCTCCTGCCGCAACCACGACAATGACAGCCAATAATATTCCGGCGACGTATGAAGGTGGACGCATTCCGCATTCCTTTCTTACTGTTGATTCAGGGAAAGAAAGGCCCAATCGGCAGAGCGGTGAATCAAAGGTAATATCCACCAGGCTAGAGCTTAAGTGACATTATGTCAACTCATATTATGGCCGCTTAAACTTTCATGGTGAATATGCTCATTACGTGATATTCCAACTCCATTAAATAAGACCCTGCCTTATGGAGAACGGCGCCAGATTCGCGCATCTCCGGCACTGGCGCCGGGCTCCGGAACCGGGTATTCAAAATGAGATGGGCATTGCTTTACCTGGGAGTTTCCATTAGATTGCACATAGAGCCTGAGAGGACTTTTCTAAATAAGGCTCTCTTGAGTGATGATAATATCCACTATATGCGCCTGGTCATCCTTTAGCGCCATTGGCCACTGGGTGCGCTGAATTTGAGGAAAATCGGAAATGACAGGCGAATCCTTCAGGCCAGCAGGGTTTTCAATCCTGATTTTGTCTTTATTATGCGCGCATACTCCGCCGGCTCTAGGCTCGGACTTGCCCGAGCGCCGTTACGTTTTCGCTGTATCTCCTCAACCGGAACTGGAACTGGCGTCAATATACGGTGTCACCCTCAACAACATGGCCCAGGACGCGTACCTGCTCCACATCGGCCCGGCGCTGGGGGAGGGGACGGGAGAAAAAGTGGCGTCCAGTACCTGGACTGTATTCTGGACATACATGGCCGTCATCTGGCCCCATGAAATGGGCCATTGGCTCCGCTCCCAACAGGTGGAAGGAGAGTTCGTATTCCACAACTATGCCCTCCCGTTTCCTCATACCACCTTCGAGAAAACGGATAAGACGACCCTGGAAGATGAGATATTCCTATCCATAGGCGGATTCGAGGTGAACAGCCTCATCGCCCGTGACACGGAACTTGCCTATTACCGGGATGGCCAGGCATATTCGGATGCATTAGTCCACGGTTTTATCCACCAGATCTTTTTTCCCATGTACGCCTGGCTGTTGTTCCCCGCCGATCCGGAGAAGCCGGACACCTGGATAGACGCCAAGGGCGACCCTTCGCAGTTTGTCCTGCTGGCGTTCAGACGCCACACAGGGCGGGAGCCCATACGCGATGATGGCTCCGTGGACCCTGCGCTGGTGGACATGTACAGAGAAGCGTCCATCCTGTCGCTGGTATGGCCGATGCTGAATCCAATGTTCTATAAGTCCGCCAGCGCTTTCGCCCACGACATGAGGAGAAACCCGGTGGTGGCGGGGGACGGAATCCTGCTGGGAGATCGGGATCTGGGATGGACCTATGGTACCCAATTCCGCCCCTCGGCATTGGGGTATGAGCTTTATTTCACCAACTATTTCATTTACGGGGGAAGAGTGTATGCGCTGTATCTGAAGCATGGTAGACCTTTCATAAATAACGGCGCGGGCCTTATCCTCCCCGATTTGTATAATTCCGGAGTCATAAGCGTAGGCGCCATGGTGGAAGGATGGGATCAGGATCTGTATGGAAGCGGAATGGCCGCCTATTTAAACCTTGGATTTGGATTGTCTGATAGCTGGGCGCTCTCGCTGCAGGGTGGATACAAGCAAAAGGGGTACTTGACCGGGGAAGCCCTGGATGAAGGTTACAAGGGGATGGTGACTCTTGAATATCGGTACACCCCATCCCACAGCAGGCCATAACCTGGCTCCCGGTCCTCCGTTTTTTAAGCCCTGGGCGCTGAAAATGTCATATATTACATGTAAGTTTGACATACGCAATAAACGCAGTAAAGAAAACGAGAGGAAACCATGAGCGGCACAGACTTTTCCACACTTCCCAAAACAATTGACCTTCCCGACAAACCGTTAGGCCATTTTTTCGAGGAAGCGGCGGCCAAATATCCGGACCGGACCGCCATGGTCTTCATGAAAAAGGAGTACTCATACGCCGAGACGGACCGCCAGGTGCGCAAGTTCATGAACGTGCTGCGAGCCAACGGGGTGAATAAAGGTGATGTGGTGGCGTTGATGTCGCCCAACTGCCCCCAGGCCATCATCACATACCAGGCGGCGATGCGAGTGGGCGCCATCGTCACCCAGCTCTCCCCGTTGTATGTGGCCAACGAGGTGGAACACCAGCTCAAGGACTCCGGCGCGAAAGTGGCGGTGGTGGCCAACCTTATGGCCCCCGTTTTTTCCAGGGGGGCGGGCAATACCGGCATGGAGAAAGTTATCATTTTCAACATGCAGGATTACATGGCCTGGCCCATCTCCTGGATAGCGCCGCTGATCTGGAGATTCAAGGAGAAAAGGGACATGACCATGCCCACCGGCTCCAGGTACATTATGTGGGACGCGCTGATGGACAAGGCTTCGGAAAAGGCGGAAAACACCCAGATAGCCCCGGATGACCTGGCGCTGTATCAATACACCGGTGGCACCACCGGCACATCGAAGGGAGTGGAGCTGACTCATCGCAACCTGGTGGCCAACACCCTGCAGGGGAAGGCGTGGTTCATCGGCGCCGAGGAGGGGAAGGAGACGATGATCCTGGCGCTCCCCATCTTCCATGTCTTCGGTATGACAGTGGGGATGAACCTGGGATTTGCCATGGGGATGCGGCTTATAGTGATCCCGAAATTCGAGGCGGCAGAGGTTATGGGCCTGATCGAGAAGTACAAGGCCACTTTCTTTCCAGGAGTGCCGCTGATGTATCAGAAGATCAACGACAGCCCCAGCGCCCTGAAACATGACATGTCCACCATAAAGTTCTGCCTCTCCGGCGCCGCGCCGCTGCCCAGGGTGACCAAGGAGAGGTTCGAGTCCCTCACCGGCGGCAAGCTGGTGGAAGGCTATGGCCTGACGGAAGCCAGCCCCTGCACCCATTGCAATCCCTTGATAGGGGGCGACAAAGTGGGCTCCATAGGGCTGGCGCTTCCCTCCACCGAGCAAAAGGTGCTGCATGCGGAGACAGGGGAGGTGGCCAAAACGGGGGAGACTGGCGAGCTTTTGATCCGCGGGCCACAAGTAATGCTCGGATACAAGGGGAAACCGGAAGAGACCGCCAACGTGATCATCGATGGGTGGCTATACACAGGGGACATGGGATATATCGACGAGGACGGATTCGTGTTCCTGGTGGACCGGAAGAAGGAGATGGTGATCACCGGCGGGCTGAACGTCTATTGCACGGAAGTGGAAGGGGTGCTCCGCAAGATGGAGGGAGTGGCGGACGTGGCCATAATCGGAGAGCCGGACCCCACATACGGGGAGAACGTTGTGGCGGTCATCGTGCGGAAGGAGGGAAGCTCCATATCCGACAAGGACGTGATCGCCTACAGCAAGGCCAATGTGGCCGGCTACAAGGTTCCCAAGAAAGTGGTGTTCCTCGAGGAACTGCCGAAAACCATCATCGGCAAGGTGCTTAAGCGGGAGATCAAGAAGATCCTCAAATTACAACCGGCTTAGGACGAATTTATACACGATGGCGGGCCGATCGATTCGACCCGCCTGTCCATTCTTGCGGCCCACGAAGCTCCATTCGACCATGGATTGCGCCTTTCCCGCTATCTGGAACGCTTGAAATATACCACTTAACATGACCCTATCCTGATGTTAGCCAAAACAATGTAACAGAGCATTGAGGAATCGCGCTTTGGGATCTGCATAAGCGAACAGAAGGGAAGGAATATGGGAGGAAGGTTATGACCACATTCATCCGGTTTGCGTATGATAGACGCCCTTGCTTTGGACGATTACCGGGGATTGGGGTCTTGTCGCTGTTGTTGATCCTGGCAGGCATTGGATGCAAGGGGAGTGACAACGCGTCATCCGGTTTCGCCGATTGCGGTGTGGATATACACCAGCATCTCAATACGGCGTCCAACCCGGTGGTCTATCCATCCTATGCCACCACTTTAGTGGAGTTGATGGTCCAGGTGGGAATCCACAAGTCAATCATTATGCCCCCTTCCACCTCCGCGGACTCCAGCGCCGGAGTTCATTACTCCTATATGTATATAATGGGAGCGGCCGCTTCGCAGCCAGGCAGGCTGGCCGTTTCCGGAGGCGGGGGGATATTGAACAGCGTCATCAGGAACATTCTGGGAGTAAAATAGAGGTAAATGTAACGATATTTATCGTCGAATAAGGATGACCCAGCTGATATGATTAAAAAAATAATTTCAATCAAGAACGTCGGGCGATTCAAGAATTCCGCTCCACAAGGCAACCCAGAGCTCGCCAAGCACGTTCTGATTGTTGGGGCGAATGGCTATGGCAAAACCACGATTTGTTCAATATTCCGATCACTTCAAACGGGCGATTGCGCCCATATCATCGGACGAAAAACCCTTGGTGTTTCTGACAATCCGCTTGTTGAATTATTACTCGATTCCGGTAGGGCACGATTCGATGGCACGACCTGGACCGCTACGTTGCCCAATCTTGCTATTTTCGACGGTACATTCGTTGCTGAGAACGTCCATTCTGGCGAGGTTGTCGATATCAACCACAAACGCAACCTATACCGAATTATAATTGGCCAGGAGGGTGTACACCTCGCCGAAGAAGAGGCACGGCTTTCGGTAACAAGCCGGGCCATGACGACCGAGATCAGCGCTCTTGACAGGGCGCTCCAACAGCATATACCAGCAGGCATAACGCGTGAACAGTTTATCGCCCTTCCATTTGACCCTGATATCAACACAAAGATCGCCGAATAGGAGCGCTCACTAGAAGCGGTCCTTCAGGCCAGCCAGATTCAAGCGAGGGCGGCACTTTCCGAGATCATCTTGCCAGCCTTACCCGCTGGCCTCACCGAACTACTGAGCCGTACGATCGAGGACATTACCGTTGACGCTGAGCGTCATCTCGCCGCCCATCTCGCCGCCCATGGCATGAAGACCACCGGCCAAGCTTGGCTCGCTGAGGGTTTAGCTCATGCCTCCGGCGACACCTGTCCTTTCTGCGGTCAGGACATGCAAAGTTTACCCCTTATAGCGGCTTACCGCGCTATTTTCAGCGAATCCTATAAGAGCCTCAAGGATGGAATCAACGACATGCAATTGCAGGTTGGTCAGCTTTTCGATGCTGGTGCGATAGGCAAGCTTGAAACCCTGGCTGAGCAGAACCGTGGAGGAGTGGAATTCTGGGGCCGTTTTTGTGCTTTCGACAAGGTCTCTTTTAGTGTGTCTACTGAAATCTCTGTCGCTGTTAGAACCTTGGGGCAAACCTCATTGGCCTTACTCACCCGGAAGGCTAGCTCTCCACTTGAGCCTGTTGCGCCGGACGACGCTTTCAGCACGGCATTCGCCGCCTATAATCTTGTTCAGGATGCGGTTGTAAAAACCAACACTGCTATCCGCGCCATGAACGCCCTTATCACTGACAAAAAGACAGAAACCGTTACCGGCAATGTAAACGTGGCTGAATCCCAACTCGCACGCCTGAAGGCCATCAAGAATCGCCATGAAACGGAAATAGCGCAGAGTTGTGCTGATTACAATCGGTTAGCCGGTGTGAAGGACACTATAGACAATGAAAAAAACAGCATTCGCACAAAGCTCGATACCCACACAGAGAAGATGGTAAAGCCCTACGAGAAGCGAATCAACGAATATCTTGATAACTTCAATGCAGGCTATAGCCTCACTGAAACCAAGCACAGCTATTCTGGAGGAGTAGCAACTTCGAGCTATCAACTTGTCATCAATAGCACCCCAATTGATGTAGGAGGTGGAAGCACGCCTCTCAACCAGCCAAGTTTTAAAAACACCTTGAGTTCTGGCGACCGTACCACCTTAGCTCTTGCATTCTTTCTAGCCCATTTGGAGCGGGACGCAGATCGTGCTCGGAAGATTGTTGTCCTTGATGATCCTTTTAATAGCCAAGATGCTTTTCGCCGTCGTCAGACTGTCCATGAAATTCATAAGGCTGGAAATTACTGTGCTCAGGTAATTGTACTTTCTCACGATGCTACGTTCCTGAAACAAGTATGGGATAAGGCTCCCGCCGCCGAACGCACTGCGATAAATATTGTAGATAATCATGCCCAAGGATCGAAGATTATGTCTATAAATTTGGAGAAAGCGTGCCAGGGTAGGACAGCGACCGATCTTGACGATTTGCAAACCTTTTTAACATCAGGCGCAGGCGAACTATTGGACTTGATCCGCAAAATGCGTGTTGTTCTGGAAACCTATTGCCGGACTACCTATCCCAACTCTTTTCATCCTGAGCAAGGTTGGCTTGGGGATATTATACGCAAGATACGTGAAGGGGGTGACGATCATCCTGCCAAGCATCTCTACGACGAACTCGATCAGATCAACGAATACACAAGTAAGTATCACCACGGTGAAAACATGGCCAGCCGGACGCCGGATCAGATTGACCAGCGCGAACTATCGGGATATGTTCGCCGTACCTTAAGAGTTGTTAACGCCTTGCAAGCTTGAATAAGGGAGACAGCTTCCTGTCAGCGTGCTGCCTCACGGGAAAAGGTAGCCGAAGCTGGGATTGATTTTCGCTATTTACGCCTCATGTCTCCATAGTTCATTAAATAACTTGCGGAGTTTTTCGATGATCTGCCCAGGAATGTCATCGGAAAAGCTCTGAAGCGTGAGATCAAATGGATGCCTAAAGAGAAATCGGAGCAGGGCTTCAGGTTTATTTTCTACAGGGGCCGGGTGATAGCCCCTCATATCCCGTTGCATCCCATGACGGCTTTGGCCGGTTTTCACTCGATGCGACCCAGGGGCCGGAGGCGCTGACTTCGGCCTGGAGCCTTTTGGGATTGTACAAGGTATTGAATAGTATTATCATGTCAGCCAAAGGGATGAACACAGGGTGAATAAATGATAACTGCAAAGACCTTCGTTTGCCTTCTTCGGCCTCAAGCCATTGTGGTCGTTCCGGTGATTCTTCTTATGCTGTCAAGCGCCCCGGCGGCGGCTGCGGCCCAGGGAAATATCTCCTATGACGGAAAATGGACTCTTGTATCCCTGAATGGACAAAAGGTGAAGCCATACTGGGTGGCGGATATAAGAGGAGACAAATTCACCCTCTACACCAGCGTCCCCAAGCGAAAGTGCAAGACAGTCGCCAAGATGGCGGTGGATGGAAGATTTGTCACCTTCACCACCACATCCACCAGCTGCAAGGGAGAGAAGAAAGGGGATGTGGATCGGGGATTAATATCACTCTTCGGAGCGACTCTTACTTTCGTTTCCAAGACTCATGACCAGAAATGGGTGTTCGTGAAGGACCTGGCAAAGGTGGAAAGAACCGCGGCCAAGAGAAAACTCAAAAGTTCATCGGAAGACTCTACAAAACTCAAGATATCCAGGGCGCCGGCATCATCGAAAAAATCAAAAAATCCGGTGGTGGTGGAAGAGTACAATTCTCCGAAAATTGTTAGGATATCCCCTCTTTCTCCTGAAGAAAAAATACCGGCCGGCCCTGTTTCGGTCACTTGGATAAAGCAGTCTGCCGCCTTGAACTACTACCTTAATATTGAGGGGACCTTAAAGAGGGGGGGCATCTTCCAACAAGCTCACGAATTTTACAACTCCACATGCGAGACGAATGTTTGTAGAAAAAACCTGATCCTGGAGCCCGGATATTACACGGCCAGGATCGATTCGGAGTACCGGGTAGTTGGCTCCAAGGTTAAGCTGGAGGTGGGCGCCAAGCCGGCGGGCAAAAGGTCGAAAGCAAGTTCCGTCACCCCCCCGGATGATATCATTGGGCCAGTGGGGCCGATCATGGAAAATGAAGTATCCCTGTTCCAGTGGAACCAGGCCAAAGGTGGAGTTACCTATGAGCTTCATGTCCTGAAGGCTGGCCAATCCCCGGATGAAGCCCTTGTCCACATAGGAGACATGGGGTTGCTATGCAAGGGCTCCGGGCCCTGCTCCGTCACCATCAACGAGCCCTTGGGGCCTGGGAATTATATATGGTGGGTCGAAGTCAACGTCCTATCCTATGGGAAAGGACGCAGTTTTTCCGTCTTCGAAATATCGCCCACCAGACAAAAGCAATAGGCCCCTGGCTCTACGCCATGGGTCGTCCACCTTCAATCTCCCCCCAGGCCTGAGGGGTAGGTGGCTGATTAGGCCCTTGTCACGTGTTGCCTCATGGGAAAAGGTAACCGAAGCGGTCGTTGATTTTCGCTTTTCACGCCTCATGTTTCCATAGCTGATTAAAGAGCCTCCGAAGTTTTTTCTCAATCTCTTTTTTCAGGCGAAAAGGGTTTAAGGCGCTGTGGATGGATAAAAGCCTATCTTTGACTTCCTCGGTGATGCTGGACGATTCCAGAAGTCGCTGATACGGGGTCTTCGGCTCGTCGTATTTCTTCACCCATCTTGAGTTGATCCGCGTTTTTTCGACAAGTTTGCGGACGGGCGAAAAATGGTTCTGGTAAAGGCTTCACAGTTGTAGCCACAAACGGCGCAGAATTCGGCGAGGATGGCGCCTTTTTCCTTGCGTCCGGCTTTGCGGTATCGGACCCTGATTTTGGCAAGGTATTCTTTTCGCGAGTTTTTCCCAATATTCCACGCTCCTTTCGGTTACATGAAAC
>JAOUMU010000198.1 GCA_029881335.1 Nitrospinota bacterium | reverse complement strand
CGGCGGCCCACTTGAGGATCTTTTCATATTCCTCCGGGGTAATGTCGGCCATCTTCTCTCCGCGGCCGGTGCACACCAGAAAGAAGATGTTGAACACCTTCGCGCCCAGATCGTGCGCCCATTTGGCGATCTTCGGAATCTCCTCCAGGTTCACGGTGGTGGGAGTTGTCTGGACCTGGACGGGGATTCCCACATCGCGGGCGGCGGCCAGTCCCGCCATAGCCTCCGCCAGGGCGCCTGGCCTTCCGCGGAAATCGTCGTGGATCTGCTGGTCCAGCGAGTCTATGCTGACCCCGATACCATTGAGGCCGCAATCCTTCAGCATGAGCGCTGTCTTGCGGGATATCATGGTACCGTTGGAGCCGAGCACGGGCATCATCCCCAGGCTGGCTGCTTTTTTGATCAGATCATAAATGTCGGGCCTGGCCATGGGCTCTCCACCCGTGAGGATCAGAACGGCGCCAGGATTCAGAGAGGCGATTTCTTCCAGAATCTCCAGCGCCCTCTGGGTGGGGAGTTCGCCATCGCCGCCGGTCATGCGGCCATGGGCATCTATATAACAGTGCTGACAATTAAGATTGCAGCGGGAGGTGATGTTCCAGGATACCGCGTATGGAACGAATGTCATGTCACATTCCCATCTTTCCGCGGGCTTCTATCATCATCTGGGCGGTGATCCTGGAAGCGCCGACCTTGCGAGCTTGGGCTTCCATATGTCCTCGCACCATGTTGCGCACGAATCCGGGCACACGCTCCAAAAGCTCAACCGCCTCGGCATCCCAATCCATGGGCTCTTCCTCCTCCAGTTTACCCGCCCCGTTGCCGCCCGGCTTCACTTTGCGACTGACCAGCATCACGTTGCACCTGGCGTTGCGCAGCAGGTTCTCGGAGTTGGAGCCTATATCCAGCTCATCCTCGCCATGGACGCCGATCTTGCCCAGTAGCAGCAGGGCGACCTCTTTGCCGTCAAGCCATCGCAGAATCATGTCGTATGGTTTGCCGGCCAGCACCACCGGCTCCACCTCCACCCCCTCCTGGCGAGCCATTTCCAGGGCCTGCTCCAGGTGGTCGCGGTATATCTTCTCCAGGCCGGAGTCTATGATCTCGTTGTGCAGTTTCTCCTGTTGCTCGAAGCGGAACAGCTTGCCCGCTTCTTCGGAAAGAACCTTGGCGATGCTGTCGAACGCCTTATAGTGAAAATCTGGATCGAACACCGTGATGGCTGTGAGCCTGGCGCCCAGGTGCTTTCCCATGGCGATGGCGGCGCGCATGGCGGCGAACGACTGTTCACTGCCGTCTATACCCACCACTACATGCCCTCCTTTGAGCTGCATGGGGGCTTTCATCACTAGTGAGTCGACATTGATCCTGCGGGTGACCCTCTCGCAAACGCTGCCGATCTGGGTGGTGGGAACCTCGCCCAGTCCCTTTGCGCCCATGGCCACCAGGTCGTATTCACTGGTGGAGATGTCCTTGACCAATTCGGCGTAATTGCGCCCCTCCATGGTCTTGCCATCGCAGTCGATCCCCCCTTCTCGGCACTTGGCGTTGAATACGTCCAGGTAAGAGTCTGATATGATCTTCAGACCTTTTTCTATCAACTCGCCATGGATATCCCTCTGCTCCTGCAGCTTGGCTGGCTCCTGGTACTCGGCGGGCAGGCCGGGCTCCATTTGCACGAACCTTTGCTCATGCAGTTTGGCGGCGTAGACATGAGCGCCCACAAGCTTGCCACCGAAGGTTTTGGCAAAATCGATTGAGCGATCCACAGCCCACATCGAATAATCAGAGTTATCCAGCATAACCAGAATATTCCGAAACATCGATACTCCCTAGTGATATGGTTTACGAATAGATTTTGGGCTTAAAAAGGATAAACATGAGATAAGAGCAAATTATATACCAATCACCGCCCATATTGTGTAAAACATGAACCGGATTCAATTACCCTCCCAGTTCAGATCCACTTATCACGATCCACTGCTTTCAAGACCTGAAAGGTGGTGTAACCAATTGTATGTAAACAAAATGGGATACCACATACCTCATGTTTCCAGAATGCCCAAAGCCGCTCTATCATATACGCCATGAATTAAAAGCGCCAAAGGTTTTCTATTCCGGACGATTCATTGAACAAAACATGAACCTTCCATCGAAATCCCCTGCAATTCATTCAACACCCGGATGAGGCGCTTTATTTCACAGGGACCAGGGAGCGAT
>JAOUMU010000197.1 GCA_029881335.1 Nitrospinota bacterium | reverse complement strand
CGACGACGGGCGCGACGGCCAACTCGAATCGGAAGTGAGAAGCTTCACGGTAAAGTGACCTGACATTTTCTATACACCCCCGGGCCGCCTGGTCCGGGGGATTTTTTGTCCAGTTGTCGGGGGGGGGGGTTGAATTAGTTTCCTCGGCTGCGCCTTAGAATGACAACAGCGGAATCCTCCACTTTGCAGTCCGCGTGAACGGGGCGCACGTCGGCGCTCCTGGGCTGGGTATGGACAGATCAACGGTATCACTCTGAGCGAAGTGGATGTGAAGTGAAGAATCTCATTTGTGTCCTACTTTAATTTCATGCCGAATACACCCGTGGTGAAATTGCATCGGGTAGCCCGCAGGAAAAATCTGAAAGATGCTGATGGAGTTTGCTCATCAGAGTTCTGTAGGAATACCGGGCCTTCCCCTTAATGGAGATAGCCTCGATTCCGCGCCTATACAGAAGAACGGGCGATACCAGGGAGCTCTCCATGAATCCGTTCCGGGGATGCGTGTGAGACCTCTACATCATGCAAATATTCAGGGTGACAAGCGCCCAAGGTTCGATGTATTATTCTAGCTTCGGGCGGTTAACTCAGCGGGAGAGTGCCACCTTCACACGGTGGAAGCCACTGGTTCGAGCCCAGTACCGCCCACCATTTTTCCTGTGGGAGCGCCTCTTTCGATAGTCTGGCGCTTGATCCCATGATCTTTCCATCTGAGCCGCTCTTCAGCTATACTATCGGCCAAATATCCTTATGGGGAAAAAAGCAACCGTGACCAAGAAGACCACAGCCAAGCAGGACTGGAAACTGGATTTCCTGACCCCAAAATACATTGTCGCCGTTGTTGCGATGATAGCTCTGATAATACTGGAAGTGAGCCACGCCTCACCAACCATTATCTTTGTGGTGGCGTGCGTCACGCTGATTCCGCTGGCTGCGATTATAGGGCAGAGTACGGAGATGTTGGCGGAGCACACCGGGCCCAAGGTGGGGGGATTTTTAAATGCCACTCTGGGCAACGCAGCGGAGCTGATCATAACGCTGGTGGCTCTGAAGGCAGGTTATTTGGAATTGGTGAAGGCCTCCATTACCGGTTCCGCCATCGGTAACCTGCTGCTGGTATCCGGCCTAGCCATGTTTCTGGGGGGTGTCCGGCATGGTGTCCAGAAGTTTGACCAGCAAACCGCCAAGCACTACGCCACCATGCTCTTTAGCGTGGTGATGCTTTTCTCCATTCCCACTATCTTTATTCACACCACCCATGGAGCCGCCAAGGCCACCATCAACGAACTGAGCCTGGGGCTGGCGGCTGGTATGTTCATTGTGTATGGATTGGGGATGTATTACTCTTTCACCACAGCCTCCGCCACACCCTTGTCGCGCCCATCCGCCGAGCATGGACATAAACTGTGGAGCGTGCAAAAGTCCGGCGTGGTGCTGGTGGCTTCCACCGTGATGGTGGTGGGCGCCAGCGAGATGCTGGTCGGCTCCATAGAGCATGTGCTGAAAAGCTTTCCCGGTATCAGCGAATTTTTCCTCGGCTTCATTATTATCCCCATTGTGGGCAATATCGCCGAGCATATCGTGGCGGTACAGGTCTCATACAGGAAAAATAACATGACCCTGGCCATGGAGATCGCGGTAGGCTCCAGCTTGCAGATCCTGTTGTTCGTGGCGCCGGCGCTGGTCTTCGCCAGCCTGCTGTACAGCCATCAGATGGACCTTGTGTTCAACCTGTTTGAATGGGCGGCGTTGATAGGGACATGTGTGATAGTCAGCCGGGTCAGCGATGATGGGGAGACAAATTACTTTGAGGGGGGCATTCTGATTCTGCTGTACCTCATGGTTGCGTGGGCCTGTTACGAGTTGCCTGTGATGGGGTGAACTATTGTCAACCAAAGGGAAGGGCGCACATTTGAAATTCACAGGTAATGGGGCCCCAAGCCCAAAAGAAAACTATCCGTTACAGAAAAAGCGTGTTGATTGGATTCCGTGAGTTTACTGAGCTGGGCAACCTGCCTCCATCTGAATATCCGGCGGTGGCAAAACACCGGGATGCTTAATATTAAGTGGTGCCAGAAGAGGGAGGTTTACATGAAGAGTAACACCGCCAGCTCCGCTTCATCGGACACGATGCTCGTGCGGTATGATCTCCAGCGGCTAGCATCCAGATTCCCCGCAAACGCAACGGTGACTTAGATGTCAAAGGGCATTATTATGCCGATCACTG
>JAOUMU010000124.1 GCA_029881335.1 Nitrospinota bacterium | reverse complement strand
CGCCGGCAGCGTGGGTGACATAGAAGATGTTGACCGCCAGCGCTCCACGGGTCACCACCTTCGCGGATTCGATATTGATTATCATGGAGGCAAGCGCGGTGGTGATGTCATACAAAAGCCCGATCCGGTCCTGCGCCCACACCTCGATCACTGTGTCGCTTTCCGACAGGTGATTTAGTACACTAATGCGCGGTTCGATTGTCTGGCGCGGCTTCCCCTCCCGATTCAGGTATCGGGCGCGGCGCTTTAGCATCTCGCCAACGCTCCGTTTTCCATCCATCACCTCGTTTAGCTCCAACTCAAAGTTGGCGGCCACCGTTGGGTCGGAAAAGGCGCCGATCGCTCCCCGGGCCACCACCGTGTCCAGCGCCAACCCGTTAGAAAAAGTGTGGACTATCATCTCCACTATGTTCAGGTCCTTGGCGGCGAAGACTCCGGACAAGGAGGAAAGCGCCCCGATCCGCTCAGGAAAAGCCACGGTGAATTCACCGGTCTTGTCGCCTGGATTGGTGGAAAAAGCCAGAGCCAGCCTATCACCACCGGCCCGTCGCTCCAGGGCCATATGTTCGGCAATGATTTCCGGGGTGGCTGTGTGCAGGTATCTTATGGGAGCATGACTCAAAAAAAATCGGACTTCCTCTTCAGACACAGCTTCGTTATTCAGGGCGGTTTTAGCCGCTAGCGCCTCCACCTGCTCCGGCCCGGAGATGAAGACCGCGTCCCCCTCCAGCATATACTGGGAGGCGATGTCGTACAGGTCAAGCAGTAGCTTGTCCTTCCACTCGGTCCAGATATCAGGCCCCACCCCGGCGATATCGCCATGAGTTAGGATGTAAAGCTTTTTCAGATTATCGCGGCTTTTTACGATTTGGCAAAAGTGGCGTATAGTGACCGGGTCATGAATATTCAGCCTCTGGGCGGTTCTACTCATGGCCAGATGCTCGTTCACCAGAAAGTAGACATCATCATGCAATCGCTCCAGGCCCAGCCTTTTCAGAATCAGCCCCACAAAATCGGCTTCCTCTTCGGCATGATGATCCTCGGCGCGTTTTCCCAGGTCGTGCAGCAACAAGGCAAGCTTGATCACGGGCAAATCCTCGCAACGGCGATGCAATGAGGACAACTCCTGGCACACCAGCCCACCATCAGGAATCGCATCCACATTCTTGATGGTATGCAGGATATGCTCATCCACGGAGTAGCGGTGGTATCGGTCGAATTGGGAAAGGTCCGTGATCGCGGCAAACTCCGGAATCATCTGCTCCAATATGCCGGCGCGCAGGATCACCCGCAGAGCTCGCTCGCTCTTGTCGTGCCGAAGAATATTCATCAGAAGCTCTCCGGCGGCCGGCCCCTGAAACCACCCAGGCGGGGCGCTATCCCTGGCCTTTATCAATCCACGAAACACCTTGCGGGAGGGGTAGAGATCCTCCGTGGCCACCCGGTTTAGCAGGTGAAGGAGTATGTCGGGTTTCTCGTCCAGCTCTGATGGGGGGAAGGATTTACCCCGCAGCCGGCCTCCATCCGCGAAAAGCCCAAGTTTATCCGACTTTGGCGACTTGAATCCTAGGGCCTTGCCGAAGCCGCCATACCCGGCCGCCAGGGAGATAAGCTCATCAGTGAAATCCCGAATCACCTGGCCGGCCTGGTAGTATTTGCGCATCAGCTCCGCGCTTCGCTCATTCTCCGACCCGGTGAAGCCCTCTCCGGCGGCGATCCTGGGCTGAAGCTCGCTGGCCAGCTTGTCGAATGGACCGCCCGAGATGAAGTGCAAACTGTTTCGCAGCCTCATCATGAAGGAGTAGGCGTTGTTTATAACCTCCACCTCCTCCTGCTCAATAAGCCCAAGAGAGGCCAGATCCTCCAGCGTCTCCACTTTTTCTCTGGCGCGGATCATCCACATGGCCGCCTGCAGGTCGCGCAGCCCCCCAGGACTATTTTTAACGTTTGGCTCCGTCAGACGGATCACACCCCCAAAGGAATGGCGCCGGACATTAAGCTCCGTTATCTTGTCCTGAACAAAGGCGCCCGCCTTTCGCCGGACAATATCCCACCGGTACCTGTTGTAAAACTGGTCGTATAGTTCCCTCGATCCGGCAAGGTACCGGCTATCCATCATGGCGGTGCGGGAGATGTTGTCATCCTTGCCGATACTCATCGCTTCCCGGACCGTCCTGGTGGAATGGCCCACCTTCAGCCCCAGGTCCCACAGCGTGCCCAGCATGGTATTTGGAGGGTGGTTTTCCTTCTTATGGGCGGGCTCCTGTATCAGGAACAACAGATCCACATCGGAGTGTGGATTCAGCGCTCCCCGGCCATAGCCGCCCAGAGCCACAACGGCGCCGGTGAATCCCTCGCTTTGCGCCTCGCACAGCTTCAGGATGACCTGATCCACCCCCTGGCACAGCCGTCGGGCAGTCTCCATTCCCCCCAGCCCGGCGTCGTGCTCGGCGCGGATGGCCCGCCTCCCCTTGTCCAGCTCCTCCTTCAGGACTAATCCAATCTGCCCAGGCAAGGCCTCTTATCCCTCCCGTGGCGCCGGCTTGACGCCGGTGTGTATGCCACATATGCCGAAAGTGAGAGGTGTAAAGCCCACTTCCGAAAGGCCCATATTTTCGAGCCTGGATGAAAGCTGGTCCGGGGTCGGGAATTTATACACCGTATCCGGCAGGTACTCGTAAGCTCCTCGGTTGCCGGAGATCACCCCTCCGATGAATGGGAGTATCCTGGTGAAGTATAGCCGGTAGGCGGCGGCTATGACATGATTGGTGGGAGTGGTGAATTCCAGGATAACCATTCTTCCCCCCGGTTTCAGGACTCGCACCATTTCCATAAGCCCCCGGTCCAGGTCGGCGAAATTGCGCACCCCGAAAGCGCAGGTGACCCCGTCGAAACTTCCATCCGGGTGGCCGATGTTCAGTGCGTCCAAAAACTCCAGCGAAAGCCTGGAGCCCAAGCCCGCCTTTGCCACTTTCTCCTGCCCGATTGCCAGCATGTTTGAGGAGAAGTCGCCGCCGATCACCTGGGTGGAGTCATCGCCCGCCCCAGCCAAGGTTATGGCAAGGTCTCCGGTGCCACAGGCCACGTCCAGGATTTTCTTGCCGTACACCCCCCCGGGAAACGCGGCCACCGCCCTGTTGCGCCATCGGATGTCGAAACCGAGGCTGAGAAGGTGGTTTAGCAGGTCGTAGCGCGAGGCGATGGAGGAGAACATTCTCTCCACGGCTATCGCCTTCTGGTCTGTGGCGTTCATGATATGGCGGGCGGCTTTCCTATATGCACGGTATGGCAAGCAGCCATTCAGCCCAATCCTCCAGTCTGCCGTTGCAGGCTCACTTCCTCGTATGGCTGGACCACCACAAACCCCTCACCGGAAAAGCTCATCTGTATGGAATCACCGCTACCCCGGCCCAGAAATGTCTTCAGCGATATATCTGTCCTGAATTCAGGACTCAGGCCGCCGGACCATGCCACCGTGGCGTTCGGGTCCGTGGTCACCGGGGAACCTTTGGTCACGGGAAGGGTGAGCGGGTCGTAATGAGTGGTAATTGCCACCATCCCCCTGCCGGATACGAGCACGTTGAAAAGCCCGCCCGCCACCACGGATGTGAGCTTTCGCATCATCCTCACTTCCCAGGTCAAGCCGTCCTGAAAAGCCAGCAGGTCGTTGCCGTTGATGTATATTGACTCGTTATCCAGGTTGAGGATCGATATCTTCTTTCCGCTATCCGCCAGGTACAGCTTGCCTTCTCCCTGGGCTTTGGTCAGCCGGGCGCCCTCGCCGGTGAAAAACTTTTTAATGGCCTCTCCCAGTCCGGTTTCCAGAATCCCTTCTCGTGTAAATTTTATCGGGCCGCGATACGCCACCATGGAACCCATTTTCATCCATACCAGTCCCTTGAGGTTCACCTCCAGCATCCTGTCGCTCTCCAGCTCAAAATGCCCCTGCCCCCGGTCCTTCTCCCCCGTGGTCTGGACGAATTCCCTCAATGAAAACCGGCTCATGTCTCCTCCCTGGTTTCGGCTCATTTCTGGTTGACCAATTCAGTTACTTGCTCCCCTTTGGTTTTTTCACGGCCCTGGTCTTCAACCTGGGCAAATGCAGCCTATACTCCAGGCTGTCCACCAGCGCCCGCCAACTGGCCTCTATGATATTAGGCGACACTCCCACGGTCCCCCATCGGCGTTCGCCATCGCCCGATTCAATCAGTACCCGGGTCATGGCGGCGGTCTTGGAGCTTTCATCGAGCAGCCGCACCTTGAAGTCGTGCAGCTCCACGTCGGCTATCTCAGGATATTGCTGGCGCAAGGCCATACGCACCGCCTTGTCCAACGCGTTCACCGGGCCATTGCCTTCCGCCACCGCGTGGGTGGTGGAGCCATCCGGCATGGCAAGCTTTATCACCGCCTCGGCCCAGTTGTCCCCATGGATATCAGAGAAGTTGGAGATCACCCTGGCGCGTACCACTTCGAACTTCTTCTTCCATTTTCCCGTGGCTTTTCGGATCAACAGCTCGAAGGAAGCCTCCGCGCCTTCGAACAGAAAGCCTCCCGCCTCCATGTTTTTGAGTTGCTCCAGAATCGTTACCGTAGCCGGATCCTTAGTGTCCAGATCTATACCGAACTCCGATGCTTTCCATAAGACGTTGGATTTGCCGGAGAGGTCTGAGATCAGTACCCGGCGGCGATTGCCCACGCTCTGTGGCGCCACATGCTCGTAGGTGGCCGGATCCCGGCTGACAGCCGCCACGTGGATGCCCCCCTTGTGCGCGAACGCGGAGCGGCCCACATATGGCTGGTGGGGTCGCAGGCTCATGTTTGCCAGTTCATACACCAGGTGAGACAGCTCTAAAAGTTTTTTCATTTTCGCCGGGGGAACTGCCCTGTATCCCATCTTCATCTGAAGGTTTGGGATGATGGAACAGAGGTTGGCGTTGCCGCAGCGCTCACCGATACCGTTGATGGTTCCTTGCACCTGGCGTACACCACGTTCCACTCCGGCCAGGGTGTTGGCCACGGCGGTTTCCGAATCGTTGTGGCAGTGGATGCCATATCGCGCGTCGGGAAGCTTTAGCGCCACCTCGGCGGTTATTCTTTCCACATCAAATGGCAAGGCGCCACCGTTGGTTTCGCAGAGCACCTGCCAGCTGGCGCCGGCCTGCTGGGCCGCTTCCAAGGCATTCATTGCGTATTCCGGATTCGCCTTGTATCCATCAAAGAAGTGCTCGGCGTCGAACATCACCTCGTCCACCCGTTGGGCCAGGTATGCGATCGTGTCGTGTATCAGCTCCAGGTTCCGCTCCGGGGAGATGCCCAACACCACTTTAGCCTGAGCGTCCCATGATTTGCCCACCACAGTGACGCAGGGGGTTTTGGCCTCCAGCAACAGCTTCACGTTGTTGTCCTGGGCCGGCTTATTTTTCGGGTGATGCGTGGAGCCGAAGGCCGTAATTTTGGCGCCCTTCAGATTTAGCTTTCCCGCTTGCTGGAAAAACTCCTTATCCCTGGGGTTGGAGCCGGGCCAGCCACCCTCGATATAGTGTATGCCGAAATCGTCGAGGGCCTCGGCGATGCGCAGCTTGTCGTCCAGGGAGAAGCTCACCTCCTCCGCCTGGGCGCCATCGCGCAGAGTGGTGTCGTACAAAAAGACCTTATCGCCCTTTGCCATGATTAACTTCCATCTTTGAATTGTCGCTGTTCCGGAGGCAGGGCCAGTTCGAAGGCGTCGTGCAATACACGCACCGCGCGGTCGATTTCGTCGCCAGCCACCACGCAGGAGACCTTGATCTCCGAGGTGGAGATCATCATTATGTTAATTCCCGCCGCGGCCAGCGCCCCGAAAGCCTTGGCCGCCACGCCGGTGTGGCTGCGCATCCCCACGCCGATGATCGACACCTTTCCGATATTCACGTCGGAGGTGATGTCGCGGGCGCCGATTTCCGCCGCCGCCGGGCGCAGAGCCTCAATGGTCTGCCGCGCTTCGTTTTTCGGTACGGTGAATGACATGTCGGTGAGCCCATGGTCGGATACGTTCTGGATTATCATATCCACGTTAACCTGCTTGGCGGCCACCGCGCCGAAGATTCTCGAGGCGATTCCCGGCTTGTCCGGGATGCCCAGCATCGTGATCTTCGCCTGGTCCCGCGCGAACGCTACCGCCGATACCACCACTTCTTCCATTTCGCTATTCTCCTGTGTTACCAAAGTCCCGCCCACGTCCTGAAACGTGGACTTTACATATATGGGCATGTTGTATTTCTTGCCGAACTCCACGGAGCGTACCTGCAGCACCTTGGCGCCAAGGCTGGCCATCTCCAGCATTTCGTCAAACGATATGGACTCTATCCTGCGGGCGCTGGCCACCACGTTCGGATCGGTGGTGTATACCCCATCCACATCGGTGTATATCTCGCACCGGTCCGCCTTCATCGCCACGGCTATGGCCACCGCGGAAGTATCCGACCCACCACGGCCCAGCGTGGTGACGGCGCCTGTGGCCTCGTCCACTCCCTGGAATCCGGCCACCACCGCCACCTTCCCCTCATCGAGGGCGGCGCGGACCTTTTCTCCAGTGATCTTGCGGATGCGGGCCTTCATGTGTATGGAGTCGGTGATCATCCCGATCTGGCGACCGGTGAGCGATATGGCTGGAACTCCCATGCCATTTAAAGTGATGGCCAGGAGGGCGGCGGATACCCGCTCGCCGGAGCTCATCAGAAGGTCCATCTCCCGCTCCCGAGGATTATTGGAGAGCTTGTTGGCCAGCATTATCAGCCGATCGGTTTCCCCGGCCATGGCGGATATGACTACGATTAGTTTATCTCCGGTCTCGCATGCCCGGGCCACTTTTTGGGCCACGTGGCGGATGCGGTCCTCGTTAGCCACTGAAGTGCCGCCGTACTTTTGAACAACAAGTGCCATGGTCAGCCTTTATGCGTTCTTAATTGTCTATATTCGCAATTTTTTAGTCTAATCCGAACCAGGCCGACTTTACACTATTTTTTGGGGTTTTCGTGGATCGACGATGAAATAATGGCGAACCGCGGCTTTTGACAGGGATTAATAACCGAAATGCGGCCGGGTTCCCAAGGGGGCGCAAGTCCCCAATGGCCGTGCGGCCGCGAGGCCAAAAGGGGCGGTGGCCGGAAAAAGCCACGCTTCCTTTAGCGCCGGGTCAGGCCTTTACGAACCGCCGCACCCTGGGGATGAAGTCGTTGGCCACCACAGGTTTCATGACAAAGTCGTTGGCCCCCATGCGGAAGGCCTTCTCCCTGGCGTCGATCTCGTCACTGGAGGTGAACACTATCACCGGCAAGTTGTCCAAGGCGGGGCTTTTGCGGATGAATTCCAGCAGGGCGAATCCGTCCATCTGGGGCATCCGGATGTCCGTTATCACCAGGTGGGGAGCGCATTCGGCCATCCGGTCCAGCGCCTCTCTGCCGTTGGCGGCCTCTATGACATCCACGTTCATCGCGCGAAGCTGCTCCACCACGTCCATTCGAGCCGCCTCGTTGTCATCCGCCACCAGCACCGTGGGCCGGGCCTGGGGCAGGGTCAGGGTGAAAATGGCGCCCGCTCCCGGCTGGCTTTCCACGGATATTTCCCCGCCGTGGGCTTTCATGATGTCGTGGCACAATGGCAGGCCCAGCCCCATGCCCTTCTCCCCCATGGTGCCTCTGGTGGAGGTCTTTTTATGGGCAAGAAATATATTGGGCAGAATATTAGTAGGAATACCGGGCCCGTTGTCGCTGACGACAATAGTCCCCGGCCTGTCACCGGGCGTCATGATTTCTATTTTGTCCCCCTGGCCGAGGAATTTGACGGCGTTGCCAACCAGGTTCTGGATAACTTCGGAAAACAGATGCTCATCGGCGAAGATCCTGTGGCCCGGTGGAACCATCATGTGGATTTCAATTCCTTTTTCCATGGCGGAATGGGTGATCCTGGAGATGCAATCCTCCAGCAGGTATCTGGTAAACATGAACCGTTTGGCCACCCGCATATGGCCTGTGCGCAACCGGCTGATATCCAGCAGGCGGTCTATCATCTTCACCAGCGAATAACAGTTTTCCGTGGCGCGGGTGAGGTAGAACATGTCCGCATCTTTGATGACGCCGTTGACTTTGCCCTTTAATATCTCCAGCATCCCCATGATGTTGCCCAGGGGCGCGCGCAAGTCGTGGGAGACCAGGGTCACGAATTTGTCCTTGATCTTGTTGGCCTCCTCGGCGGCCTCCTTGGCCTGGCGCAATTTCTCCTCGGCTTCCTTGCGCTTGGTGATGTCCCGAAACAGCAGGACGGCGCCCCATAGGTTGTTCTCCTGGCGGAACAGGTTCGCAGACACATCAGTGGGAAACTCGCTTCCGTCCTTGCGCAGTCCCCTGGTCTCGAACACCTTTTCCTCAAAGGATGGCTTTTTCACATCCAGCCTCGATTCCATTTCCGCCAGGAATCTTTCCTTTTCCCGCTCCGGAATCACCAGCTCCTCCACCCTGCGCCCCACGGCCTCATACGCCATCAGGCCGAACATTTTTTCCGCGGCGACGTTCCAGAAAGTTATGATCCGCTTCTCGTTGAGCAGCGCCACCCCGTCGTTGATTGTGGTGGTAATGGCCCGCACACGCTCGGCGCTC
>JAOUMU010000196.1 GCA_029881335.1 Nitrospinota bacterium | reverse complement strand
TCCAGCTGTTCATGCCATCGGAAAGAGGGTATACCTCCGGCCGGTCCAACGCGGAACCACCATGAAAGTAGCTGGCCAGAAAGGAGAGTTCCTCGCGCTCCTGGTCATACGCGATCACGTTCACCTCGTCGGTCTCCAGCACCTGGCCCAGCCGCGACACTATCTCCCGCACCATCTCCTTTAGAGTCAACTTCCCGGCGATCAATCCGCCGATATAGTTCACCGTCTCCATGTCGCGCGCCATGGCCTCATCGCGCCTGCGGTCCATCAGGTTATCCAGCGCGTGCCCTAGGCTGGTCAAGGCGATGGACACCAGCTTTAGCGACTGATTATCAGGCGCCTTGGCATTGCCGCCTTCCGGGGCGCCATAGCCCAGTATCGCCGTAAAGATTCCGCCGGCGTCTCCACCGGTGGCCACGGGGCCGCAGATAATGGTTTCGGCGCCCAGCAGGGCGCAGGGGCTGCCGGGGGGGGGCACGGCCACGGTGAGCTCCCTTCTTGCGGCCATCTTCCCGGAGGCAAGGGCGTGGGAGCAGACGCATTCCGGAGCGTCGAGTTGATCGAAACAGAGCTTGAAGTTCCTTGTGCTAGTCTGGGATCGGACAGTGGACTTTTTATCAACTGGCCAGACCCTGATAGCGCCTTCCCTGGCTTTCAGCATGACCAGAATGTCCTCCAAGAGCGTGTCCAGGGCATTCTTTAGCTCTTCCTCGTCACGAATAGTGTTCATTCTGGTGACCAGGGAGTGATACCAGTCCAGGTGGTCCACTTTTTTCATATTTCAGATTTACCTTTCATACGGCGCGGTTCATCTCACCTGCCAGCATCGCATACAGAAACTCGGCGTTGCGCTCCACCGCCACCCTGGCGGCCGCCATGAACATAGTGTCCGCTTTGGGATTGGTTAAATTAAGAGGGGTATCCATTTCATCCGAGATCACCCTCACCACACTGTGGCAGGCCCCATGTTTTTTTGCGATGGTCGCTGCGGTGTGCGATTCCATATCCACACATATCGCCCTTCTTCCACCCAGAGCCCTTTTCCGTTCTGGGCCCAGAGGCTGGCTGGACTGTAACGCAAGTCCGCCGAAAGTAACATTACCGCCATACGCCACCCTCCGGTTTATCGGATCCAGAGGCAGGTCGTCATCCTCCCCTCCCTCCGCCAGGCCAACTGCCGTCGGGATCACGATATCGCCAACGCTTAGGTCTTCATTCAGCGATCCTGCCAGCCCGAATGTTATCACCTGTCCCACTTCGAAGTTGGTATGGAGGAATTCGTGGGCCAGAGCCGCGTTCAATCCCCCCGGACCTGACGTCAGAACAAAAATCCTCCTGCCATAGGCATACCCGGCGGAGATAGAACAGATGTCTTTTGAAACGATTTTCTCAACTTTGGAGAGCCTTTTAATGAGAAAATGGGATTCTATAGGGAGCGCGGCGGCTAAAACCATGACTTTTTCATTACATAACGTCAAATTCAATTGACCATTTGTCAAAAGTATACGATAATTAACTATAATAAGGTGATCATCCAAACAAGTACAGGGTAAAATATAAAAATGAAATGCCCCTTTTGCAGTTACGTCAGCTTCGACTATCTATCCACTTGCCGCAAATGCTCCAAGGATCTTTCGGCGCATAAATCAAAGTACGACATAAACTTCCTGGAACCCGTATCCCTGGGTATTTTGTCTTTTGGCGCCGCCGCAGTGGAATCCAAGTCCGGAGGCGGCGGGGGTGGTGGAAGTTTCGAGGAACCGGATTTCATGAGCCCCATGTCCGATGGCGACGACGAGCCGATGACCTCATCTGTGGAAGAGGCCATGGGCGGCATGGGAGGCATGGGAGGGGATGATTCGGATGGCAGCTTCGGCTTTACCCTGGATGATTCAACCGGTGATTTCGATATGCCGAACGCTGAAGGGGATATAGACATCCCTGAGCATGAGGAGGAAGCGGAGTCCGGTGTATCCGATGAGATTTCGTTTGACTCCGATGAAATATCACTGGAAGAGGAGAGCGTCCCGGACACTGCGGCCATGGAGCCAGTGGCCGAGGAAGTTACTTTTGACGGCGGCATGGAAGAGCCGGAAGAGGAAATATCTTTCGATGAGCCGGAGGCGGAAATCGCCATGGAAGAGCCGGAGGAGGAGATAGCGTTCGAGGAACCGGAGGCGGAAATCGCCTTGGAAGAGCCGGAGGAGGAGATAGCGTTCGAGGAACCGGAGGCGGAAATCACCATGGAAGAGCCGGAGGGGG
>JAOUMU010000123.1 GCA_029881335.1 Nitrospinota bacterium | reverse complement strand
GCCGAGACTAGGACTGACAACGCCCGCCTGGTTACCGGGGGCCATAATCCTCCGGAACGTATTTGACTGGGTTTGTTAGCGCCTAAAGATCGGGGGGAAGTTTTTCTTCGAGATCATTTACAGAGCCCATCGTGGTGGATACCACCACTGCGATGGGCTTGTTTTTTATCCCGGCCGGGATTTTCAGTTTACCAGGCTCTGGGATCGACACCAGGCAGATTCCCTCTCCCTGGTCGTTTGCCTTCCTATTCCTGGCGCTTTGATTATTTGGATCCGGGGAGCTGATCCAGGGCCATTGTCATCAGGCTTTTCTTGATATCGTCCGCGATGGCGGTGAATCGGATGACGAATCCATCCTCCCCATCCTCATATTTCTTCATTATCTTTCCGTAAAAAGACCTGTTCACGTTTCCATATTTGCCGGCCACTTCGATCTCAAACTTAAGGTTCGCCAGGTTTTCCATCTCCTGCTGAAAAACAACCACCGCGGAGCGGTATGAGACCATGATGATAAGCCCTGGTTTCATTCCCCCAGAGGAGACTTTTCCTTCCAGGGGCGAATAGAGAATCGGCATCGGCTCTGGCATGGGAAGAAGGGCGTCTTCCACTATAGGGATCGACAGGTTATAAGGATCACCCATCCCCATAATCTCGTGCACTTTCACCATCTCCTCGAACCCTTTGAACGGCGCGTCGAAAGAAGCGCCCACTATAACTTCCGAGCCCAGTTCCGCCAGTGTGCTGCTGGAAACCAGGATCTGGCCACCAATAGTCAGCGATTCTATTCGGGAGGCCATGTTCACCCCGCTACCAATCACACCATACTCGCTTCGCCTGGTAGATCCCATGTTCCCAGCCACCACCTTGTCTGTGTTGATTCCGATCCCCATCTCCAGCTCCGGCAGACCTCTTCTCCTGTTCTCCTCGTTGACCCCCCTCATGGCAAGCTGCATTTCCAGGGAGCAACCCACCGCCCTTATCGCGTCATCCTCGCGCTCGTTGGGGGCGCCAAACAGAATCATTATGGCGTCACCGATAAACTTGTTGATGGTGCCGTTGTGCTTGAATATCACATCGGTCATCACTTCGAAATAGCGGTTGAGCATATCCAGCACCACCTCGGCGGATGTCCGCTCTGAAAGGGCTGTGAACCCCCGGATATCGGTCATCACCACCGTCACCTTCTTCACCTCGCCGCCCATCTCCATCCCCTCGGGCGACTCCAGCAGCTTATCCACCACCTCGTCGGACATATATTTGCCGAAAGCCTGCCGGATAAACTGGTTCCTCTTCCCAAGCTCGTCGTTGAGCTTTTCGATCTCCCGCAGGGCGGAAAGAGAGTCGCGCAATTCATGCAATTCGGTGACATCCCGGAACACGGCGATCACCCCTATGGTCTCTCGCGCGCCATCGGCCTGGTTCTGCAAAAACGAGGTGGCCATGGAAAGACGGGCCGTCTTTTCCGTCTCGGCGTTATGAAAATCAAGCAGGCGGTTGTTGACCGTATTTATGGAAAATGTGGCCTTTATTATGCTGTCGAAAAAAGCCTCGTTTTCCTCTGACTCATGGGGGCCGAACACCTCGTCAAAGGAAAGCTCCCCAGATGACACATCCACCTCCACTCCCAAGATTTGCCGCGCCGCCTTGTTGAAAACCACCAGCCGCCCTTCCAGGCCTATGGTAATCACCCCGTCGCTCATGTTCTCCAGGATGTTCTTATATATGGCAAGTTCCTTGTCGATGGCCATGTCAACCTCCCCGCGGCGGGACCGCTGGGGGCCGACAGGGCGCAGCCAAACAAAGACAAACCTGCGCCCGACCGCGGATTCCTTCTGGTGTTTGCTTCCGATAATCCATAACTTCTTTCAGAGTGCGGACAGCCGATGCGCCGGCCCCGTCAAACTGTTGGCTCCGGGACCCACATACTTCCACGGGCGCATCATACCTTGAATTGGTCCACCACCGCCTGGAGCTTGTAAATCTCCTCGTTGATCTCCAGCGCCACTTTTTTTGTCTCGTCAGACTGGTAGGCGAATCCTTCGCTGAGCTGATTGACGGTCTTGATGTTCGCGAACATGATATTGGTGATTCCTGATTGCTTTTCCGTGGCCGCGGCTATATGGTCTACCATCTCGTTTACTTTTGCGGTGTCATAGATGATCCTGTTCATCGCGTCACCGGAGCCGCGCATAGACTCCACCGCCTCCGAGGTGAACCCCTGGATATCCTTTATGATGCGGCCGATCTCGCCAGTGGCCTTGGTGGTTCGCTCCGCCAGCTTGCGCACTTCCTCCGCCACCACGGCAAATCCCCTCCCCTGCTCGCCAGCGTTGGCCGCCTCAATTGCGGCGTTGATAGCCAGAAGGTCGGTCTTCTTGGCGATATCCTCGATCACCAAAAGGATGCTGCCTATCTTGGTTGAGTAATCAGACAGCTTGCCGATAGCTTCGGAGCTCTGCTCGATAATGCTGCCACCCTCCATGGCCTGCTTGCGGGTCTCCTCGGAGGTCATGGCCACATCCGCCGCGCTCTTGGCAATGGCGTTGATGGCTGTGTTAACCTCCTCTACGGAGTTGTATATCTTGGCCACCTCGAAAGACTGGCTGTTCGCCTGCTTGGAAAATCGCTCTGTAGTGGTGGAGAGCTGGGTGGTGGCCGATGCCAGGTGCTCGGCCATGGACCCTAGCTGTGTGACTATCTTGCGCACTTTCATCACGAATTCGTTGAACAGGTTCCCCACGTCCGATATTTCGTCGGAAGTCGCCACATCAACGCTTTTCGAAAGATCCGCCACCTCGTCCTTGGCTATGGCCCGGAGCCGGTCCACGATCCTTTTCAGGGGGCTTGTGATGGAGTTTGCCAGAAGGTAGGCCAATATGAACGTGGCGGCTGCCACCAGAAGCGAGACCATTTTCGCGGTTCCCTCCGCTACTCCCACCTCCCGGCCGGTCTCCTCCATTATCATAACAAGCTCACTCTTGTTGTTGGCCACCACCTTGTCTATCCTGCCCCGCAGCACTTTCACAAAGGCGTCCACATCAACCTTTATTCCGGCGCCCTCTTCGGGGCCTCGTTCGATGTAGACCAGCGACATCAGCTCCGCCATCTTGAAGAATTGGTTGAAATCGAGGACGATGTGTCCTATCTCCTTTTTCTTATCAGCGTCCTGGGAGAGGCTGATAGCCTTGTCGGCGTAGCGCTTGAAATGCTGTTGCCATTTCTCCACATCGCTGCGGTCGTCATCTTTTTTCATGGAAAGCGAATCGCGGGTGAAATGGTTCTGGACCTCCAGTACGGCGAACTTCATTTCCATGGCCGCCTCCGCCAATGGGTAGTATTGGCCGGTGATCTTGTCCATGCTCTGGTAGATGCGATCCAGGGCCCTTAGCCCCACCTGGGTGGAGATCATGGGGATGATAACCAGCATGCCCAGGACGACAAGAAGCCTGGTCTGTATCCTGATATTTCCCAGAATCCTGAGTTTCATAAGGTCAACACCGAATAGCGCCCCGTCGGCGGATGATCCGCGGTTACTTAATTACAAGCACAACCTTAACTTTTTGCTCATCCACACTCTCCTCGGAGATATACCCCAGAGCGTTAGTGTCGTGCGCTACCTTGGAGAGCATCAGTAATTGGGACTTTAGTATGGTAGGCGGGTTTTTGGCTGTGTTGGTGATTCTTTTGCTGGCCCACTCCATCGTCACGTCCTGGGGCGCCTTGCCTAAGACCTTGGTGGAGAAAACCTGGCGCGTAGGGTCATCCATGGGCAAGTCGAATATCTTCACCTTTTCTCCGCCGCCCCACAACACATATATATCGGAGTAATATCGGCGCAAATCGTCCACCGTCATGGACCTCACCTCGCTGTCCTTGTGGACGATCACCGCCACACCGCTACCGGCAAGGCAATCGGTGGAGAAGAAAAGGATGACCAGCCACATAGTGGCCAGCCACATAGTGGCCAGCCACATCGTGTTGGTCTGCGCCATGGAGCCAGGACGGAGGACATCCATTTGCTTCTGTACCCTGGCGTTTCCAATCTCTTTCTGCTTCATATGGTTTTCCGGGACTCCCATCAGAAAAACAGGGCCAGGCTTACAATCCACAAGGTGTGAGCCTCTCCGTTATCTTGGTTCTGGCTATCGAAAAAATTCCCCTCGATCTTGGATACAATGGTGGGAGTCCAGTGATAATTCACGCCACCGGTGTTGGCGACCACTTCAGAGTCAGGTAACGAATCGTTGGGTTTAAAGACATCATGTCTGGCGAACAATGTAAATTTGCCCATATCTGTCTGCGCCTGGACATAATAACCGCTTGAGCCATATGCCTCACCTTCTGTCGGATCCAGAGTAGCCTGGGCGTATTCCGCCTGGATCTTCAGCCAACGGACCCGAAACTGCATGTCCACGCCGGTTGCGCTCTTTGCGGTCCCATCGTTGAGCTTATCAGACAGCGCGGACACCCCCGCTTTTATCTCCACAACGAAAGGAACCATGAATTCCAGCCGTCCGCCAAAGGCCTTCTCCTCGTTTCCATCACCTCCGCCGGGGTTACCTTCTCCATTGGCGGTGTAGCCCATGTAGGTCACCATAAAGTCCTGGATATTCACCGAACCGTGAAGCTCAAATCCATCTAGGTATTGTGGAAAAATGTGGCGGATATGTTGTGGCCTGCTCTGAGTGGTAACGAATGGAGGATAGTGATTGATATTCCATATTCCGGCCGGAGTGAGAAACCTGCCGATCCTGAACGCGAGGCTGGGGGACGCGGTATAATCCATGTACGCTTGTTCCAGCAGGATTTTCCCCTCTGCGAATTCGAATCCCTCTTTGGAGGAACCAAGTTCAAAATAGGGCGCGTCCTCGAACTCCAGCTCGGAAAACACCGACCATTTTTTGTAAAGTTTCTTCTCAAGGAAAAAGGAGAAATGGTGGGTCCGAAAGCCGTCAGCCCGTCCTTCTCGATCGTCGATGATATATTCAGCGTCCATGTAGCCGGAGACATTGACGCTCTTGGCTATCGTCTCTTCAAGGTTTTCGACGCTGGCGGAAGCAACCTCGATCTCGCTCTGAAGTTCTTCGAGTTTCCTGTTCATCGATTCCTCGGAGACCGCGGATGATTCGACCGCCAGGGACGCGCCAGGGACAGCCAGCAGAGCCGTAATGGATATTGCCATGGCCGTAGCCATTGAAAAAGTTCTTTTCATCCCGTTTTCTTCAGAATCCAGCCAAATCCAAGGTCTATTCACTATTGATAACGCAGAACGCCTCTTTTCCAGAGCGCTCCCGCACAATTCAAAATTCGGAGTATGTTATCATATGTTCCAAGATATCAGAAAGCTTTTTAAGTCGTTATAAATCGCGCCTGGGGTAATTTTTGGCCGCAGACTAAATACGCCAAAACCGGGCGAGGATTTGCGCGCGGCAGCCGGAAGGGTACATTATGGCCAAATTCATCAAGTTTCACCTTGGAGGGCAGTCTTTCGGAATGGACGTTCTGCTTATCCAGGAAATTCTTTTGGCCGACGAGATACGGATATTTGATGTCCCCAACGCTCCTAAGTTTTTGACGGGGATCATAAACCTGCGGGGTACTCTGGCGCCTATTATAAACCTGGGCATAAAGATTGGCCGGCCAGCCGACTCAATCACGGATAAGTCCAGGGTGATAGTTTGCAAGGCCGGCCCCGCTGGCGCAGTGGGTGTGCTAGTGGATGAACTGGCCGAACTTGTGGAAACGGACAAACCTGGAATCGGCTCCATCACCTCAAGGGTGGGTAAGATTGAAAATGAGGGTGTCATTCCCCATGAGGAGGATGAGCCAATGCGGGTCATCACTATGGCTGATATTCTGGGCGGAGAGGAGGGGCGATCATCTCATGAAACTGCATGACATATTCATGCCCGGTTGCCGCTTCGGCGCCATGGTCATGGCGCGGGAAAGCTTTTGGATTTGCCAATCCGATCGGCAATTTGCATAATGACCGAAAGTGATATGAAACATGGAGGCCCAGACCCCGCCAGGATTGTAAGTATCGAAGAAACGAATCGTGGATCCATCCCCCGGGGAAATGAAAAGAGCGAATCCGAAAAGCCTCTCGCTTCCGACGCCATCGGGATGGGGATGGAAGAGTATCTGGACGACTTCCTTTCCGAATTCGGCCAGGCCCTGGTTGCCATGAACTCTTCCCTGGACACCTTGGAATCCGATCCAGCAGACAAGATGGAAATCAACAACTTATACCGAAACTCTCACAACATGAAGGGAGGCTCCAACGCAATGGGGCTCATGCGGCTCGGCGCCGTTTTCCTGAACATCGAAAGTGTGATAGAGCCATATCGGTCTGGCCTCCAACCTTTCTCTGGAAAAGTGGCTGGCGCCATCAGGGTGTCGCTCGCATCGCTGGAGAAGGTCCCTGCATCCGTGCAACGCATGAAATCGGATAATGCGCTGGATCTTGACGTCGTTTCAGCTGCGCTTTTTAGCTCCCTGGGCGGCCATTCTCCAGTTGTGGACTGAACCCTATGGGTGCCTCATCTTCTGGCTGGGCGATATAAAACTTGAACACGCATGGATAGAGACAAACCACCAAAAGCTGAAATCCCAGCCTCCCCCCCTGCGGACGAGGAGCGTAAAAAAGCCCTGGAAAGCTACCTGCCCGATTTCCTGATGGAATACGCAGACCAGATTGACACCCTGGAAAACTGCGTGATGGCCCTGGAGCACAATCCATCCGACCAGGAGGCGATGAAAAACTGCTTCCGCCAGGTCCACACCCTCAAAGGCTCCGCCAACGCTCTGGGGTTCTTGGCCCTGGGTTTTTTGTGTCATATCATGGAGTCGGCGCTGGCTTTTTACAGGAGCAAAAACACCCCCCTCCCCTCCGGTCTGGTGGAGCTGCTATACGAATTCAACGATTCCCTTCGCCGTATTAAAAACCAGATATCCTCCTCACTGACCGACTCCGGGGTGGACATTCGATGGCTGGTGGGAAAAATTGAAGCGGCCGCCCACCCCGCCCGCGAGACCGCGGCCACCGTGGAAAACCAAGCTTCTAAGGACGACGCGGATTCCGGCCAGTTGAACACCGATCACACAAGCCTGGTTGGCCAGGCCGCCTCCATCCAGTCCGTATCGGAAAGGATAGGCGCCATCAGGGTGGATGTTAATCGGCTGGACAGCCTGATGAATTCGCTGGTGGAGCTTGCTCTGCTGCGTAACAGAACCCAACAACTGGTTCACAACATGGTAATGGGGGAGAGGACCGAGTCGCTGATCGAGGGATTCAGCGATCTTGCCACAAATCTGGATTCGGCGACCAGGCGCCTGCAAGCCTCCGTGATGAGGGCCAGGATGCTTCCTGTGGGCAATGTGTTCAATAAATTCGGTAGAGTGGTGAGGGACCTGGGAGTGGCGCTGGGCAAGGAAGCGGACCTGGTGATCCATGGGGCGGAAACCGAACTGGACAAGAGCCTTATCGAAAACATTTCCGATCCTCTATTGCATATAATTCGCAACTGCATTGACCATGGCGTAGAGCCTCCAGCCGAAAGGGACAGGCTCGGCAAACCAAGGCGCGGTGTCATCAGCCTCAACGCCTTTCATGAGGGCAATTCCATCGTGGTGGAAATATTCGACGATGGAAAGGGAATCAATCCCCAGGCCTTGGCTGATAAAGCGGTGGAATCCGGGGCCATCAGCCCGGAAAGGGCGCGCGATATGTCCAAGACCCAGAAGCTGTCCCTGATGTTCATGCCCGGTATCTCTACCGCCAGGTCCGTCACCAATGTCTCCGGCAGGGGAGTGGGCATGGATGTGGTAAAAACGAATCTGGAGAAGCTAAACGGCGCCATCGACATTGATTCGGAACCTGGCGCCGGAACCAGGATAACACTCAAGATTCCTCTGACCCTGGCGATTATACCCACCCTGCTGTGCCGGGTGGGAATAGGTGTGTTTGGCATCCCTCTTTTTTCTGTGCAGGAAACTACCCGTATCAAACCCACCGATCTTCAGATGACCGATGGAGAGCCTTCAGTGGACATTAGAGGAGAAAGAGTGCCAGTGGTTATTCTATCGCGGACGCTCGACTTCCCGGAGAACGGAGGAAGGGCTCCCGATGACATAGACGTGGTTGTAATCAAGACCGGGCTTCGCAGGATCGGGCTTGCGGTAGGCAAAACCCTTGGACAGGAAGAGGTGCTTATTAAAACGCTCGACTCCTTCCGGGGAATATTCGATCCGCCCTATCTTTCCGGAGCCACTATCCTGGGTGACGGATCGATAGCTTTCATCCTGGACATATCCAAGCTGGCGGAAACCGTCAAAACGTCCCAAACCCCGTTATCTCCAGCCTCCGCCCACCTTGCCCAGGCGGAGCCGGAGGAACTGGCGCTGATTTTCGGCGACGACGAAGCCAGGCGATACGCCGTCGCCGCCAGATGGATCGGAGGAGTCACATCGATGGACACCGCGCAAATCAGCCATCGGGATGGACTGGAAATAGTGGAGAGCGATTATGGCGAATTGCCAGTGACAAGGATCGCCTCCGTCACCGGCGCCCCGGCTCGTCAGATCAACAATCAGTGCTACCTGGTGGTCTTCCGCAGCCAGGGCAGAGAGGCCGGGTTGCTGGTAAACGAGGTAAGCGGCCTCAGGAATATAAAGTCTACACAGTTAAAGGCGGCGGCCATGGGGGATGAGAACGTTGGTCCTCTGGTCATAGATAACCGCCCCACGAATATC
>JAOUMU010000122.1 GCA_029881335.1 Nitrospinota bacterium | reverse complement strand
GTTCCCGTCGATGATAGTGGACACCGCCCCGAAGCCCTGGATGGTGACTGCCTTGGTAATGTCCAGGTCGCCGGATGCGTTAGCGTCTTCATCAACCGCGCCAGTGAGTGTATACGTCCCCGTTTGAAGGCTGATGATATCGCCGCCAGCTCCGGCGTTGACGGCGTTGACGGCCCCGCGCAAGGAGCAGTCCCCCGCCGCCGCCGTGCACGCGGAGAGCGCGCCGTTGTCCACTGTGGTGTCCACCACATATGTGGCCGCCATGGCCTGCATCGGAGACAGATAAACAATGGACAGAACAATCAACCACGAAAACCAGACAATAACCTTTTTCACCATAACCCCCTTTTTTGCATCCCCATTATGCGTTTGAATCACCTGTTACTAGGTGGCGACTGACGCAATAAACGCCTCACAGGCTTTGACACCTGATGACATTGTAATCAAACTGGATATAAACAAATGACTAACAGTAAAGAAGCAATTATTATATGTCAAGGATAAATGCTTATTACATGACCCTGTACATACAACAGGC
This sequence comes from Nitrospinota bacterium, assembly GCA_029881335.1. Classification (GTDB taxonomy): domain Bacteria; phylum Nitrospinota_A; class UBA7883; order UBA7883; family UBA7883; genus JAOUMU01. The sequence goes on along the minus strand of JAOUMU010000122.1, from coordinate 8,225 downwards.
AAAGGGAAAACAGGAGCCTGCCACGCAACCGAAAAAAAACCCCCAGGCCAGGCGGCCCGGGGGATTGGATAAAGGCTATTTGATCACTTCACAGTGAAGCTGCGAGCTTCCGATTCGGTCAATCCGCCGTCGCGCCCGTCGTCGGCGATCACTTTCCAGGCGTAATCGCCCGGCTCCAGGGAAATGTTCTCCCTGCACAACACGTCAGCGCCAGGGCGGCGCCCATCACTATCCGCCTGCGTCCGCCGCGGGTGAAGCCGAATCCGATGAGAAATAAACCAGCCCCCAGGGCGCCCAGCCCGGCAGCTACACGTTGGTTCTCCCCCTAATTGGTGAACTGGGCTATAGGTTTGCAATTGCCAAAATCACATTTGGGCATACATAAAGGATGCATGTGAGGGTGTCTCAATCCAGGTCATCGAGTATCTTCCAAACAAACAGAGCATCGCCATCACCCCATCCTCCGTCGCTGGGGAAACCAGACATGTCCCACCGCCTGGGTAGTATGGCGGCAATTCGAAGAATCTGTAAAAGCCCTATATTTATTGTGAGAATAATAGCTTTAAAGTAAACAATGGGACACGCATCTGTGAATAAGGCGGACCTTATCCCCCTTATCGACCGGCTGAACAAATACCCTGTGGGGCTGGTGGACAACGGCAAGTTGCGCCAGATTCTTTCCATCCTTTTCGATGAGGAAGAAGCCTTTGTCGGCTCCCGGTTCCCCCTGGAGGAGGCCACCCTGGAGGAGTTGGTCCGGGCCACCGGGATGGAGAGCGCGAAGCTTGCGCCGATACTGGAGCGGATGGCGAACAAGGGGCTGGTGGCGGACATGCCATACAAGGGAGTCACCTATTACCTTCTGGTCCCAGGCCTGATAGGCTTCTTCGAATTCACATTCATGAAGAACAGGTCAGACATCCCCATGGACGAAGTGGCCCGGCTGATGGCCGGAGAGCTGGGGGAGGGGGGGGGAACAGGACAGATCGATGAAATTCTTCGAAGTGGTACACAGCTGACCCGTGCGCTGACGTATGAGGAGAAGATTCCGGTCACTTCAAAAGTCACTTCATATGAAGACGCCAGGGAGATTATAAAGAGCGCAAGTTTTGGAGCCGCGGGGATGTGCTATTGTCGACACAAGAAGGAGCATGAGGGGAAATCGTGCAAACGCGGGGCCCCCGTGGATGGAATCTGCATCACCCTGGGGGAAGGCGCCCGGTTTCTGGCTCGCAGAGGATTTCAGCAACAGAAGAGCGTGGAGGAGCTTTTGGCCATCCTGGACGTGGCCAGGTCATACAATCTGACGCATATGACCGACAACGTGTGTGAAAAACCGACGTTTATCTGCAACTGCTGCCGTTGCTGCTGTGTGCTGATGCATGGTGTGCAGATGGGATACCCGGATGGGGTGGCCAAGACGCCCTTTATCGCATTTGTAGATCCGGACCAGTGCGATTATTGCGGCAAGTGCATTGCGGCGTGCAACGTCAAGGCGATCGGCATAGGGAGACAGGGATCGAACGGCGCCACCCGGCGATTTGGCGTGGTGGACAATTCCGTGTGCCTGGGATGTGGCGCGTGCATCTCCACTTGTGACAAAGGCGCCATCACTTTAGCGGAGCGGAGCCCCCGGCCTGTTCCTCCCAGGACTCATGGCGCAATGTTCTCCTGGATAATGATCGAAAAGGGCCGATACCTTCCGTTGCTTTTCAGCCGGGTCAGGAAGGTAGCGCGCAACATATATGCGGTTCTTTCCGGAAAAGGGAACACCCGTCCGTGGCATATGCTGGACACGTGACTTTGACGCGCATTGTTGATCCGTGAATCCGGGTCGATATGGCGGCTTATTCCTTCGGTTTTTCGCTCTGGTCTGATGGCGCGGGCGCCCCTTCCACTATCGATATCGGCACGGGAGTGGGATGGGCGCCGCTGTGGAGGGTGATATGAGGAAATGGAATCTCGATTCCCTTTTGTTCAAAGACTTTCTTTATCTCCATCATCATATTGGTCCTGGTTTTAAACAGTCCTTCCTGTTTTGCCCATGCGGAAAACTGTATGTCCACCGAGGAGGTCCCGAACTCCTTGATAAAAAATAGCGGTTTTGGGTTATCCAGACAATTGGTATTTTTATCGGCAATTTCAAAAAGGATATCGCGTACATTCTCCAGGTTCTCTTTATAAGCCACGCCCAGGTAGATATCCAATCTTCGGATGGGGAACTTGGTAAGCGTGGTAATTTCCGCCTTAATCAGCGCCTCGTTGGGTATCCTCACGAAGAGGTTGTCAAAGGTCCGCAACTTTACCGACAACAGATCGATGGAGATCACTTCGCCCACAGTATCTCCGACTTTTATCGTGTCGTCGACCTGAAATGGCCTTTCTGAAAGGAGGAAAATCCCGCTGATAAGGTTGGACGCTGATGTTTGAGAAGCGAATCCCAAGGCTACGGTGAAAATACCCGCCGCGCCCAACAGTACCTGGAGGTTAAATCCCAGCTCCCACATGGCGGATACGCCGAACAATCCGAAGACCAGATAGAAGGATATCCGGCTTAGCAACTTCGAGTTGTGGATGCTGACTATCTCCTTCATCCAGCGCATCATGGTGAATCCGGTCAATCTGGCGAAGATATAACCCACACCAAGATAAATGACGGCTTTTATGATGCTGGGCAGGTGCAGCTTACCTATCTCTTCGCCGATTAACAGCAGAGTTGTATCCACTCGCGACCTCTTAGAAAGTCTCTCCGAAAAACGCGGATATTGCGTCCTTCATGACGTTGCTTTTTTCCTTTTTCTCCGCTTCGGCCACAAGCTCCGCCCTTTCCACCTCCTTGGGTGGTGTCCTGGAAAAAGCCACTGTAATCTTGTCCCCTACCTTTTCCCGGAGGACAGAAGCCGGAGATGTCCACAGGTTCCCTTCCGATGACTTGAACAAGGATAGGTAAGGCATGGGCAGGCTGATCTCCTTTAGCTCCAGCTTTTTCGAGCTCAGATTTGTGATCCGCACCGGTGTAACAGCTCTGTTGGCGCTGATAGGAATCTCCTCCTTCCTGATTCTGCATTTTGTCTTGGTGGAGAAGCAAAGCTCCCCCTCGGTGGTGGACTTGCCGAACCATGTGTCAGAAAGCCGCCTTGTGGAGATGGAGGTGAGCTTGGATCTGGGATTCACCGTTTCGATTTTCACCCAGACCGGCGTCCCGGCATATACCGTCACCTGCTCGCTCGGCATGAGAGTAAATGGGGTGGTGGGACGGGTAATCACCTGTTTGCCAGCCAGCTTTGGCATCAGGCTTATTTGAGGGGGCGCTTCCTTGAAGGCGTATCTCTCCACTTCGCAATCGTCAGGAATCTCTGACAGGTCCGTGGCCCGCTCCCATCCCAGCTTCACGTTGGCGGAGACATCATCGCGCTTGAACGCGAACAGCCATTCGTTCTCCAGCCTCTGGATATAGAGCTTTATAGGTCCGATTTTCCATGACTGGATTTGACCGGCTTCGAAGGAGTACTCACCCCACCATGTCGCTAAATTATTTTCCAAAGTAGTCATAAAGCTGATTCTTATATACAGGTTTAAATCTATGTCTTATCAATAAATTTTACAAGCTCTCCCAAGGCACGGAGCAATCCTTGGCGTTTCCGCCCGGATGATAGAGCGCCACCTCTGATAAATTCCACCTGGATCCAAGGCGCCTTTGTCGAATGGCGCCGGATAATATGGCCACCCTCAAACGGGTCGTTCACACTCACCGGCAATCTGAATTCCTCCTCAAGGTGCTTTTTGAATTTCATCAGCAGTGGAGCAGCACAGGTGGTTTGGGCATTACTCAGGCAGATAAAAGGTCTCTTCTCCCCAGGATCGGGACCAACGGGAGGCGCCACGGCGGCCATGGTGTGACAGTCCAGGCACAACCGGAACCGCGGGCTTAACGTCTCCAGGCTGGTGTGGTATGGAATGTGATATTTGGCCAGAAGTTCCCCCACCACCCTCTCCGGTAGCGGTTTTCTGTAAATAGGCACATCCCAGCAGGTGTGTGTTTTCACTACGCCATCTTTTCTTCTGTCGTTCACCTCCCGGTTCATGTCCACAAAAGCCCGGGCCACATCCGTGGTTACATACGCCTCAACCAACTCCTCGAAATCATAAATTTCCGCCGCCTGCTCGTCTCCATCCCCGGCAATCTCCTTTTCTGTCAACAGGTTATACTCTGCCACTTCCGGAGGAACCGAGAGGCCGGCGTGAGGAACAGAGATCAGGATCGGCAGTTTCATTTGCCCGGTCCCCTGGCGGATCCGTCCCGGCGAGGGTCGGCCACTCCGATAAACTGCGATCCTTCACGACATACCATCTGAACGCACCCAAGGTAGAAGGAGAAGGGATCCCGGACATCGATCTCATACCCGGCTGACTCCAAAGCGCGGGTCACCTCGTCGCTCATTCTGGTTGCCTCCAGCGACACCTTGCCGCTGATGGAGCAATGCAGCCGGGGTGCGGAAACTGCCTCCAGGTGGGATAGGGTGGTCAGACGCAGCAACGTCTGGAGTATGGAGGAGCTTATCCTCTCACTTCCCGGCGAGCCCAAGGCCACCCAGGGCTTCCTGCCCGCGAAGACTATGGTAGGGGCCACACTGGCCCATGGAGAGGAGTTAGGACGCAGGTAATACGGGTGATTGATATCCTCATATTCATAGGCGCTCATGTAATTGTTGTACAAAAAACCGAGTTCCGGCGATGCCTCGTAGGAACCGTAAACCCGCTCTATGGACTGGGTGAGAGCCACAATATTGCCGAACCGATCCATGACCGAAAGATGGGTCGTCTCCCCTCTGCCGGCGATCTCTAGCTCGATCCGCTCGGCCACTTTGGCCGCGTATTTGAGGCTCAACATCTTGCCCTTGCGCGCCTGTGGAAAAAAGCTTGGATCCCTGGGCCTGTCGTTGCGGTCTATGTTTGCCTGGCGGATAACCTTGGCGATAGCCAGCGCCCCCTCGGGCGAATCTGGTATCCGATGATCCTCCGGAAGGCTGGAAAGAATATTGAGCATTTCAACCAGAGTCCTTCCGGCGCCAGGTGGGGGGAATGTGAGCAATCTCCAACCGCCAAACCGGCATGAAATCGGTTTTCGTTCGATCGGCAGAGGTATCTGGGCCAGGTCATCGTGGCGAATCAATCCTCCATTGGCCACCATGTCAGCATGGATGGCCCTGGCTATCTTGCCCCGATAAAAATCCTTCACCCCGGCCTTGGCGATCCTGCGCAATGTCTGCCCCAACACCGGTTGCTTGAATATCGCTCCTTCCGGGTGCGGATTGATCCCCTTTTTCAGGAACAGGCTGGCGGCCGATCCTTTTCGAAGTTTTTTCAGCTCCCGCTTTGTGAGCATATGGTTCAGCTTGGTGACTATGAATCCGTCCTCAGCCAGCCGAATGGCCGGTCCCAACGCCGCCTCGATTTTCAACGCTCCGAAGCGGGAGACGAGGTAGTTCAACACCGCAGGTGTGCTGGGAACCGTGGAAGCCTTGTGTCCTGCCAGCAGATCCCGCCTCTCGAAAACGCCTGGCATGGTGCGGTTCGGGGCGCGGGACGACCCGTCCAGGGCTACCGTCTTCCTCTGCTCCGCGATGTGGATCGTCATCATGGTCTGGCCCCCTAGGCCGGAGGCGAAGGGCTCGCACACTCCCAGGGCGAAAGCGGCCGCGACTGCCGCATCGAAAGCGTTTCCGCCAGACTCCAGCATTTCCACTCCAGCCTCCGTGGCGCCGAAATGGGCCGTGGATACCATGCCGTGCCTTGATACAGATATCTTTTGCGGTTTGGGAATACGATTGCTGGTGAGCTCCAGCGAGTCGGTATCGCTATATTCAGTCCTGCTTTTCACCATCTGGTCATGCGGATTTGATCTGCTCGGCGAGTATTTGCGCCAGCAGTAGAGTGCGCTGCACCAGGCTTGTTCGGTGCACCGCCTCCTGGGTGGTGTACAGGTCTCGCGCCACGGGAGCGGCCCCGCATACCACAGAGACACTCCTTGGCGCCAGCCCGGCCACTGAAGGCCATAGGGAAGATTCCTGCCCCAAAGGTATCTCCCAGTTGGCGGACACCTTTTCCATGGTCTTAATGAACTGCTGTGATTTTCTGGTTTTCATCATGGGCGGCCTGTCCGACACAAGAGTCAGATCCCACCGCAGGCTCTTTTTGCCAAGAATATCGCGGATTTTCACCTCCAGCTCATTCGCTGTTTTAATTTCCGGGTATGTGACCAGGAAACTAGCGGTCACCTTGTCCGGTGTAAGCATGGGAGTAGACTGGGTGGCCACATCCACTGCGGAGACAGAGATCCTCTCCTTTTTGGAGGATAGCGCGGAGAGCTTTTCCATCTTGGAAAAAAACCAGGTCAACGGGTCCGGCTGCTTGAGCACCTGCCCGACCCTTCTAGGCTTGCCCTCCACCAACAGCTTGTAATTGCGCTGACCCCGGCGTTGGATTACCATGCTATCCGGCGGGTTGCCTGGGCGCAATACGATGACATGGCTTGCACGGGCCATGGCCTGGGAGATCACCGGGGAGCTGTAACGGCAATCGAGTCCTTCGTCGGAATAGCATATGACACCCAGCGGGATCTTTCTTAGCAGCCTGTGCGCCCGGAGGGAGCGCAGAGCAAATTCCATCGTCACCAGCGGAGCGCGGGACATGCCCACTCCTTCGCCATATATCCACTCCGGTGTCTTTCGGAAGGGCTGTTTGTACAAGGCCGGGTTTAAGGGCACATCCGTATGGAGCGCCAGCAATACGCCATTTTCAAATCCTTTCTTAGTCTCCCACAGCCTCACGGACCGGCCATCGCCAAACTCATCGCTCGGTTTCATTCCCATCTGTGAAAAGAACTTATCCAGCTCTGCGGTGACCATTTGCTGGGAGAGGGCGTCTGATGTTCTGCTGGTTATCCTTGTCCAACTCTCCAGCCTCTCCTCCATCAGGTCCCGGCGGCCTGTAAGATAGTTGAACACCAGCTCATGCGGGTCCGTCCCCTTCGTATTGAAGGGCGGTGGAGCGGGGGTGCCGAAATACCTGGTGCTGGCCACGTCTATCAGCCGGTTGACCAGGGCAGGAAAATCCATTCCCATGTGGGAAGCCGCCTCGACATACGATCCATGCTCTCCCAGGCTGGGAAGCGAATTAATCTCCAGGATAAATAGGTTACCCTCGTTGTCTAGCCGCATATCCACGCGGGCGCAGTCGTAGCAGCCGAGAGCGGAGAAAGCATTCGACGCCAGTTCCTGCGCCTTGGCTACGATCTCCGGATTCAGGTCTGGCGGGCAGACCAGCCGGATTTCCCTGCCAGACTTGCGGGTTTTGTCCTCGTAGGTGTAGATGTTTGGTCCCTCACCCTCGAAACGCAGCTCCACGGGAACCATGGCCTCCGGAGGGCTGTTGCCCAGCAGCCCTACGTTGACTTCTTTCCCCTCGATGTATTGCTCGACCAGCACCGGCTGGCTGTATTCCCTGAATATGACATCCGCCGCTTCCCGCATCTCCTGGTCATTGTTTACAATCCTGATTCCGAAGGATACCGCCTCGTTCTTCGGCTTGACGATAAGCGGATATTCCAGCTCCGGCATTTCAAACCCAGGCCCCTGAAGAACCGCGAAATCAGGGGTGGGAAGGCCATGCTGGCGAAGGATCATCTTTGTGACCACCTTATCAAGGCATAACGAGTGGGCCAGGGGACCGGAGCCAACGTACGGCACCCCCACCATCTCCAGGATGCCTGGAACATGGGTATATCTGGCCTGCCCCTGGATGCCATATGAAAGATTGAACACCATTCCGGGCCGTTCCCCCTTCAGGGTTCGGGGCATGAACTTCTCCAGGTTTTCTATAAGTCCCTTGTCCCCCTCCAGAGCAATCGCCTGGCGTCCCGCCTTCTTAAGCGCGTCCAATATACGGTCAATTGCTTTCTTTCCGTATTTTTCCTTGTTCGGCTGGCCGAACAGGTTAATGACGCTCTTGCTCTCCCGGTTGTATACAACTGCGACTTTCATTAAACTCTTTTCCAATCCGAATATAACTACTGGTAAGAAATCAAACTGAACCGCGCCCGTCAACTGGAGAGCCAATCCGCCGGTTTTATGGTGACCTGTCCGAATTCCTGTTTCCTGTCGTCGCCCTGCAGTATAGCCTCAAACTCCATAGGCGGCAAGCAGCCGATACAAGAGGCGTCCGCT
>JAOUMU010000195.1 GCA_029881335.1 Nitrospinota bacterium | reverse complement strand
AGCTATGAAAGCCAATATAGACCCACTGCTCCCCCTAGCCGTGATCAGGCAGGAGTCCGCCTTCAACCACAAGGCCCTCTCTTCGGCCAATGCCATTGGGCTGATGCAAATCGTGCCGAACACGGGGAAACTCATGTATAAACTGATGAAACTCGATGAAAGCACCGGTGAGCCTTTTTCCCGGGAGAGACTATACGATCCAGAGGTGAACATCGCCATAGGGGTGGCGTATCTATCCAGATTGCTGGAGCGCTACAACGGCTCCATGGCCCTGGCGCTGGCCGCGTACAACGCCGGTGAACCGACAGTGGACCGATGGGTAAAAAAGATGGACGCGCCAAACCAGGAGGAGTTCATCGAGATGATCCCCTACTCTGAAACCCGTGGTTATGTGAAAAATGTGCTCAGAAACCTGGTGCTCTATAGAAACATCTATAGCCGGGACAAGGTCGCCGCCCAGCCCCTGGTGATCAGCTCAGCTTTGTAGATTCAATAAAATGTACGATATAGTTATAAAAAACGGCCAGGTGGCCGATGGAGTCACCGACAACCTGTACCGCGCCGATCTGGTGATCAACGGCGACAAAATCTCCGCCCTGGCCCCCAACGTCTCCGAGGGGCTGGCCAAAAAGGTGGTGGACGCTTCCGGGATGGTAGTGGCGCCCGGCTTTGTGGATGTCCATTCCCACTCCGACTACTATCTGGTTATCGATCCCAGGGCCGAGTCCAAGCTGTTGCAGGGAGTGACCACCGATGTGGGAGGAAATTGCGGCTACTCCGCCGCGCCCATGTCCGGCGCCTTGCGGGAGCGACGGGTCAAGGACTACCAGTCCCAGTTCGGGATAAAGGTGGGCTGGTCGAGCCTGGAGGAATATTTCGAGACCATCACCCGAGCGGGACACGGGATAAACTACGCAGCCATGCTCGGCTACAACACCATTCGAGGCTCCATACTAGGAGAGAACGACAGCCAGCCGGATAGCGGCTCCATGGAAAAGATCAAAACCGTCATTGCCGATGGGCTGGACCAGGGCGCCGTTGGGGTGAGTGTGGGAGTTGTGTATCCCCCCGCCTGTTTCGCCACGGAGGATGAATTCGCAGAGGCTATCGCCGTGGTGGGAGAACGAGGCAAGGTGTTCGCCACTCATATCCGCTCCGAGGGCCCAAGGCTCACCGAATCGTTGCAGGAAGTGGTCAACGTGGCCCGTCGCTCCGGCGCCAAGCTGCAGGTATCCCACCTGAAGACAGCGGGGAAAGCCAACTGGGGAAAGCTGGACCGCGCCTTCGAGATACTGGAGGGCGCCATGGCGGAAGGGATGAGGGTGATGGCTGATCGCTATCCATATCTGGCGTCGAACACCGGCTTGCAGGTGGTGCTGCCGGACAGGGCTTTCGATGGAGGGAAGGAGGCTCTGCTGCGAAGGCTCAACAATGGCGCCGAGAGAGAGGCTTTTCTAAAAGACATCCTGACGGCCCATCCGGAGCCGGAATATTGGGACACTGTGATGGTGTCGCAGGTGGTAAACCTGAAAAATCGGGACGTGGAAGGGCTGACCGTGACCCAGGGCGCCGACCTTAGAAATAAAACGCCCCACGATTTCGTTTTCGATCTTCTGGCGGAGGAGGACGCCTATGTGGAGGCCATATTCTTCTGCATGAACCAGGAAAACATGGATAGGATCTTCCACAAGCCCTACGTTATGGTAGGCTCCGACGCTGGCGCCAGGGCCATCAGCGGACCGCTGGCCATCGGGAAGCCCCACCCCAGGACCTTCGGCTCCTTCCCCGCCTTCATGCAAAAATACACCAGGGAAAGCAGATCATTATCCATCCCGGAAGCCGTGAAAAAATCATCTTCCATGGCCGCGCAATTCTTCGGGCTATCCGGCAGAGGAGAGATCACCCCCGGTTCGTTTGCCGATATAGTGATTTTCGATCCCGGCTCCATCCGCGACAACTCCACCTACACCAACCCCATCGCCGCACCGTCGGGGATTAAAAGCGTATTTGTAAACGGCTCTCTTGCCGTCCAGGATGGGAAGCTGACCAACAATCTAGCCGGACAGGTCATCACCCGGTAAGGCGCCAACCATCATATCCTGAAATGTTGTTCGGTGATTTTTTCGGGGCCGGATTGATTACAGTTGCCGCTTCACCCCGATTATAACAAGCGATCTCTCATCCGTGGGCGCGCCGGACTGGTATTCGATTCCGGCGGATCGCATCAGGGCGATGATCTCCTCTTTGGTATAGACCTTCCCCTCCGCCGTCCCCAGCATCATTTGCACTGCGA
>JAOUMU010000121.1 GCA_029881335.1 Nitrospinota bacterium | reverse complement strand
AGATGGAGGAGCATCTTGGTTACACCAAACATTCTTCATCGGGCCGCAACTCCGGAAACAGCCGCAACGGTTCTTCGCGCAAAACGCTTAAAGGCGATCACGGCGAAGTCGAGATCAAGACTCCCCGCGACCGCAACGGAGCCTTCGAACCGAAGTTTGTAAAAAAAGGCCAGACGCGCCTGGACCTTCGACAACAACTTCTGGGTCACGTCGGAATCGGTCAACGGCGCCGCGGTCAACTATAATTATGATCCGGATGGGCGGCTCATCTCCGCCGGGGCGATCTCAATCTCGCGCGATTGGTATAACGGTTTTCTCACCGGGACGGCGCTGGGTTCAATTGTTGATAGTTACGCGTATAGCACATTCGGCGAGACTGCTAGTTACAACGCGAAGGTTAGCGGAGCGGCCGTCTTCGATGTGCAATACACGCGCGACGCGATCGGCCGCATCGCAACAAAGACTGAGACCATCGGCGGGGTCTCGACGGTTTATGAGTATGGCTATGATGTCGCCGGTCGGCTGGCAGCGGTGAAGGAGAACGGCGTCACGGTTTCCACTTACGATTACGACGCGAATGGCAACCGGATAACGGCCGTGACACGGGCGGGGACGTTCCAGGGATTTTACGACCTGCAAGACCGGATGACGAAATACGGCGGCGCGGATTACACATACACCGCCAATGGCGAACTGAAGACGAAAACAGACGCGGCTGGGACGACCACATATGACTATGACGTGTTCGGGAATCTGCGCTCTGTCACTCTGCCCGATGGGATGCGGATCGAGTACGTCATCGACGCGAATAACCGGCGGATCGGTAAGAGGGTGAATGGCGCGCTAGTCCAGGGCTTCATCTACAATGATCAGCTGGAACCAATTGCAGAATTAGATGGCGCAGGGAATGTAATCGCCCGCTTCGTCTACGCCAGCAAGGGCCACGTGCCGGATTACATTATCAAGGGCGGCGTGACGTATCGGATTATCTCCGACCATCTCGGCTCCGTGCGTTTTGTTTTGAATGCGGCTGACGGCGCCATCGCCCAGCGCATCGACTACGACGAATTTGGGAATATCGTCAACGACACAAATCCCGGCTTCCAGCCCTTCACCTTCGCCGGTGGGATATACGATCTACACACAAGGTTGACCCGCTTCGGCGCGCGGGATTATGATGCGCATACAGGCAGGTGGACCAGCAAAGATGCAATTCTTCTTCAAGGAGGAGTAAACGTTTACGAATATACAGATAATGATTTTATCAACAATAAGGATATTACTGGATATAATACTGATCCCATGTCTGGTGATTGTTCAAAATGCAACGATGAATATAGGGCATGCAAAAAATACGATAAGGCACAAGGTGGAGCCGCAGCTATTGGATGTGCTGCCTCCACGGCTGGCTTAATATACTCTGGGTACGCGGTAGCTACTGGTGTAGGAACTGGGGCAGGCGCTGCATTCGGCTTGGGATGTGGGATTTTAAGTGTCATTACATGTCCGATCGTTTACAAAATAGATCCTAGGGAAGACTATTGTGAGGTTAAATGGAAAAACTGCAGATACGAAAAACATTGTGTGCCAACATCTTAAACCTCTGGATTTAATATGACGAATATTCCTAAATGGAACGGTGAAATGTTTGCCAGAATATTATTATGGCTGTGTTATATATTGAGTGTTGCTTTCGTAATAGCACAAATATATGTACTTGTAAGATTCGCCATTTAGTCCACAAGGCATTAAATCATTGGGCTTCATCTACAAGGATCAGTTGGAACCAGTCGCCGAACTGGACGGCGCGGGGAATGTTGTCGCCCGATTCGTCTATGCCAGCAAGGGCCATGTGCCCGACTACATGATCAAGGGCGGCGTGACGTATCGGATTATAAGTGACCATCTGGGCTCCGTGCGACTTGTTGTCAATGCGGCGGATGGCGCCATAGCCCAACGCATCGACTACGACGAATTTGGGAATATTACCCAGGACACGAACCCCGGCTTCCAGCCCTTCGCCTTCGCTGGCGGCATCTACGACCAACACACAAAGCTTACCCGTTTCGGCGCCAGGGATTATGACTCGCATTCAGGGAGATGGACCAGCAAGGATCCGATATTATTTAAGGGAGGTCAATATAATCTATATGACTATGTCATAGGTGACCCTGTTAATAAAGTAGATATTAATGGGATGATCCATTATCCAGTTTCATTAGGATGTGCGTGGGTTATCGCAAACCTACAGATGTTATTTCAAATACTGACTCCATTCAATCATGGAGATAAATACTTACATTGCGTTGTGTCATGCAAGTTGACAAAGTATTGTGGCACATCAGGAGCAGCCGCAATGGGATTACTTAAGGAGATCGCCGACAATAAATATGATTTGGAAAATTTTAACGATCTTATAGCTGATATGGAAGGGATAATATGCTATTGGACAATTAGTCCTTTTTCATGTCCATGCAGTACATGTGAATGCTGTTGTGAAAATAAATACAAGTAACCCCAGCAATGCTGTGAAGTATGTATTTGCAACTACTATATATGCTTTAATATCAATATTGATATATTATGCCATATTTCCTACCAAGAGGTTGTTGCGTGAGATAAATGTAGGCGATTCAGAGAATAAATTAATAGAAATAATTAGCGATAAAAAATACGCGCAACTCATTAATATCTATAACTACAAGCATAGTAAAGAGAAATATTATGTCAAAGGGTGGGAATATGAAGAACGAGAAATCAATAATAAAGTGTATATCTATTTTGTCGGAGCAGAAATGGTATATATTTATATTGACAAGAATGGAAACATTGAATATATATTTATCGGAGGAAGTTAACTGGTACTATTTGTAAAGTAGCAGTATTCCAGAGTCTGTAAATTAAATTGTGTAACTGCTCATAATTCCTTAATCTTCGCAAAGGAGGATAATGAGCATGACGACAGACCGCAAGAAACTGGAGGCGATCGCCAAAGAGCTCGCCCGTGACATCAAGTCAGAAAAAGACCTTTCCGACCTGAGCCGCGAGATTGTAAAAATGACAGTCGAGGCGGCGCTGGGAGCCGAGATGGAGGAGCATCTTGGTTACACCAAACATTCTTCATCGGGCCGCAACTCCGGAAACAGCCGCAACGGTTCTTCGCGCAAAACGCTTAAAGGCGATCACGGCGAAGTCGAGATCGAGACTCCCCGCGACCGCAACGGAGCCTTCGAACCGAAGTTTGTAAAAAAAGGCCAGACGCGCCTGACCCATTTCGACGACCAGATCCTGGCTCTATACGCCAAGGGGATGACCACCCGCGATATCGTCGCCGCTTTCGAGGAGATGTATGGCGCCGAGGTGTCGCCGACGCTGGTGTCGAAGGTGACCGAGTCGGTGCTCGACCGCGTGCTCGAATGGCAGTCGCGCCCTCTCGACGAAGTCTATCCCATCGTCTACCTCGACTGCATCGTGCTGAAGGTCCGCCAGGACAAGCGTGTGATCAACAAGTCGATCTACATCGCCTTGGGCGTCAATCTGGAAGGCCAGAAGGAGCTAATAGGCCTGTGGCTTGCCGAGACTGAGGGAGCCAGGTTCTGGCTGTCGATATTGACCGAGTTGCAGACCCGTGGCGTGAAAGATATTTTCATCGCCTGCGTCGATGGCCTGAGCGGATTTCCCGAGGCGATCAACACGGCGTTTCCCAAATCAAAAATCCAGCTGTGCATCGTGCATATGGTTCGAAACTCTTTGCGGTTCGTGTCGTGGAAAGATCGCAAAGCCGTGGCGGCGGACCTGAAGAAAATCTATCAGTCGGTGACCGTGGAAGAGGCGGAGGGGGAGCTTGAATCGTTCGCGAAAAGTTGGGACGGCAAGTATCCGGCCATCGCGAAAAGTTGGCGCAAGCATTGGCCCAACCTGATCACGTTGTTCGATTATCCCGACGAGATCAGGCGCGTGATTTACACCACCAACGCCATCGAGTCGTTGAACAGCGTTATCCGCAAGGCGGTCAACCAGCGCAAGGTATTTCCTCACGATCAGTCTGCGCTGAAAGTTGTATACTTGGCTATCAACGCTGCGGCGAAGAGGTGGACGATGCCGATCAGAAACTGGAAACCTGCGCTGAACAGATTCATGATCGAGTTCGCCGACAGGATGCCGCAAAAAGTGTAATCGGGCAGTTACACAGAATTATTTACAGGGTCATTCCTGCGCAAAGTCGCGATAACTGATGGCAAATAACTTTGAAAAGAATCTCGAAATATGGCTGAGTTACCTTGCCTATTTCCTTTTATTTTGCCTAGTCTCACCAGTTGTGTTTTTCTTTATAGCAATCATCAGCCGCTCAGGAGGACATGGAATGTGGTGGTTGCTATACGTCACATTATTCCTCGAATTAGGCGGGTACATGATTCTGGCGTTGATTTGGTACTTAGCAAGCCGCATTTCGATTTCCCTCGTGAAATATCCACTCTACACCGCTATCATTCTACTTTCGTTTCCATTGTTGGATATTAAACGCTTAGGTTTTTTCACCACTATTTATTATGAGCCGTTATGGATGCATATCCATAGCTATATAAAAAATCCTGAACGCGTGATGGAATATATTCAAGAGTTATCTTTTTCCGGAAATCCCCCCTATTACCCACAATTTCCCACGTATTATTCCGTACTAGGCCTGGTTGCACTTCTGCTTGTCTGGTTTTTATCTGTGTATTATTTATGGCCGAAGGCATCTATGGTGGAAAGCGTACATCGTCGGCGCATGTATCAGGTGACGTTGATATATATAGCAATTCCAATGATTGACATCAGGGAGCCACATATAGTTACCACGATTTTAACGCCGTTTCTGTACTGCGCCTTGATTTTAAAGCTGGATCTTATACTCTTTATGTTATATCCCCTCGCGTTTTACGTTTCAATTGCCTGGATTAGCCTTTATGTAAAAGAGAGCAAAGAAAGTATTAATGTCGGGGGCGTGGAGAATGCAGAGCAAGACTAATATTTTGTATAGGCAACGTGCCGGATTATATGGTTAAGGATGGAGTGACCTATTGAATCATCGCGACCACGTCGGCTCCGTGCGGATAGTCGTGAACACCATCGATGGCTCCATCGTCCAACGTATCGATTATGATGAATATGGTAATGTCATCCAGGACACAAATCCCGGCTTTCAACCCTTCGCCTTCGCCGGGGGACTGTTCGACCAGCACACCAAGCTGACCCGCTTGGGCGCTCGCGATTACGACGCCTTCACCGGGCGATGGACCGCCAAGGATCCGGTTGGTTTCTCCGCTGGCGACTTGACCATCACCCACAACAACCAGAACGGTTTCCTGACCGGGACGTGGCTGGCCCCCCTCACGGACAGCGAAGTGTTTTACATTAACTCACTCGGTTTTCAGCCCCAGCGCTCCTTTCAGGATCAGGCCCGCGCAACCCAGATAGCATATAGCGCCGATGGCCACCACTGGCATCAACGCCTCGGTTCCCCCTAAAAGCCCACGGGTGAACACTCCCAGCGGCGTCAGGAATGCGCCGATGGCCAAAATAGACAGCCACTTTTTCCCCTTGTCGCCCAGCGCCAGTTTGTTCACCAATAAAGCCACGATCAGGTTGAAGTAGGCGAATAACATTCCATGGGTGTGCCCGGCTCTCATCAGCAGCCTGTTGTGGCTTTGCTTGTAGAATCCTTCCTGGAAATTGGGGTCCAGGGTGGCGCCCAGCGCAAAGGCGCCCAGGGTGGCGATGATGATCACCACGCTTCCAGTGATAAGGTTGCTCCGTCCGAATTTCATATCTCCTCCAATGCGGTTAATAGCTGGTCCATTTCCTCGGTTGTATTGAAAAAATGGGGGGATACGCGAATCCCTCCCCCTCTTGGGGCTGTGAGTATCTTTTTCTCCTCCAGCTTCTTGCACATATCCTCCGGTGTGGAACCGGAAGGCGCGGCAAAGACCATTATCCCCGACTTGTCCGCCTGCTCCCTGGGAGAGAGGATCTGGAAGCCTTTGGAAAGCAGCCTCTCCTCCAGGTAATCCGTCAGCGCCAGGATGTGTTCTCCGATTTGATCTATCCCCGCGGAATGGAGAATCTCCATCGATTCGCCCAGCCCGCATATGCCGATATAGTCGCCGGAGGCTTCCTCGAACCGCTGGGCGTTTTTCTTTGGCTTGTAATCAATGACATGGTACAGGATCGGATTCTCCACAGTGTTCCAGCCGGTAACGAGCAGATCCAGGTCTTCCAGCTTTTCCTTGTCGCAGTAGAATATCCCGGAGCCCACCGGGCCGCAAAGCCACTTGAATCCCCCGGCGGAGAGGAAATGGATACCGAACTTCTTCACGTCCATGGGGAAAGCGCCCATCGACTGGATGGCGTCCACGAAGAAGAGGAATCCTTTCTCCCGGGCCATCTGCCCCAGGGCCGCCAGGTCCGTCCTGTGCCCTGTGGCGTATTGGATGGAGGAGATGGCCAACGCTTTGGTTCTGGAGGTCACTTGCTCGGCTATGGCGTCTGGAGAGACTTTGCCGCCGGAGCTTTTGGCCTTGCGGATCACCACCCCCTTCCGCTCCAGGTTCAGCCAGGGGTATACGTTGGATGGGAATTCCAGGTCGTTTATTATCACCTCGTCACCAGGCGCGAGCCGCAGGCCGGAGGCGACAATGGAGACCCCGGTGGATGTGTTTTTGACGAAAGCCATCTCCTCCGGAGAACATCCGGTGATAGCGGCGGCGGTCTGGCGGGCCTTTGTCACAGATTTTTCCCAGTTGGCCGCTTTCAGATAGGCGAAAGAGCACAGATCCTGGGTCATTTCGACCATTACGTCCCTGCAGGAGGAGGGAATTGGGGTCAATCCGGCGGAATTCAGGAACACCATGCCGCTTAATGCGGGGAATCTGCTCCTGACGGTTTCTGATTGCTTCTCAGTGAATAACATCTTAGGTTTCAATATCAAAGAGTGGTTAAAAATAATAAAAAGCCGTGCCAAAATGGCAATAATCGTTAAAAATCCGTTAAAGATGTTTACATGGTTAACGTCACTAGTTTAACATGTGTGGGTTAAATATTTGTTTTGAAGAAGGATGCGATGGCCGTATACGCGGATTTGCACATGCACACGTCATACTCGGACGGGCTGGACTCACCTGTATCCCTGTTAGCGCGAGTAAAGGCCAAGGGGGTGTCCGTAGCATCCATCACCGACCATGACACCACCAAGGGGTATGTTGAGGCCCGCAAGGCGGCTGAAGAAATGGGCATCGAGCTGGTGACAGGCATTGAAGTTTCCTCTTACTACAAGGAAGGCGCCGTCCACATGCTCGGATATTTCTTGGACGAAGCAAGTGTGGCAGCCCAAAAGCTGGTGGATTCGAACAACTCCGGCAGGGTGGAGAGAATGGAAAAAATACTCTGGCGCCTGGACCGGCTTGGCTACAAGGTGGATATGGAGCAGTTGCTTCTGTTTACCGGAGAGGGAACCCTGGGCCGCGTGGCCCTGGCCAGGTACATGGTGAAGCTTGGTTATTTCCGGATCACGGAAGACGCTTTTTACACGTTGTTGGGTGATGGAAAGCCGGCCTACGAGGCGGTGGATCGGCTGACTCCCCAGGAGGCGATAGAGCTGATCCACCAGGCAGGGGGGGTGTCGTCTCTGGCCCATCCGGGGAGGAATCTGAACGAAAAAGACGTGGAAGCGTTCGAGGAGGCGGGATTGGACGCCGTGGAGGCGTACAACCCATACCACAAGGCCAATGACACGGCGAAATGGCTGGACATTGCGTCCCGGCGTCGTTTGGGGATCACCGGCGGGTCGGACTGTCATGGCCCTCTATGGAAAAACCATGACGTGGGTGACGCTGGATTGGACATTGCACTGATGGAAGAACTAAGGACCAGAGCCAATACGCCAGCCTGTGGAAAAACAGGAGTGGGAGGAAACTGAGATGAGACTGCGTAAGGATATGATCGAATACCTGGCAACCCAGGTCGTCAACGAGCTGGAGGAAAAAGAGATCATCGATACCAGTGGCGAGAGGTCCGACGTTATCTTGGACGTGGCGGGAGTAATCACCCGGGACCTCATGGTGGAGGATGCGCTCAACGACGAGGTGAAGCGGATTCTCGAGGAAAAGTATGCCGAGATCGACAGCGCCAATATCAACTACCACAAAATGTTCCAGATGGTCAAAATGAAAATGGCCAGGGAGCGGGGCCTGATTCTTTAAGGGAGAGCGTAAATGAGGTTGAGCCGGGAAAAGATAAACCATCTCTCCAAGCTGATCCTTCATGAATTCATGGAGGACGACAGGATTGAGTATTTCTGCGACGAGAACGACCTGCGGCTGGAGATCGTGAACGTGCTGCGTAACGAGCTTACGATCGAGGAGGAGATTGACGATGCGGTCCGGCATACGCTTGAGTCTTATTCCAAAGATATTCGCGAGGGAACGGACGAGTGGGATATCCTGTATAACAAGCATTACCACGAGGAAAACAAGAGAAGAAGGGGCCTGTCCGGCTAGGGGGCGGCCCCCATGCATGGATTCCCTCTCCGCCCGATTCCTCTTGGCTCTGTCGACAATCTACCTGGCGAAAACTCCATGAATCCCGCCGCAGGCACATCCCCCACGGAGGACCAGGCGCCCCGGTGAAGAAACTGATCAACCTTGCCCTGTCGCTGGCGGTGACCGTAGTATTGGTGGCGTGGCTTGTCGAGTATCTGGAGGCGGACCGTTTCATACAGACTCTGTTCGACATGTCGTTTCCATGGTTTCTGGTATCCCTCGGTTTTCTGACCCTATACCAATGGCTA
>JAOUMU010000026.1 GCA_029881335.1 Nitrospinota bacterium | reverse complement strand
AGCGGACGCCTCTTGTATCGGCTGCTTGCCGCCTATGGAGTTTGAGGCTATACTGCAGGGCGACGACAGGAAACAGGAATTCGGACAGGTCACCATAAAACCGGCGGATTGGCTCTCCAGTTGACGGAGCGCGGTTCATTACATCCATAAATGTGAAAGTATAAAAGGATATATGCTTTTTCTGTTTGTAAAATGTTGAGATATAGTGAGTGATCTTTTTATTCACATATGGCTGTACTTCTTACGGCGTGATTGATTTGCCGCATACAGTGACGAGGAGTGACAACGCGGGAGCTGACCTCAGGGGCCTCAGGGAAAGCATGAGTTTCACCTACACTGGCAGCATGACCACCGGTGTCACTTTTTCTGGAATGGTCGATGGTTCCCTCGCCTGGACCTTCGACATCAACTTCCGGGTCACTTCAGAATCGGTGAATGGCGATACCATCGACAACATTTACGACAATGACAGGGAGTCGAAGACAGTTGTCTATCCAACTATCACCCGCGACGGGCGGAACGTATTCCTGACCTGGCCCATCCTCGGATTGATTGTTCATAGCTTTGCGTATTCCACCTTTGAGGAGACCTGCGCCTGGATGGAAGGAATGTCATTATGTCATTAAAAACATGGCTAAAGGTGGCCATCCGCGTGGAAGGAGTGGACCCGGACGAGGCGGGAGGAGCCATAGCGCTCCACTTTGGCCGCTCCGTGCAGTTGGAGGATGACGCCACGGGCTCACCGTTGATCCGCGCATGGCTGCCACAATATCCGGAGGGGCCAAGCCAGGCCCAGGGCTTGGCCGCCGAACTTGGCCAAATCTTCCCCGAGGTGACTATCACGCTGTTGTATGTGGAAGAGGTTCCGGACGAGGACTGGATGGCGCAATGGCGCAAGACTGTCAAACCCATTACCATGGGAAAGAGAATTCTGGTGATCCCCACTTTCGACAGGCCAGCGTCAGGCCATGGAAGGATAGAAGTGGTGTTGGACCCAGGCATGGCATTCGGCTCCGGGCACCATCCTTCCACCGAACTTTGTGGTATGGCGCTCGAGGGGCATATAGGGGAGAGAGTACTTGATATCGGCTGCGGTTCCGGCATACTCTCCATCATAGCCGCGCTCTTGGGGGCAAAGCGGGTCCTGGCCGTGGATACCGACCCGGAGGCTGTGCAAGTCGCTCGGACAAACGTTGAGCTGAACAACGTGACGGCTCAAATCGACCTTCTTACGTGCCGCCCGGAGGAAGTCATCGGCGAATTTGATGTCATCACGGCAAACCTGTTCCTCGACGCGCATCTGGCTCTTGCAGGAGAGTATTGGCGGCTGACGGGACCGGGAGGAATTGTCATATTATCCGGCCTGAGAAACGATCAGGCCCAGACTGTGGCGAACAGGATGACCGAGGAAGGATTCCTTTTGCAAAAGCGCATGGAAAAAGATGGATGGACAGCGCTTCTGTTTAGCGGGCTTCGGGTGGACGCGCAGTGAACAAACATCGACCAAAAGCGATAATCTGATGTTAGAATATTTTTCTTGTCCTACCTCTTTGCCGGGATGGCGGAATTGGTAGACGCAGAGGACTTAAAATCCTCCGGAGCTTAGCTCCTCGCGGGTTCAAGTCCCGCTCCCGGCACTCTTAGCCTATAGATTTCTTTAATAATTTGGGCTCTTTTCCCCCACCCTGACTGTCCCTGGACCTAATCTTATGTATTTTTGCCAAGCTTCCAGCTTCAAGATGCGCGTAATTATTGGCGGCTACTTCTGGGCTGTTGTCCGGCACATGCGGCGCCAATTCCATGCGTAGCACTTGATATTGTCTCAGATCATCATCAGGATGGTGTACCGATTGAATGCTTCCAACAATGCTGGTTTGGCTGTATAATCCACATTTCAATCTGATTTGGAGATAATTTGAAGCCGATGAAACTGAAAGGTAAAGCGTGGAAGTTTGGGGATAATGTGGACACCGATGTCATAATCCCGGCCCGTTATCTGAACACGTCCGATCCTGCGGAGCTGGCAAAACATTGCATGGAGGACGCCGATCCTTCCTTTTCCGGCGTCGTGGGCCAGGGAGACATCATCGTGGGTGGGGCCAATTTCGGCTGCGGTTCCTCGCGCGAGCATGCGCCCATCGCCATAAAGGCCGCCGGAGTCTCCTGCGTTGTGGCCGAATATTTCGCCCGGATTTTCTATCGCAACGCCTTCAACATGGGGCTTCCCATAATCGAATGCCCGGAAGCGGCCAGAGAAACGGTCCCGGGGGACATCCTGGAAGTGGATCCTACAGAGGGGACTATCGTCAACCAAACCCAGGGCAAGACATACAAGGCGACACCGATTCCCTCGTTTATGATGGAGTTGGTAAACGCCGGGGGCCTAATGGCGTATACGGTGAAGCAATTGGCCGAAGCCGGAGACAAATAGGGCTTCACAGCCAGACAACTGGTCCGATCCCGACGGACTTTGGGAGACCATGCCGCTTATGATCATTGAAAGAGCCCCCACTAAAAAAGAACGGGCGATTGTCGATTTTGAAAACAAGCCGGACTGGGCCTCCAACCTGTTCCTTATATTCTGCGCCGTCATAGGATCCCTGGCTTTAGGCGCCATGGTGGGTTGGCTGGGGGAACTGCTAAAATTCCCCCACCCGGAAAGATATAGATACCTGGCATGGGCGGTAGGGGGACTGTTGTACCTTTTTACCACCGTCAGTTTCAACCTTTCGGACTTGCCCCGCATACGCAACGCAAGATTGGACCTTCTATCCGGAACGGTTCAGCAGATCCATGTAAAGAATCCCACTGCCATCCTGCTTGGTTATAACAACACGGTCGATCCCCTGCTGGCGCTGGATCTCGGCGAAGGAAAGATACTGTACCTGTATGGCCAATGGATGTTTGACAACCGGATATTCGGCGCTCCAGAATTTGACCAGGAGGTGTTGGACGAGGAGAATTTACAGAAGCGGGTGAACGGAATGCCGGATCCATATGGCTTCCCCTCCACCGAATTTACCCTGGTGAGAATGCGCCATTGCGGCAGAGTCCTGAGCGTCAGCGTCGTCGGGGAATATCTGCCGCCGGAGGAGAGGACTCAGACGCTGCTTGAACCATGCGAGTATCTGAATGAGAGTGAGCTTTTTGACGGCGGGATTCAGGATATCGCTTTCCTGATACGAGCCGAGGACACCCGCCGAAAGAAAGGCGCCTTTTAAGGCGCCCCTCACCAGATATCTAGCTCAGCTTTTCATCATCACATCCAGGTCCAGCTCTGGATAAAGAAGATGCCTGCCCAACAGCTCCTTTGCCCTTGTTCGCGCTTCTTCCGCCGCCTTTGGGGTGGTATCCACTTTGGCCAAGCTTTTCTTTCCGTTAGCGTCCGATACAGGGGTGGAATTGGAAAGAACCAGGTGAATAATGGAGGTGATCTCCTTCATTTCACTGGCTCCCATCCCCAGAGTGGTCACCGCTGCGGAGCCGATCCTCAGGCCACTGGTATACCATGGGCCGTTTGCATCAAATGGCAGCGCGTTTCTGTTCAGAGTGACACCGCAGGCGCGGAGTGTGGTCTCCGCCTGCCGCCCAGTGAGGCCATATTTTTTACTCACTTCCACCAGGATCAGGTGGTTATCCGTTCCACCGGTGAGGACGGGAACGCCAAGGGCCATGAACTCCTCTGCCAAGGCTTGGCAGTTTTGGACGATTTTTTTTGCATATTCCCTAAACTCCGGGCGTAACGCCTCGCGCAAGGCAATAGCCTTTGCGGCCATGGCATGGGGCAGAGGGCCGCCCAGGTTGGTGGGGCACCCTTTGTCCACCCATTCCGCCAATTCCCTTTTGCACAGCACCATGCCTCCCCGGGGGCCCCGCAGAGTTTTGTGGGTGGTGGTGGTGACGATATCAGCGTGGGCGATGGGGTCGAAATCCCCCTGGAAAACTCCTCCTGCCACCAGCCCCGCGAAATGGGCCATGTCCACCCATAGTGTGGCGCCCACTTCGCTTGCCATCTGTTTCATTTTCGCAAAGTCAATTTTACGGGAATATGCGGAGTATCCGGCCAAGAGGATCAGGGGCCTTACTTCCTTGACTTGCTTGTATATACCGTCGTAGTCGAGAAGATTAGTGGCCTTGTCAACGGAATACGTATATACATCCATCATGTTTGATATGATATTAAACCGATAACCATGGGTCAGGTGCCCTCCGGAAAAATAGTCCATGCCCATAATCTTCTGCCGGTTCATTTCCGCATTGAGTCCTGTCCACTCCTCCCTGTCCAGATCCAGCGCCTTCTTCCCGGTCTTTTCTATATACGGCTGGCGCACCTTGGCGAACAGCACCGCGAAAAGGGCTGTGAAGTTGGCGTCCACGCCTGAATGGGGCTGCACATATGCGTGATCCGCTCCGAAAAGTTCCTTTGCCAGATCGCATGCCTCGCTTTCTATAGCATCCACGTTGTCGCATCCGGCGTAGAACCTGTGGTTGGCGAATCCTTCGGCGTATTTGTCTGTTAGCAGGTTGCCATGGGCCAATTGTGTGGGAAGAGAGCAGTAGTTCTCGCTGGCGATCAGCTTTATGTTGCTCCGCTGGTCCTCAAGCTCCTGGACTATGGAGCGGGCGATGCCCGGGGAGACGGTTTCCACCTGATCCAGGGATGCGTAATAAGCCGCAGCTGCGGTGTTGGGCGCCTTCCCATCGAGGTTTTTTATATAGCGAACCAGCCGTGAATCTGAATTATCTTCGGTCATTTATCGATCCAATGTGTCGTTTATGGGAAAATCCTTTTTCGCAAGAAGCGAAAATAACGATGAAAGGATTTTACAGCAAAAGTTCCCTATGGGCAATTGCCCAGATAAAAATTGCCCTGATAAAGGCAGTGATATGGCGCCGGAGGGCTATTCCTCTCAATTTAGCCTGATAGGACGGTGGGTGAAGATAAATATGGAAAAAAACAGTTTTAAAGACTATCGGCATTGCAAGCAGCGCGGAATTCAAATAAGATATCTTGTATGGCCGGGGGATTTTGAAAAACACGGCTTGTTTGGGCCTGATAACAATTAGCGGATTTTATATCTCAATAGAGAATCATATGCCTGCCAAAAAAAGCGCGAGTAAGAGGATCAAGAGGCGCAAGAGGCTGTTTATAATTAGCCCCAAGGATCCTGATCCAACAGAGGGTTGCTGTGATTTCGGCCCCTTGAGGTTTTGACCAGCCACAGAGTGAATGATGGCGCTCCATTTGCGTGGGATTCGTGTGGACCTGCAGTTCCTTTTTAACGTTCCTGACTAAGCAGGCCCATCGTTTTCTTCTATTTCATCAATGCTGTCACCGCCCTTGGGATCAGCCCGATTATTTCCATGGGCAGCATTGTCCTCGGATCATGATCCTCGGCATATATATCCGCGCATCGGCCATGTAGCCAAACAGCGGCCTCCGCCGCGGCGGTGGACGCCGTACCTTGGGCCAGAAGCCCGGCGATCATCCCCGCCAGCACATCGCCAGATCCCCCTTTTGCCAGGCCGTGGTTGCCAGTCAGATTGATTCTGGGCGGTCCCTCCGGTCCTGCGATGATTGTCCCTGCCCCTTTGAGCACCACCACCGCGCCGGTTGCTTTCGCCAGGGCCTCCGCTTCGCCCAGCCGGTCCGCCTGGATATCCGCGATGCTTTTGCCTGTCAGCCTGGCCATCTCTCCTGGATGGGGTGTCAGTATCGTGGGGGCTTTGCGCTCAGATATCACCGATATATCGCTGGCGATCATGTTCAATCCATCGGCGTCCAACACCAGCGGGATCTTAGTCCCTACGAGTACTTTCCGGATGAACCTGGCGGTGGATTGATCGGTCCTAAGCCCGGGGCCCAGCAGCGCAGCAGTCTTCCCCTCGGTGAATTTGATGAATATCTCCGCGGCTTCTTCGGCGATGGCCCCGCCTGGTGTCTGGGGTAGTGGGAGCGACATCATTTCCGGTACTGAGGTCTCGTAAACGCCGGCCATTTTTTCCGGCGCGGCGGCGGTCACCAGCCCTGCGCCTATACGTAGCGCCGCCTGACCCGCCATGGCCGCGGTCCCCCCCATACCCACGGAGCCGCACGCCATCGCCAGATGACCATAACTTCCCTTGCGGGAATCCACACCTCTCTGGGGCATCCTGTTGCGTATATCGGATTCCTCCAACAGGAAGGCGGCGCAGGGGGATTCGGCAACTACTATGGAGGGGAAGGAAATGTCGGCGATCACAAGCTTGCCGGCTCGCGCCCTAGCTGGATAAGTCAAAAGCCCCACTTTGGGTAGGCCCAGGGTGACGGTTACGTCCGCCCATACACAATCTCCGGGGATTTGCCCTCTGTCCGAATCCATGCCGGAAGGCACATCCACCGCCACCTTATAGGCGCCGGCCTCGTTTATGACATGGATCATGCGGCCTGACATACCCCGGGGCGCGGAAGAAAGCCCAGTGCCCAGCAAGGCGTCCACCATAATGGCCGAATGCATGAATTTTATCCTGAAATTGTTCAGGTGGCGCTCCTCTGTAATCTCCTTGATCGCGCCTCCCATCGCCTCGAAGGCCGCCATATTCACCGCGGCGTCCCCCTTCATATCCTTTTTCTCGGCCACCAGAAACACCGTCACATCGGCGCCCATGTTCACCAGCCGCCGCGCCGCCACAAACCCGTCGCCGCCGTTATTGCCCTTCCCGGCAAACACGCTCACGCTCAGATCAAACACTTCACCGAACTTCTCCACCACCGCAGCGGCCACCGAGGATCCAGCGTTTTCCATAAGGATCAGGCCAGGAATTTTTTTCTCGTTTATCGTTCTCTCGTCTATACCCCGCATCTGCTCCGCAGTTACCACCTTAATCACAACCGTACCTCCATAAAGCTCCGTCAACCGGAAACAATCTTTTTCATCATCCCCTCCGCCTGCTCCAGAAGCTTTTGCAACCGGTCGATCTTCTGTTGGGCGGTGAAGATTATTTTCCCTTTGTCCTCTATGTCCTCTAGTTTCTTGATAATACCAAACGTTTTTTCCTGCAGCGACGACAAGGTCCGTTCCAGGCCCGTGGTCGTGGCCAATCTGTCCCCGGCCGATTCCATCTTTTCGAAAAGCTCGCCGAAACGATCCTCCGCCAGCCTCACTGCCTCCATCATTTTTCCCGCCGAACTGGTTTCTTTCTCCAGAGCCTCGATTCCACTCCGCATCTCCTCCGCCGTTTGGACCAAGGTTGCAAGCTTCTCCTCCAGTCGACCGGCGGCCTTCATCTTCTCCTCCAGCTCCTCAATCCCGGCAAGGGCGGCTTCCAGCTTTCGATGAACAGAGTTGTATCTCTCCTCGAATCCGGTGATGTCCAAAGCCTTCAGAGCCAGGGTATCAAAGCGATTCTCCATATCGTTCATCCTGCCGGTGATCACCTTGATTTTCCCCTCCACTTCGCGGTTGCCCTCCAGGATCTCCTCCGCCCGCTGCGCTTGCTCGACTACCTGCTCCAAAGTCCTGTCGGCCCGCCGTTTCATCTGAAAGAATCTCTCGAACTCCGCCGACATCCCTTCAGCTCCAGCCATCAGGCCGGTGAGTCTGGTTTCCGATTCCGTCATCTTTTGAAGGAGCTTTATCAGTCGTTCCTCTGTCTGCCCAGCCGCCCTCCCCTCTATGGCGGCGCGCTCCATTTCTCCATGCGCGTTTTCCAGTTTTCGGACCGTTTCTTTGGCGGAATCCAAATGTTTTCCCAGCCGATCCGATGTGACGGTATGCCCATCCATGGCCTGTCGCAAGGCTTCCATCTCCCCCTCAAGCCGAAGCGCCTTTTTTTCCAGCGACAACGCGTATCCCTCAATGGAGCTAAGCTTCGTCTGACCTAGCTCCAGGGCTTTGTTTCTCCTCATGGCCTCTTCCAGGACGAGCTGCAGCTCGGCTATTGATTCGGCCTTTGAAGCCGCCAGCTCCAGCTTCTTATCGAGTTCGGCCATGGTCCGCTTTATCTGGTCCATCCCCTCCTCGGCCTGTCGACCAAGTTTTGCCTGGGATAGAAGCGAGTCTATGATTTCCTGGGTATTAGCGATCATATCGAGGCTTTGAAGATCAGCCTTCGGCAAGCCTACCGCGCTCACTTCCCCGTCATCGGACATCTCGTCGGGCAGCCCAGCATCTCTTCCCGCTTCGCGGGCTCTGATTCTCAGCCTGTCGAGTTCCCCATCGAGAGAAAATACTTCCTCAGCCAACCTGTCGGCCTCTTTGATTATCCTCTCCAGGCTTTCATTCATGTCTGCTTTACTATCCATTATCCCAGTGCATTTCCCCCTCAATCACGCAATCAATTTTGAGCTGATGTCTTGTCACAAGACTGCCGTTTTATACCAAGCGAAGTCAAGACCATTCGCGAAGAAGCCTAGGCTGCCCGCATGGATTACGTATCAATGATACGAACGGTTTTGCCCACGATTTATATGGTTTTGCGCCATATATAAACAGCCGGGGGTACGAATATATTAAGTTCATTTGTTCATTTTTTAGTTGATTGCCCGTAGACCTTGGGATTAAAATTGTGATCCTTAAGTTATTCGGTATAAACATTTTCTTGCGGGGAGTGATCCATGCCAAAAAAACCCATGACCAAATCTCAGATTGCGGACCATATCGCCAAAAATGCAGGATTGACCAAAAAGCTGGCTGCCCAGATTTTGGAAGACCTGGCGAGCCTGGCCTATAAAGAGGCGAAATCCGGCTTCACGATTCCAGGGCTCGGAAAGCTTGTCCTTGTGAATAGGAAAGCCAGGATGGGACGCAATCCCAGGACCGGAGAGGCAATCAAGATTCCGGCGAAAAAAGTGGTCAAATTCAGGGTAGCAAAGGCTTGCAAAGACGCCATCATGGGCGTTAAAAAGTAAGGTATAAGTAATATATCTTATAGCCAGCCTCTGGCGGGGGATGTTTTAAACGGTAGGGCACGATAAGGGAAAAGAGAGGGGCAATCGCAATAGCGGCGGCTTTTTCAAATATATCCTTTCATTTAGTATCGCCATTAAAACATTCCCCTTTTTTTCACACACCCACCATACACGCGAATGGCGATGCCCCATCCTGCGCTGAGCCATCTTCTCGATTTAAGATAAAAAAAACGGCCACCGGGCAAGGTCGAGTCCCCAACCTCCCACAGTGGCCGAATTTTATTTACGGAATTATTATCGGCTAATGGTCCTATTTGCCCTTAGCTACCGACCTCTTCTTGCCCTTGCTCAATATTATCCTCTCAAGCACTCCTTCCAGCAAATCGATATCCCTTTCGCTTCTGGACGCGTAAATGCTCTTGACGTCTTCCAATGCCCTGGCGCGCTTGATGTTCATCTCGCCATACACGGGAGTGGTTTCCTTTAACATTGGCAGATTTTCTAGCTGATTGATATCGACAGCCTTGCCTGTCAGAAGCCAGTCCAACGAGCAACCTGAGAAATTCTGAATTTTAAGCAGATTTTCATAGGTGGGAATCTTTCCCTTTTGCCAGTAGTATTGGAACAGCCCCTTTTCTATTCCAACTTTCCTGGCCCAGGTGTATGGGCGATCTTCCTTCATTAATAACTGTAGTCTGTCCCGAAATGTTTGCTTCATGGCTTTCTCCTTTTCTTCTCCTTTGTCATCCCCAGCGCTTGTCCAACTTGATTTGAAAAATGCACTTGAGTTGGGGCATTTGTAATCTGGCTTGGTTTGTAACAGATCCCGGTAAATCCAGGCCGGATGTGATAAACAAATAACCTATAACAGGAAATTCCTCTTGTTGTCTAAGTATCACACCTTTTGTTAACATACTACAATCAAAATCTGCATGTCTACCCAAAAATAACCACTTTATCCTCAAATATTCTCTCAGAATATTACATGTTGGAAATTCAGTGGTTATTTTTCTCCCTGACTAATATAAATTACATCCACTACCGCATCGTCTCCCATTGTCGTCATAATATCATGCAATTATCGCCGTTGACAATATTTCTACTATCCGCATTGGCTCGGTTTGCGGGCCTGGTCGATAGGTTCACGATCCGGGATTTACCGTTGGTGGATTACCGGTATTACATCTCCAACAACCATAATATTCGGTATTTACAAGTGGTATTTATGATACGGGATAAACTATTCAGTTTTGCCTGAAGGAGGTATTTCCCTCATGGCGCGGCGGATCATTTCCCGGTCAAAGAAATTCACTTCCATCCCCGCATCCACCACTATTTTGCGGGCATTCACTCCGCTGGAGGCGGGACTGAGCAAGAACACCGCCGTATTCGCCGCTTCCTGTGTGGCCACGGCGCGTTTGCGCAGGGTCATCTTTTCGGCATACAGGTATGAGTCCACATAGCCTGGAATACCGGCGGAAGCTGATGTCTTTAAAAGCCCCGGCGCCACGGCATTGAACCTTACCTCGCTAAATTCGCTGAAGCTTTTCGCCAGGAAACAAAGAGTGGAGTCCAGCGCGGCTTTGATTGGCGCCATATATCCGTAATTCTCCGCGGCCATCCTGGTGGTGGATATTGATATAGTCACCACCGAGCTCTGCCGAGCCAGGATATCGCGAAAAGCGTTGGCCACCGCCACCAGCGAAAAGCAGGAGATGTCCATCGCCTTCATGAAATCCTCGCGGTTGGTCTGATGGAAGGGCTTAATCCCTTCGGAGTATTCAGCATACGCGATGGAATGGACGATGCCATCGATTTTTCCATGGAGCTTCCCCACCTCAGTCGCCAGGGCGTCTATATCCTCCTGGGAGGAGACATCGCACACATGGGTCTCCTGACCAGGGAACAGCTTTTCGGCTGCTTCCTTCCTCTCCTGGTTGAGCGTGGAGAGGATCAACTGGCCTCCTTCTTTCAATATTATGTCGGAGATGAAATAGGCCACCGATTTTCTGTTTGCCACGCCGAATACCAGAAACTTTTTCCCCTCCAGTCGCAAAAAGCTCATTTTGCCTCCTCCCCCATTTGGACCAGAGCGCATGTGAACCGGACACTGGCAGCCTGTTTGCCGTTCACCGAGGCGATACCCTTCATGTAAAACGCAGGGCCCACTTGCTCCTCCATCTCCACTTCCAGCGTCAGAACGTCCCCCGGCCTGACCATGTTTTTGAATTTGGCGTCACGGATCCTGGTCAGCGCAGGGACCCCCTTGCCCCCAGCCTCTGCGACAAGGGACGACAGTAGTATGGCTCCGGCCTGGAAAAGGCTCTCCAGCGTCAAGACTCCCGGCATGATTGGGAAATGGGGATAATGCCCCTGGAAGAAATCAAGCTCCGGCGCCAGGCTCTTTTCGGCCACAATCCTCTTCTCCTCGGCAGACACTACCCTGTCAACAAACAGAAACGGTGGCCGGTGTGGAATAGCCCGCAAAATATCCATACGTAAGATATAACTATAATATGAAGTTTTAATTTGGTCAGGCCAGAAAGTCTACCACATGCAATGGAAATGTCAAAAGGTTCCGCAGCTGCGGTTGTCAACGTAGTTTACCCAATGTGGAAGATCAACTCCCCTTTTTCTTGCCGCTGTCATCATAATCCTTTATATTTTCGGAAACCTTTTAGAAAGGACGTTATGGCTTTTGAAAAAGTGACGCAAACCCATGAATACAATATCAACGGACTCGCCGTAAGGACCGGGGACCTTGTCTGCACCACCGATGGCGATCCAGCATTTCTTCGCGGCCAGATATGGCGCCTGATCGGAAAGATCATTCCAGGGGAGGTGGATCATATTGTCATATACACCGGGCCCGGAGGCAGATGCGTGGAAGCCGGCGCTAAACGAAAGGTGATTGAGTTTAATGTGCCGGGAAACGGGTGGGACACAGACGCCATGTATGACGACCGGGGAGGCCTGATCGACACGCTTTACGGTATCGCAGACCCGGTGGCCGGTCAGGGCCTATCCCCCGAGGAGCAGTCAAGAATTCGTATAGATGTGGCAAACTATTGCGTAGAGCAGGCAGAGCGGCAAAAGCCTTACAACATATGGTTCAACCTCTCCGACACGGAAGAAGCGTTTTATTGCAGCCAACTGGCATACAAGGCATACCTGCGGCACGGAATAAACATGAACACCAGCAGGGGAATTCCAGGGATACCCTTCACGGAGTCTGTGGTTCTGCCCCAAGAGTTATGGGATGAATGCCGGGTGAAAACCAGGGCCTGATTCCAGGCGCAAAAAAAAGCCGGAGGCCCTCCTCAACGCCCCCGGCTTGCCATCTGTGAATATTATCCGTCAGTCGGTATCAGGCCGGGAGGTCGACACAGTGGCGGGTGGCAGCAGAGGCAGCTCGATTTTCGGCTTGTCGCCCGTCAGTGATTTTAAGAATACCACTATCTTTGCGGCGTCCTGATCGCTTAGGTTGTTTCCCAGCTGAACCTCGGCCATAATTTTCACCGCTTCTTTCAGATCCCACACAGCTCCGTTGTTGAAATAGGGATAAGTAAGCTCGATATTGCGTAGCGAGGGAACCTTGAACACATACATGTCGTCTTTGTTCCTGGTAACGTCGAACCTTCCATTGTCTGTGAGGAAATCCGGCTTCTTGAACACGCCAAACTTCTGGTACGCCTGGCCTCCCACGGTCACTCCGTTGTGGCAGATGACGCAATCAGTGTCTATGAAAAGCTTTAGCCCTTCCTTCTCCGCTTTTGTAATGGCGTCGAGTTTGCCCGCCAGGAACTGGTCGAACCGGGAGGGAGTCAACAGTGTCCTCTCAAAGGCCCCGATGGCCTTGGCTACGTTCTTGTATGTAAGGGGAGACTTTTCGCCGGGGAACGCATCTGCGAACATCTTCGCATATTCGGGGATCGATCCGAGCCTTTCAATCACCCTCCCCTCACTGGCGTTCATCTCCACCGGGTTTAGCACCGGCATACCGGCCTGTTGTTCCACATCCTCCGCTCGCCCATCCCAGAACTGGGCCAGATGAAGCGCGGCGTTGAAAACTGTGGGGGCATTTCGTCCTCCCTTCTTCCACTTGTGCCCTATGGAGAAACTGGAATTATCTGTCCCCCCCAAGGCCAGATCGTGGCATGAGTTACAGGAGAAGACGTTGGAGGAGGATAACCTTTTATCAAAATAGAGCATCTTGCCAAGCTCTATCTTCGCCGCGGATCCTGGGTTGTCCTTCTTGAATTCCGGTTTGCTCGGCAATGGTTCGAAATACTCTTTGGCCAATTCCAATAGTTCCTTGTCGCCCTGGGCCAGCGCAGCTCCGGGGAAAGCAATAGCCAGTAACACGATAGCCATGAAAATCAATAGCCGCATATGCTTGTGCATGGTTTGATTACCTCCTTTATGATGGGGAACCATTATCGCACCAGCGCTACTTCCACGCAAGGATCACCCCCTGCGCTCCCTTTGCCGGGATTGTCTGGCCATGGCCACTGGAGGGGAAAAGGCGTGCCTGGCCGAAACATGCAAGGTGGTGGGCCGATTAATTGTCATTATCCGCCGGGATTCTAAGGTTCAGCCAGAAACGGCAACTGTGCGCGAGTGTACCTCCTGGCGCCGGAAAGGACAGCAATCTTTTCATCTCCATCTAGCATCCTTCTCTCAGTATTTATGTATTCCCACACCACTTCTTTCTCCCTGGTCACCTCAATCAGCCGTCCTCCGTCCGACTCGGTTACCAGGATATTCCCGTTGCGCAACCTCTGCTTGCAGCCACGCATCAAGCTTATCAAGGGCCGATCCTTATCACCGTTCCATTCCCATACAATCTTCATCTCCATAGGATCGTATTCCAAAATCCTTGAACTTTGCGTGGCTATAAAATCACCAGTGTTGTCGAAAAGCATCACTGTTCCACTCTCCGTGAATTCCGGATCGTGAAGATACGCCCAAAACGAGTTTTGGCTCCACACCAGTTTTTTCTCTCCGGGGTCGATCAGGCCCACAAAGTTCATATTTCTGGAGGCTATTATTATCAATCCCTTTTTCAGAAAGGGGAGTTTGCCGTCTAACGACTCAGGAACTATCCTTACCGTGTTCGTATGCAGAAAGTCGCCATTGTATTGCCAGTCAAGTTTCAAGCGGTACAACATGCTCGCGTATTCTGATTTTTCGATGGCTTCCAAAATGTTTATCCGGTCAAGCTCCTTTCCATCAGGTGAAAGAATAACAATAAAGTCCTCTAAAAAAGGGGGATTGATGAATTGCATATTGGACGGCGCGGAGGTTTGTATTCTATGGGCCAGCGCATAGATTTTTCCATCATCGGCCACCCACAAGTCATGATGGATATTGTCCGAAAAACCCCACAACACATTTGAGTTCTTATCTACTTTTACCAGTCCATAGCCGTAGGGAGTGTCCCCCAGCGCCTCGTAAATCCCCAACAGGTCTCCATTGGGAAACAACCAGGCTTTTCGCCAATAGATCCTGGATTCCTTGACTGAATCCACTATATGCCTAGAAGCGGGGAACGCGATCCGAAACGGCGCTTTCCATTGATGGACCACCTTGCCTTTCATATCCAAAAGCCACGCCCCGTTGAAGGCGCCGTTGGTAACCAGGGTGTATCCGTAATACGATTTTTCGATATTGTGGATCGTCACACCAGACTTCTCGAACCTGGAGTCCTTCCACTGGTCACCATGCAATTTGAGTTTCCTGTTGGTTGACTGTTTTTCCAGATAGGCCATTCCGCCAAAAAACGCATTACGCATCGAATCCGCCGGAGGTATGCCATAGAACATCATGAACGCGCCAAGGATCATCGCCAGCGCAAACAAACCCACCAAGAACATGCCCTTGATCGCTTTATCAATTATTGAATTCTTCATACTATTATCGCCATCACTTCTATCCGGTAAAAATCAGGGATTGATGCCCCGCCCTGTTCCTGTGTTTGATATATGGAGTCGCTAAAAAACCTTATCAACACAGGAGGAACAAACCATGCCCCTTATCAACACTATCTTTTTCGAGCTTCTCATACTCCTTCCCTTACATCGATTCGAGATGGCCGTTTGCGCCCACGTCATCCACCGTTACGCAAAGCGGCTCACCCCATGGAGACAGTTTACCACGCTTCCTTTCGCCCAAATAAGCCGGAAGGAGAACCTCCGGGAGAATGAGACCTGGCTTTTGTCCCCTGGTGAGTGGCTCTATTGGGAGCGGAGAGCGAACCCATCACGACTACGAATATTGTTGCCGGTCTGCAATGAGTTGCAACGTTAAATATTTTTTGGTCAAACAACATATGAACAAGGCTCAGAGGTTTTATGGCCAGAAACATGCTGACACAATGAGCTTCCAGACAAGTGGCCGCCGAAGAGCTGGATGAAGCCACCTAGAACGCCTCACCCAGCGTTAAAAATGCGTCCCTGAAACAAACAGTTGAACATGCTGGCCTTTTTCCATTAGAATAAAGCCACAAGAAGTGTTCCTTAGGCAGTGGCTTCAAAAAGTCTATAATAATCATGAATAAAGCCCAGAAAAAATTCTTGGCTGGGGCTTCCATAATAGTCCTGGCCATAGGTTACCTCATCTTTACCGGCGTGAACGCCAGTGGCAGCTACTACTACACCGTCTCCGAGGTGCAGTCGATGGGGTCCAAGGCGAAGAATGTTTTCCTCCGTCTGGAGGGTTCTGTGTTGCCAGGATCCATCGCCAACGACGCTGCCAACCTCAAGTTGCGGTTCAGGATCGTGGACAAATCCAAGCATTCCTTGCCGGTGGAGTATAAAGGGATCGCCCCGGACATGTTCCAGGACGAGACCTCCGTTGTGGTGGAAGGCCAGTTGGCCGACGATGGCACTCTGATCGCCACGAAGCTTTTGACAAGCTGCCCTTCCAGATATGACGCCGCCAAAGAGATGAAGGAAGCTTCCTGACCGATGGCTTTGCCACTCGTGGCGCCGCCAGCTGTCGTGGCCTTGTCCCAAAACAGTGACGCCCCCATGGCGTCAAATTAATTATCGAGGCGTTTTTATGAACGAGTTTGGTGAATATACTCTCCTGGTGGCGCTTTTCGTCTCCGTCTACGCTATGGTGGTCCCGCTACTGGGTGTCAAGTTCGGCTCCGAACAGCTTATCCGAAGCGGCGAGAGGGCGGCTCTCACTGTCTTTGCCCTGCACACTCTGGCCTCGGTCGCGCTCCTCAACGCCCTACTGGGCAACGACTTTACTATCGATTACGTGTATAGCTACACCAACAGCGAGTTGCACTGGATATACGCCCTCACCGCTTTCTGGGCTGGGCAAAAAGGCTCGCTTCTCTTCTGGGTGTGGATGCTGGGGCTCTTCACCACTCTCGTCATCATGCAAAACCGTCACCGCAACCGGAACCTGATGCCCTTCGTGGTGTCTATCATCTCTTCCGTTTTTGTCCTGTTTGGGTTATTGATGGTGATCGCCTCCCCTGTGTTCGAGAGGATGCCCTTTCTGGTGAAAGACGGATACGGACTCAACCCGATGCTCCAGAATCCAGGCATGATCTTCCACCCCCCCACCCTTTATGTGGGCTTTGTCGCCTTCACCGTTCCTTTCGCTTTCGCCATGGCGGCGCTGCTTAGCAACAGGCTGGGGGACATATGGATCCGCACCACCCGCCGATGGACAATCTTCGCCTGGATATTCCTGACCTTCGGAAATATCTTCGGCGCAAACTGGGCCTATGTGGAGCTGGGATGGGGTGGATACTGGGCATGGGACCCGGTGGAAAACGCATCTTTCCTTCCGTGGCTGACTATGACCGCCTATCTGCACTCGGTGATGCTCCAGGAAAAGAAGGACATGCTAAAGGTGTGGAATATGACCCTGGTGGCCATTACTTTCGCTCTGATCATATTCGGCACCTTCATCACCCGCTCCGGGCTCATCTCCTCGGTCCACTCCTTCGGCGAATCCACCGTTGGAATATACTTCGGCGTGTTCCTGGTTCTGGTGACAGCCTTCTCCACATATCTTATCGTTTCGCGGTTGCCTCTTCTGAAAAGCAAGAACGAACTGGACTCGGTGCTTTCCCGGGAATCCACTTTTATGTTCAACAACCTTATGTTGCTGGGGGCGGCGTTCGCCGTGCTGTGGGGAACAATGTTTCCCATGATCTCGGAGCTTGTTCGGGGCCAGAAGATCACCGTGGGGCCTCCCTTCTTTAACCAGGTAATGATCCCCATCGGGCTGGGCCTGCTGCTGCTGACAGGCATCTGCCCGCTCATCTCCTGGCGAAAGGCCACCTGGGTGAACACCAGAAAGAACTTCATCACCCCGCTGATCCTGACCATGATCGCTTCCGCCATATTCTTCGCCCTGGGCGCCAACGAGCCGTTGCCGCTGTTCAGCCTTACGGTATGCGCCTTTGTCACATTCACCATCGGCACGGAGATCGCCCGCGGCGTATTGGCCCGCTCCAACACCAACAAGGAAAACTTCTTCAAGGCAACCATCAACCTGGTCCTGAGGAACAAGCGCCGGTATGGCGGCTATATCGTCCATATAGGGGTGGTCTGCTGTTTTGTGGGCTTCACCGGCTCCTGGTACAACACCGAAGTGGAAAAAACTGTCCGGCCAGGCGATGAAATCCATATCAAGGACTATACCCTCACATATTTGAAATACGACTCCACCCAGCCAAAAACAACGCTTTCGGAGATCACGGCGTGGCTGCTGGTGGAGCAAGCCGGCGAAAAGCTCGGTTATGTCACTCCAGAACGGAACACCCATATCATGAGGGATTGGCGGGGAGGCGAACAGCCCCAACCCACCTCCGAAGTGGCAATCCGCACTACCTTGAAAGAGGACCTTTACGTGATCTTCGCCTCATTGAACCAGGATGATTCCGCCACATTCAAGGTGCATGTGAATCCGCTGGTGAAATGGTTGTGGGTGGGAGCGTTCCTGATGGGAATCGGCGGATTATTCGCCATGTGGCCGGATGCCCGGGAGCGAAAGCGGTTTCTGGCGAGGCATACCTCCGCCGAACCGGGGCAGGAGGCGAGAGCCTGACCGGGGTCTCTTTCTGACATATCCGCGGTTAATGCCACAAAGCCACCGCCCTGACTATTCTTGAGACTACGCAGGGAAGCAAAGGCGTTGAATGTGGGGGGCTATCCCCCTTTTTTTTCCGCCACCGCGATTATTGATTGTCCGCACAGCCAGTTGAACATTTCCAGCTTTCTGACTATGGGGACAATGTAGTTAAACAACTTCACCTGGAAATTGGTCGCCTCAGAATCGACACCAGATCCAGTCAACTTGTTTAAATACCATCCGAAGAAACCAACGAAATTGAAGTACCGCATACTTATAACGGAAAATCCGGCGTTTTCCAAGACTTCTCTTACTCCCTTGGAAGTGTATCTTCTGTGGTGACCAGCTTGAGCGTCTATTTCAGAGTAGAGGAGAGGAAACGCAGGTACGAACACGATTGCCCTTCCATCCGGCTTTAACACCTCATACATCCCGCGCGCGAATCCCAAATCGTCCTCGATATGTTCCATGATGTTTAGCGCAACAATGTTTTCGAAAACCATTTCGAGCCGCTCTGGCTCAATGCCATCCATCCGAATAACTGTGACGTCATCCATACCGGCAAACCTGCGGTCGACGATTTCCACTGCTTCCGAGTCTATATCCGTGACAGTCAATTTCCCATCCAGACCCAGGAGTAATTCAGAATACTCTCCATGCCCCGCGCCTATTTCCAGAGTGGCGCCATTTCGCAACAGCCACTTTTCGAATGACTCGTATACCCACTGGTGATAGGCCCTGGCGTCTTTCATGGATCGAGCCATGGTGGGGCCACCGGGACCGGGACACTTTTCTACATCTCTTGCATCGCACATATGGGTCATTATCTATCCAATCTCGGCTTCCGGCAAGGCAATGTTGGCATTTGTCATCCATGGTGCAAACGATCACATCATTTATGACGTGCGAGGATTTTGGTCAAGAGCTCCTTATGCGTCACAACAACAAGAAAAACCCCGTCCAAGGCCAAAACCGCGGACGGGGTTTTAAATCCCCTCAAACTAAAAAGCGGTGGCGCTAGTTGCCGAATATGCTCTTCAGCTTGTTGATACCCTCATTTATGGCTTTGCCGGCGTTCTTGGCAGGATCATTCTCAGGTTGATCCTCATCCTTTGGCGCGCTCTTTTGCCCGGTACCGGCATCCTGACCTGAATCATCGCTTCCGCCAGAGAAAATCCCCTTTATAGCATTAGTTATGCCAGCTATCTTCACTGCGTTCTCCACGAACATGACAGCCATCTGTTTCGAACTCTCCTCCTGCTCCGGATCCACGACAAGCTCCACACCGGCCGGAGGTTGGAAATGTGTCGACGACACCCGGGCGTTGGGGGTGATCTTCCGGGCCGTGAAATCGTATATTATGGCGGAGCCTTCGATGGGGATCGGCGATCCTTCCAGAAAGCACATATCCACAGTCATAATCTGCAACGAGTCGCAGGAATATCCGGCCACCTTTCCCGGTTTCCCAGTACCGAAGTTCAGCAACATCCCGTTGAACTCCATTTGGGTTTTTTCGCTCTTTGAGATTCGGCGATACTCCTTCTTTTTCTCATCGCTCAGCCTGGCGTAGGAAGCGGCGTAATGCCTGGCAGGATTGGTCCACTTCCTCCCCTCCTTATGCACTCCACCTTCTCTGTCTTTCATGATATTGACGCTGATCACCGATTCGGGAGTAACGATGGAGGTCACGTCCATATCAGACCAGTTTCCCTCGTCATCCTTAACCTTCCCGATAAAGCGCATGGCCCGGTTTTTGCCATATTCGGTGAAAAACAGGGTCATATTCCCTTTCACACCATCACGGTTGTCCTTCGTCCCTTTCACAGTATAATCAATAACGCCGCTTTCAAATGGCGTGGGTACCTCCCATGGCAGCGGATTGGCCGACCACGCTGTGCCCTCGAAAGCGAATATCAGCATGGTGAAAACAAATATTATGCTTTGCATCCTCATTTTTCCAACCTCATATCATCTAGTTTTATAAATCTGGAGTGACCAGACTAACATATTGCCAAAGGCCGCTCTAGTCAATCCGCAATACATAATAGTAATATATATCAGACACAGACATTATGGAGGGATAAAATCAATTAGCGCCTCCATGTCCATGTATATACAGCAGCACCAGCAAATCTTCCGCCGACCCGTAATAAAGATCATCCAACTTATTCAATTCGCCTGGCTGCTCGGTCTCGACCTGCTCCACTGCTTTCATTCTCTCGCCATCATCCTGGGGAATGATCTTTCCGGGAAAAAGAGCGATGGCATCACTCAAAAGCATGGCTGATTTCCGCGCCCCAAGGGCGGTTAGCGCAGCCAACGCCTGGTGGGCGTTTTGCCCTGCGGAGTTGGAGAAGTACTGGGCAAATCCCCCATTGTTCACTTCCCTGTCCAGTTGGTCGACATCGTGGAATATCTTCTCATCCGGCGTCAGGGTGTCGTAGCCCTGGTCCATATACTTTTCGAAAATCCTGTCCGCCATCTGGAAAAACCACCTCTCCTCCGTTGTCTCCTGGCGGGGTTCAGGGATTTCGTCCGTGACGGAGACTCCGCAGGTGGCCATGATGTCGACCACCAGGCTTGGCTCGTCTTCGGAACGGTTATCGCCAAATGCGAGGATTTCATCCTCCATCCTGACCAAGTTGTGTCCCTCCTGATTAAGCTGATCAATGATCCGGGCGGCAATAACCTCCATTGACTTCGTCAGCTCCATCCCCACTGCCCTTTCCAGCGCGGCCAAATATTCGGCCTTACCCTTCCCGCTTTTGGCGGCTTGCTCGTATCTGATTCTGGTGAATCCGGAAGTGTCCATGATTTTCAACCTTGTAAATGTTTTCCTATGCGTCTTTCATGCGTGATTTGCGCAGATTATAAACCCTATCCTTCCGGCGCTCACTTGTTTTTATTGTTTCTCTTGCATTAACCCGGGGTTTGATTTAAGATTACCCTTTTCCATTTCCAAGGTAATTTCAATGTTTTTAGAGCATTTTGCGGGCATATTCTCCTCCTTCTCCCCCGCGCCGGAGGGTGCGCCGGATACGGGAGGCCATCTTACTGTCATGCTCGTTTTCTACGGACTGCTGTTCCTGGTCATATACATGTTTCTTTTCCGCCCCCAGATGAAAAAAGGCAGGGAGACCCAGGATATGCAGAGTGGGCTGAATAAAGGTGATTCTGTGGTCACCTCTGGTGGCCTGTATGGAGTGGTTCATAAGATAAAGGACGACATTGTCACCCTAACTGTGGCGGAGAATGTGCGAGTAAAAATCCGCAAATCTTCCATCTCC
Source organism: Nitrospinota bacterium (assembly GCA_029881335.1). Classification (GTDB taxonomy): domain Bacteria; phylum Nitrospinota_A; class UBA7883; order UBA7883; family UBA7883; genus JAOUMU01. Next base: position 10,780 of record JAOUMU010000026.1, on the reverse strand, counting down.
GAGCGGGTAAAAGAGAGCCTTCTAAAGGACGACAAGGATTAGAAAATGAACAACCCTAATATGTGGAGAATTCTGCTCAGCCTCGGGATTCTGGGAGTCGCCATGCTGGTGGCCCTGCCATTGGAAAAGAATATCAACCTGGGGCTGGACCTGCAGGGTGGCATGCACTTGATATATGAAGTGCAGGCCGATGAAGCTGTTCTGAAAAACCTGGACAAGACCTCTACCGAACTGGAGGAGTTCCTCTCTGGAAAAGATATCAAAGCGATCTCCATCAGCCGTGAGGGGGAGAATCTGGAGGCCAGGTTCCCCAGCGCCGCCACTGCCCAGCAGGCGGTGGACGCCGTGGAGGAGAATTACTCGATTCTGGAGGAGACTGGCCGGAATGAAAGCAAAGGGAGTGTCACCTTCCGCTTCAACTCCCAATACCGAAAACAGGTATACGATAACTCAATCAGCCAGGCGCTTGAAACCCTGAGAAACAGGATAGACCAGTTCGGCGTGGCCGAGCCCACCATCGTGCAGGAGGGAGAGAACAGGATATTAATCCAGCTTCCAGGTGTAAAAGACCGCGCCAGGGCGCTCAAGATCATAGACGTAACGGCGCAACTCGAATTCAGGATGGTGTATGACAAAATGTCCCCTGAAACCGCCAAGGAAAGGGGCGTACCGGCCGGAACCTCCCTTTTATACGAAAAACAATTCGACCCGGTGACTCACAAGGTGACTGGCAGGATCCCTTACCTGCTAAGGAACAAAGTGGAACTTACCGGGGATATGCTCACCAACGCCCGGGTGGATTTCGACGAGTTCAACCTGCCATATGTCTCCATCACCTTCAATAGTGAAGGGGGAAGAATTTTCGGCAAGTTGACCTCGGATAACGTTGGAAAACGAATGGCCATAGTGCTGGACGGTAGTGTCTATTCCGCTCCAGTCATCCGCCAGGCCATCACCGGCGGCAGCGCTATGATAGAAGGCAGCTTCACCTCCGAGGAGGCGCGTGATCTGGCCCTGGTGTTGAGGGCGGGTGCTTTGCCGGCGAAACTTGTCAGGCTGGAGGAGCGCTCAGTTGGTCCCTCTCTTGGACAAGATTCAGTGCAAAGCGGGCTTTATGCTGGGATAATCGGCACCTTGGCGGTCCTGCTTTTCATGCTGGTATACTACCGCTTCGCCGGGTTTGTGGCCAATGTCGCCCTGATCATGAACTTCTTTTTGCTAATGGCGGCCATGTCATATTTCGGCGCCACCCTCACCCTGCCCGGTATCGCCGGCATAATCTTGACCATCGGCATGGCGGTGGACGCCAACATCCTGGTGTTCGAAAGGATCCGGGAGGAACTGCTTCTGGGCAAGTCCGTGCGCACTGCCATGGATCAGGGATTCGGCAGGGCTTTTCTCACAATCGTAGATTCAAACGTCACCACGCTTATCGCTGCGGTATGCTTGTTCCAATTCGGCACCGGACCGGTTAAAGGATTCGCCGTTACGCTGTCTATCGGCCTTTGCGCCAGCATGTTCACTGCGGTCTTCGTGTCCAGGACAATCTTCAACGCGTATCTCTCCAATCGGAGAGTGACGCAGCTTAGCATATAAAACAATGTTCAGACTGATACCACCAAATACAAAAATCGACTTTCTTGGCGCCTGGGCCATATGCGCCGCCATCTCCGCCACCCTGATACTCACCTCCATCGGCTCCATGGTCTACCATGGAGGCTTGAAATATGGGGTCGACTTTAAAGGCGGAACCTTGATGCAGCTCAAGTTCGCCAAGCCTGCGGACCTGGGAGAGCTGCGCTCCCTGGTGAATCGGCTGGATCTGGGGGATTTTTCCATCCAGGAGTTTGGCAGGCCGGAGGAGATATTGATGAACCTGGCCAAGGCGGAAGAAACCGCCTCCGACCAGGAGACCACCGCCATGATAGTGGAGAGGGTCTTGCGCGAGAAATACGGCAAGGGCTTTACCGTGGAGCGTGTGGAAGTGGTGGGCCCGAAAGTAGGCGCGGACCTGAAAGAAAAAGCGATGCTGGCCATCTTCTATTCCATTATTGGCATTTTGATCTACATAACTTTGCGGTTCGAGTTCAAATTCGGTGTGGCCGCTATCGTGGCTACGGCCCATGACGCCATTATCGCTGTCGGCGCCTTCTCCGTGTTGGACAAGGAGTTTACCCTCACAGTGTTGGCGGCTATCCTGACGGTTATCGGTTATTCACTCAACGACACCATAGTCGTGTTCGACCGAGTAAGGGAGAACCTGCGCCTACGCCGCGGAATGCCTCTTAAGGAAATGCTGAATCTATCCATCAACCAGACACTGAGCCGCACTATTCTCACTTCCGGAGCCACGCTGCTCACCTTGCTGGCCCTCTTCTTCCTGGGTGGCGAGGTGATCCACGATTTCGCCTTCGCTCTTACCATTGGCATCCTGATAGGCACATATTCATCCATCTACGTGGCCAGCCCCGTGGTCATGATATGGTCCCGCCGGGAAAAGGAAAATCTCAGCCGGGCCGTGGCCAGTGGCGCAGGCAAGAGGGCGAAGATATAAGGGGCGCCACCACCCTCTCCTCTCCCTTCTCGCGCCGCCGGAATTATCTCTTACAATCCGCCCCCGTTGCGGCGATAATCCTCCAATAGACAATTAACATCGGAGACCTCTCATGGCCAGAATTCAACACGAGGATTTCGATATCGGCACGGAAATCCGGTCCCTCGCCTCCAGGTACAAAAGCGCCGGTGGTGTCGTCTCCTTTTTGGGAATGGTGCGCGACTTCTCCAGAGGCAAGGATGTGGTGAAGCTAGATTTTGAAGCATACCCGGCCATGGCGGAGAAAGAACTGGACCGGCTGGAAAAGGATGCCATGAACAGGTTCGACATCCTCGGATGTCTGGTGATCCACAGAACCGGAGAGATCGGGATAAACGAGAATATAGTCCTGATAGTAGCGGTCGGCTCCCACCGGGGCCCCGCCTTCGACGCCTGCCAATGGATGATCGATGAACTGAAAAAACGGGTCCCCATCTGGAAAAAAGAATTTACTACCGATGGCAGCCACTGGGTGGAGGAGCATCCATGACCTGTGCCGGAAGTAACTCCCCCCGCCCATGATCGCCGCGGTGCTGGCAGGGGGCGCCAGCAGACGGTTCGGCGGCGGAGAGAAGGGCCTGGCGCTATTCCGCGGAAAGCCAATGGTGGCCTGGGCTTTGGAGGCCGCGGTGGCGGCTGATTCAGTGGTTATCATAGCCAACAATCCGGAGCTATACTTGGGCTCAGGCCATCCGGTGTTCACCGATGTGATAAAGGGGATGGGTCCCCTGTCCGGTCTCCATGCGGCCTTCCACCATACCGGCGCCGACGAGATATTCCTCCTGGCATGCGACATGCCACTGGCCTCCCCAGCCATGGTGGATTTCGTCATCCGCCGGTCGGTCGGCGTTTCAGGCGACGCGGTAATCCCATTGACGGCGGCACGGGAGCAGGGTCTCTTTGCTGTGTATCGCAAAAACGCCGTGGAAAAACATCTCGACAGGATCAAAGCCGTCTCAATCCAGTTCGACGAGTTCCGCGGCGCCATCGAGAAGACGCTGATAGGCGAAGATGAATTGCGGCAAGTGGAGCCGGAACTGGAATCATTCATCAACGTCAACAGCAAGGCGGACCTGGCCCGGCTGGAGAGGGGGTGAATCTGTAAACCTCCCTTAGTCAGTGCCACACTAAAATATTGTCGCGCCGCTAAAGGAGCGCTTAATAGCCCCTGAAAGCCGCTTTGAAAAGTGGAGAAACCGGCGAAAAGGGGGGCGTAATTATCAGTTTAGCAGTAACGTACAGTTACATAAGACAATTGAAGCTAACTCTGATTCCATTTGAAGATAACAGTGATCGCTTACAACCTTCAAACATAAATTGACAATTTCGTGCTGAGGGAGTAGATTGTAGATGAAATCCCCTCCCCTGGTGGGGTGGGGCCATAGACATTAATGAATGTTTCGGATTATCTGCCGAATTGGGAGGTTTGAACAATGAGCAATGACGCGAAATTGTTGGATTCAGAATTGAAACCGGGCGACGATCTGACGCCAACCGCTGCCCCATCAATCGGAATGGAAAAGATCTCCTTCGACATCCAGGGGATGACCTGCGCCTCCTGTGCCAGCGCCATAGAGCGCCATGTGAAAAAAATCCCCGGCGTGGCCAAGGCTACCGTCAACCTTATGACCGAAAAGCTGGTGGTCATCCCAGGTGACCCGGAGCTGAGCAGGGACATGGTGATACATGCAGTGGAAAAGGCGGGTTACATCGCTTCCGAACCTGCCCCGGCCAAGGTAGTCATCCCTGTTGGCGGCATGACCTGCGCCGCATGCTCGGCCAGGATCGAGCGTCAACTGAAAAACACCGATGGTGTGGTGGAGACGGCGGTGAACCTGGCCACGGAAAAGGCCACCATCACATACGATCCGTCCAGAGCCAGATTGTCCGATCTGAAAAAGGCTATAGAGAAGGCAGGCTACCAGGCGCTGGACGCCCACGCCCAAAAGGAGCCGGATGAGCCGTTGATCCATCGCCCAATATTCAATCTGGCGTTGGCTGCGGGGTTTGCCGTGCCGCTGGGTATTGTCACCATGGGTTCGATGGCGGGAATGCCTTTGCCGGACCTTATAGCGCCGGAAACCAGCCCTGTCCGATTCGCACTATTCCAGTTGCTTCTCACTTTGCCAATCCTTTTCGCCGGTCGCAGGTTCTACACATCCGGCTACAACGCCATCATCCATGGGGGGCCGAACATGGACACCCTGGTTGCCATGGGCACCGGCGCCGCTGCCCTGTATTCAATTACCGGGACCGTGGCCATCTTCGGCGGGAACCATCACATGGTCCATGATCTGTATTTTGAGGCGGCGGGGCTGATCATCGCCCTGGTGCTGCTGGGCAAGTACCTGGAGGATAGGGCAAAGAAAAACGCCTCCTCGGCGATAAAGCGCCTTATGACCCTGGCCCCGGCGGAAGCCACTTTAATAGAAGACGGAATCACCAGGACCATCCCCCTGGAGGATGTGGCCCATGGTGACAGGTTACTTGTTCGCCCAGGAGGAAAGATACCCACCGATGGGACTTTGCTGAAGGGAGAGACCACGGTCGACGAGTCCATGCTGACGGGTGAGAGCATGCCTGTGTTCAAGAAACCGGGGGAGAAGATCACCGGCGGGACCATCAACGGCGAGGGCGCCATAGAGATACGCGCGGAGAAGGTTGGCGCGGAAACCACCCTGGCCCGGATAATCAAGCTGGTAGAGGACGCTCAAGGCTCCAAGGCGCCTATCGCCAAACTGGCGGACCAGGTGTCCGGCGTCTTCGTGCCGGTGGTGCTGGCGGTGGCTCTGCTATCTTCCGGGGCATGGCTCTTGTCGGGCCAGCCCTTCACCTTCGCGCTCACCATATTCATCTCCGTATTGATCATCGCGTGCCCCTGCGCGCTGGGGCTGGCCACTCCCACCGCCATAATGGTGGGCTCTGGGCGTGGAGCGGAGATGGGCATATTGATAAAGGACGCCGCCGCCCTGGAGATATTGAATCAGGTGGACATGGTGGTGTTCGACAAGACCGGCACCATAACGGAAGGCAATCCGGCGGTGGTCTCGTTCCATCCTCTCAACGGATTCGATGAAGACTTGCTGTGGCGGATGGCTGCGGCGGTGGAGTCTGGCTCCGAGCACCCACTGGCCAGGGCCGTGGTGAAGGGGGCGCAAACGCGAGGCATCCATGCGCACATGGCCGAGGATGTGAAATCCACTCCAGGCTTCGGTGTGGAGGGTGTGGTGGAGAGTCAGCGAGTGATCGTGGGCAAACCTGATTATGTGAAACTGGAAGGCGCTGATATGGCTCCAGCGGAATCGATCCTCGAACTCCTGGAAGAGAAGGGACAAACTCCCCTGGCCCTTGCTGTCGACGGCATGTTGGCGGCGATAATGGGATTGGCGGACCCGATCAAGCAAAACAGCCGTGAGGCGATCACGGGGCTGAAGGCGATGGGGATCACCACCATGATGATCACCGGGGACTCCGAACGCGCCGCAAAAGCCATCGCCGCCGATGCGGGGATAGATAAAGTGGCTGCCAGGGCTCTGCCCGAAGATAAGGAGCGAATCGTGCGCGAGATGCAGGAGCAGGGGCTCAAGGTGGCCATGGCGGGAGACGGAATCAACGACGCCCCGGCGCTGGCGAGGGCGAATGTGGGGATCGCCATGGGGCACGGAACAGACGTGGCCATGGAGACCGGCGATATAGTGCTGATGTCTGGCGACCTGCGCGGAGTGGCCCGGGCCGTGAGGCTGAGCCGGGCAATGGTGCGTAATATAAAGCAGAACCTGTTCTGGGCGTTTTTCTATAACATCTTGGGGATACCAGTGGCGGCGGGAGCGCTGGTCCTCTTCGGTGGACCTCTGCTCCAGCCTGCTTTCGCGGCGGCGGCCATGAGCATGAGTTCGGTATCGGTGGTGACAAACGCCTTGAGACTGAAACGATTCAACTAAACCATGAGGAGAAATGAGATGAAGAAGACAATATCGATCGAAGGAATGACTTGCAACAACTGCGTCCGCCACGTCACCGAAGCGCTGACCGAGGTGGATGGGGTGAGTGATGTGAAAGTGGACCTGGAAGGAAAGAAGGCTCAGGTGACCGTAAATCCACAGGTGACCGACATCGCCCTGAAAGACGCGGTCAGTGAGGCGGGATACACTCCCACCGCAGTGGCCTCCGCCGAATAGGGGCGGGCGCCATGTTGCAGGATGTGAAGGGCTCGGCGCTGCTGACGCTGAAGACAGCCCGCGGACAACTGGACGGCATCGTGAGAATGGTGGAGGAGGAGCGCTATTGCGTCGATATCTCTAAGCAGATCCTGTCCATCCAGTCGCTATTGAAAAAGGCGAATATGGAGATTTTGAAAGGGCATATCAAAACCTGCGTCAAACACGCCGTGGAAGAAGGAGAAGGGGACGAAAAGATCGATGAGATTTTCAGCCTTATAGACCGCTACGCCCGGCCAGGTTGATGAAGTCCATTGATCAGGCGGAAGGGACCTGACATGTCAGGATAGATCAATTTAATAAGTGATCAATCTATACAGAGAGTATGACGCCATGGACACCCAGGCGGCCATGCATATCCAAAAACCGCCAGGCGAATCTGACTTGTGAATCCAGTTGCTTTTGTTCGGTAAAACTCCGGTGGTGAGCCCATACGCCACCACACCCCAGGCGAAGACCACCAACGCCAGCCATAACATAGCGCTATTCATTATTCTCACTCTCAGGAAAGGCGTCCACACAGCGAGACTCCAGACGAGTTCTGTTGACTGGAAACCATTAAGCTACGCTATCATGGACCATCGTGGATTGAAAGCATATCTGCTATTGAAACCAATTACCGGCGCAAAGATTTGGTAGAGTGCATATCAGGTTCATAACCACTTATTTTCGAGAACCGCCAGAACGTAGATGGCGGCGCCAACGGGCCCCTCACACCCAGGACAACAAACTCACGCATCTCCCGTCGCGATCAGTCTACATCTCTTACGGGAAGAAGACGCCACCGAAGTGTTTCTTCCCTTCAGAGGTCTTGAACAACACCATCAGCTGGTATTTCCCCTCGTGCCCCAGGTCATACCCAGCCATCGTCCAGTCCCCCATTTGCATGAGCTTCCTGGACTCCTCCTTGCCGTCCGGGTGAATCACTTTGGAATTCGCGATCAGGCCCGGAACTGCGCTGCCTCCCTGCTCCACTTTTATCATCAGATGGTGAGAGCCATCGTTCTTTGTCCCTGCGGACGCTTTCATCACGTGGAACGTGACCGTGTAACCATCAATATCCTTGGTGGACATGAACATCCCTGGCATGCCCTTATTCTCGCTGTCCATAGATTTACCCATTCCAGTTTCGGCATGCCTGCCGCCATGCATATCGCCATGCATATGCTCCTCGTCGGCCGCAAAAGCGGGCGCCACCCAGGTGGGCGCCACCCAAGTGGAGGCCATCATAAGCAGGGCCGCGCATAATGTTTTAAGTAGATTCAATGTAATGATCCTTTCCTGAATTATGTTTTAGGCGCCATCCGACACGGCTGCCGGGAAGGGTCGTTTCTCATTCCAGTTAAGCAGGTATCCGTAAATCACAGGCAACGCCACCAGGCAGAGCAGAGTCGTGGTCACCATGCCTCCCACCATTGGCGCCGCTATTCGCCGCATCACCTCAGAGCCGGTTCCACTCCCCCACATGATGGGCAGTAGCCCCGCTATAATAGCCGTGGCCGTCATGGCAATGGGGCGCACCCGTTGCGACGTTCCCTCATGTACGGCGGCGAGCATCTCTGTGGCGGATAGCGGCTGGCCTTTCGCTTTCCGTTTTTTCTCCACTGCTTGGTCGATGAAGGTCAGCACCAACACCCCAATCTCCGCCGACACTCCCGCCAGCGCGATAAATCCCACGCCAACAGCCACCGAGAGGTTGTAACCGAGAAGGTAGACCAGCCAGAAGCCCCCGATAAGGGCGAAAGGGATCGAGAGCATCACCACCAGCGGCTCTGTCATGTTCTGGAAGTTAAAATAGAGGAGCAGAAAGATGATCAGCAGAGTGGCCGGAACCACGATCTTCAACCGTTGGGCGGCCCTCTCCATATATTCAAACTGCCCCGACCATTCTATGGTATATCCTGGGGGGAGCTTCACCTTATCGGCAAGGGTCTTCTTCGCCCGGGTCACATAGCCTCCAATGTCCGATGTCGTGATGTCCACATAGATCCAGGCGTTGGGACGGGCGTTTTCCGTCTTGATGGCCGGAGGGCCGCGCCTTAGATTGATATCAGCCACAAGAGACAGGGGAATCTGTGACCCGGTCGGAGTTGGCACGAGTACTCGCTTCAGGTTTTGCAGGTTGTCCCGAAGTCCCCTTGGGTATCGCAGGTTTACGGGATAACGCTCCAGTCCTTCCACTGTTTCGGTGATGTTCATCCCGCCTATGGCGGTGGCTATCACGTCTTGCACATCGCCAACGGTCAGCCCATACCGGGCTGCTTCCCGCCGATTGATATCGAAATCGAGGTAATATCCGCCCGCCGCCTTGTCGCCGAAAGCGGAGAGGGTATCGGGAAGGATTTTCATGGCCCTCTCAATCTCCCCGGCCACTTTTTCCAGTACGGCAAGGTCTGGTCCGGAGACCTTGACTCCAATAGGCGTTTTGATACCGGTGGAGAGCATATCTATCCTGGTCTTGATCGGCATGGTCCAGGCGTTTGCCAGCCCAGGGAAACGAATGGCCGCGTCCATCTGATCCATCAGCTCCTTGGTGGTTTTTGATGGATCGGGCCACTCGTCTTTAGGCTTTAGACGGATAGTCGTTTCGATCATTGAAAGGGGCGCCGGATCGGTGGCGGACTCGGCCCGGCCCACTTTGCCGAAGACATGGCTCACCTCAGGAAAGGTTTTCAGTATCCTGTCGGTCTGCTGTAGCAACTCCTTGGCCTTGGTAATGGAGATGCCGGGGTAAGTGGTGGGCATATATAGAATGTCCCCCTCGTCCAAGGGGGGCATGAATTCCGAACCGATATTGGAAACCGGGATAACGCCACTGAGGAGAATAAGCGTTGCGGCGATAAGTGTTCCCTTGCGCCAGTCTATGGCCACCCGAAGCAGGGGGGAGTGGATCGCGTGGAGCCAAAGGTTGACCGGATTGGAATCCTCCGCCGGTATCCTCCCCCGGATGAAATACCCCATAAAGACGGGAACCAGGGTCACCGCCAGCAAGGCGGCCGCCGCCATGGCGTAGGTCTTGGTGAAGGCCAGTGGAGCGAAGAGCCGCCCCTCCTGCGCCTGCAGGGTGAAGACAGGCAGAAAGGAGACGGTGATGATGAGCAGGCTGAAGAAGAGAGCCGGGCCCACTTCTTTTGACGCCTGGGCTGTCTCCCGCCAGCGCTCATTGATTGTAAGCGGACCTCCCTTGCGCCGTTCTCCCTCTTCCAGGTGTTTATGAGCGTTTTCGATCATGACGATGGCGCCGTCGATCATGGCGCCAATGGCGATGGCGATGCCGCCGAGCGACATGATATTGGCGTTGATCCCCTGCCAATTCATGACCAGGAAGGCCATCAGAATGCCGAGCGGCAGAGTGAGAATGGCCACCAGCGCCGAACGGGCGTGCAGAAGGAACAGAAGACAGATCAGCGAGACGACCACTGATTCCTCGATCAGTTTCTCCTTTAGGTTATCCACCGCCCGCTCGATCAGGTCACCTCGATCATAGACCGGAACGATTTCCACACCTTCTGGAAGCCCTGCCCCGAGCTGGGCCAGCTTTGCGCGCACCCGCTCTATGGTGGCCAGAGCGTTTTCGCCGAACCGCATGATCACCACGCCCCCGGCCACTTCCCCCTCGCCGTTCAGTTCGGCGAGTCCCCGGCGAAGTTCCGGACCCAGCTGTACATTGGCCACGTTTTCAAGATAGATCGGAGTACCATTCTTGTCGACCCCTATCGGGACAATTTTCAAGTCCTCAATCGATTGGATATACCCGCGGCCCCGGACCATATATTCAGTCTCCCCCATCTCCACCAGCCTGCCGCCGACATCGTTGTTGGATCTCTGGATCGCCATTTTCACACGGGAAAGGGGGATGTTGTAGGCGGCCAGGGCATCCGGGTCCACTTCCACCTGATATTGCTTCACGAATCCGCCGATGCTGGCCACTTCGGAGACTCCTTCCACCGTCTGCAGGGGATAGCGCATA
>JAOUMU010000194.1 GCA_029881335.1 Nitrospinota bacterium | reverse complement strand
AGAGGTTTCTTCTCCCTCCATACGGCCTCAATGGCCAGCTTCATCTCTTCTCCAGGACCATCAGCGTATAATCGAGCCACCTTGAGGAGAATTTGCCGGCCTGGACAGGCTTGAATTTTGTGAGCAAGATATCTTTTAAAGGCTCCTCGTTACGGACATACTTTCCCTCATCCATCTTCCTCATCATATAGCCAAAAAGGTTGAGGCTGTTTATCGGCCATATGGCGTCAAGAACCACAACCCTGCCATCGTCCTTCAACACACGGTGAAACTCCTCCACCGCCAGGATAGACTGCTCATCGTCTAGATGGTGGAACAAGCCCGTGGCCAACACTCTGTCAAAACATTTATCGGCGGCAGCAAGCCGGGTGACATCGCCGACGAACGCCCCGGCGTCTGGATCGCTCGCCCTGACGTTCTTGACCCGCTCCATAACAAGGTCGAACGAGTAGAAGCCGCAAGGAGAGCAAGCTTCGCGCAGAACACCAGTGCCCCCTGCCGCATCCAGCAACCTTAGCTCCGATGAAGGAGCGATCGCATCGCGTACCATGGCCTGAACTCTGGGTGTAAAAAAAAACGCGGCCAACCTGTGAAAGCTTTTAGGATCGCGGATAGTTACCATGCGCGAGACACCCGATTATTTCTGGGCCGTGGTCGGCGTCTCATGCTCGCTGCGGCGGTATCCGCCGAAACCAAGAAGCGTAAACGCCCCTTTTACATGCAGCCAAAATTCGCCAAAGCTCTGCATGGCGAAAAGCTTCTTGATTATGGGACCAGGCCGGAAGTAGAATTTATTGTAGCAAAGCCGCAACAGTTCGCTAAGCTCCTCCCGGCTCATGTGCTCATCCCAAATTGGCTCCTGAAGGCTCGGTGTTGGGTCCAGCGCAAAATTCTTCCAGTAGTCCGCGGGGAAGAGACCTTTCTCCACGCCTTGGCGCCAGATATCAGTGTCGTTGTAAGCGATGCAAATGTTGAACTGGGCGTAATCCGAATTCAGGTCAACGGCAGTGTCGATAAGGTGGAGGATATCCTCTCTCTTTTCATGATGGGGAAATCCTATGATCCAGTTGGTGCTGGTCAGGATACCGTGCTTGCGGCAGAGGGCCAGCGACCGCCGGACTTTCTCTATCGTTATCCTCTTTTTGATTTTGACCAGCCCCTCGTCGGTGGCGTCCTCCACCCCGAAGAATATGCGCCTCAAACCAGCCTTCTTTGCCAGGACCAGGCACTCGTCGTTGATAGCGTCTACCCGGCCGCGGAACGCCCAGGTGATATCAGTTATCCCGGCGGCGATGATACCCTCGGATATGGCCTTGAATCGCCGGACATTGGCGTTGAACAGGTCATCGAAAAAGAAGAACTCCTTCACCCCGTGAGAGCGATAAAGCTGGATCTCCTCGACTATGTTCTCCACACTGCGGGAACGGTATGTCTTGAAAGGCACCACGCAGTAGGTACACTTAAAAGGGCAGCCACGGGAACTGCAAATGGTTCCCACCGCGGCGCCGGTTCCCATGGCGGAATAGTAGCGATTGTAATCCAGCAGGTCGAATGCCGGGAATGGAAGCGAATCCAGATTTTGAGTGTACCCGGCCTTCTGGCTTCTGAAGATAGACTTGTCCGGCTTTCTGTAAAAAAGACCAGCGATGTCATCCAGCGAGCCACCGTCCTCGAGTGTGTCCAGGAATTTAGTAAAACTCTCCTCCGCCTCCCCCACGATGACGTAATCCACGATCTCCTTATGAATTATGCTCTCCTCCGGAAACTCCCATGTGTGCGGCCCCCCCCAGACGATCGGAGTTTGGGGCGCCACCTTGCGCACTTCCCGGCAAACCAGGAAGGTGTCATACAAGGTGGGAGTGTACACTGTTATCCCCACAACGTCCGGCTTCCACTCCTCCACCTCGCGCGCCACATCCTGGGCGTTCATTTTGTTAAGTATGGTGTCCACTATTTTAACCTGATGCTTCCCGGACGCGCGGACCGAGGCGGCCAGGAACATCAGCCCCACCGGGGGAAACACGCCTATATCAGTGGCGTCCAGGTCCCAATCGGAAGTGGTCTTGCCCACATGCAGGTCGGGCGTATTCAACAACAATACTTTCATCGCGTCAGTCTATATTCCATATCAATTTAGGCCGCTTTCACTGTTCTCAAGAAGAAACGAAAATCCGGCTTTTACATTTTCAATATTTGTTTGATGATGATCACCTTCATGCTCAATAAGCAGAAAATTGTTGGTCCTCTTTTTATAAGCTGCAACCAGGGTCATTTGGGTTTCCGGTATCACGATTGTGTCATTAGTCGTAACTACTATCACCGCCCGGA
>JAOUMU010000119.1 GCA_029881335.1 Nitrospinota bacterium | reverse complement strand
TATCCCCCCGTCCGTCAGCCGCTCCTGGCCCCCATCCACCAGCAGGATATCCCCTTCATCTATCGTCGGCTCCATGCTGTCCCCCTGGGCGCGCACCACCACCAGGCCCCCCACCGGCAGACGAAGCTCGCCCTTTAACCAGTCGAGCCGGAACGCGATCCGGTCGACAACCCTGTCCCCATCCAGGCGGTCACCCCCCCCTGCGGCCCCAGGTCCTGCGGAAGCAAACACGTCGTAACGGGGAACCATCACAAAATCCTCCCCAACCCCCACGGTCCCCAGGTCGGAGATTATCCTCGCCAGCTTATCCTCGGCCATCCCGTAACGCTCCGCCAGCCGTTCGATCGGCTCCCGGAACTCCGGCTCGCAAAGCGATGGGCTCGCCTCCTGTCCCACTCCTCCCCGCCGCTGCAGCCGGTCCAGCTTTTCCAGCAGGGTGGGGGATTCCACATCGGAACGCTCCCCCTTGCGCATCGGTCCATCGCCGGTGGCCAGCCACTCCACATTCACCCCGGCAAGCTGAGCCAGCGCCACAAGGTTGCCCAAAGCCGGTTCAGTCTCCCCCTTGAGCCACTTTCGGATGGCGCTTTCGGAGATTCCCGCCCGCTGGGCGATTACACGCAGGGAGGTCTTTCCAATGATGATCTTTAAACGTTCCTTGAAGGCCATAAGAATCAATCGGATAAAACATATGTGCGGTCTAAGCGCACTTTAGAGTTGACATTTCGTACTATACTACGCATATTACACACGAATGTACAGCACTTTCGGAGTTATGGTCATGAAACAGTTCGCCATTACCTTTTTCTCTTCTCCACAACCCCTTTTGTGGGGCATGCCCCCCTTTGTGGGGGAGGGGTGGTCCACGCCACTGCGTATTTTACAGCAATACTGCTTTGAAAACCACCACCACAACCGGCTCCCGGCCCGCCCCTTGACCGGTTTTTAAAAGGAATATCCCATGAAACATTTTGAAAAAATCCCGTCTTTTCTTGCGATTTGCTCTCTACTTGCGATTCTGGTCGCGACATCGTCGTGCCAGTATATGCAGCCTGTCATCGATGGCCTGGCCAGGGAGGAGGCGGACTGCAAGGCCAGGGGGGGCGTCTATCTACTGGGCCAAGGATGCAAAATGCCTGAGGAGTCCAAGCCCGATCCTATGCCGGAGCCAATGCCGGAGCCAATGCCGCCCATGGAGCCACCAAAGCCAACACCTCCTCCACCCGGCGGCGACGCCTGCGCCAGCCTGGGGCATGGCGCCCCGGCCCTGTTTCAGAAGTCAATGGATCTTCCTGCGAAAAGATTCACAGTGAACCCGGCGGAGCTGGAAGGCAAGACCCTGGTCAAGGGAAGGCTCACTGCCGAGGTCACCGGATTCGGCGCCCTGGCCCAGCCGGAGAGGGACAGCTTCCTGCTTATTATGGAAACGGTCCATCCAGACTCCCCATACAAAATCGTATTTTCAGCGGACACATGGCGCCAGGGGGATAACATGTTCACCCGATGGACCGCACAGCATTTCCCAACCGGCGCCAGGACACCCCGCAAGGAGCCGATGGACCAGTTCGAGCATTGGATATTTCCCACCAGCCGCTACCTCTATGATTGCCAATGGGACCGGAGCGGCGCCGTCTGCCGGGTTCATGAGATCGGGACCGGCTGGACAGCCCGCACGGAAACGCCATTTCTGAAGAGTATGGGTGTCCTTGCCCGGCCCCTGGTTTTTGGGGACATGGCGCATGAGGCGTACCAGAGCATAGGTCCGGACGCTATGGTGCTGCGGGCATGTATAAGCGTCTACTGAAATGAAAACTCGGCAAACCAAACCGCTGGTAAACCCAAGGGGCGGGCCTAGCGCAAAAAAGAAAGGATATCCACGCTCCATGACGTTGCCAGTGGTTCCGCCACCAGTGGTTCCGCCACCAGTGGTTTCGCCACTAGTGGCTCCGTCGACCGGAGTGGAGATGACTGAATGTCCCGAGTGTCAGCGGAAGCTTTCTCGGGGGCGGTGTCCTGGCTGTGGCCGTCGACAGTGCGGGCGATAGGCAAACAATCGTGGATTCATATTGGATCGATAACCAAAGAGGGAGGAAGAAATGATCGCAGTAGAGAAATCAAGGGCCGCCGGACATCTGGAGAGGATGTTGCGCGCGGCCGGAATGGAGGGGAGGCCATCTTATGCCGTGGGAGATGTGGCGAGGCTGTTGGGAGTGTCCCGCGGGACAGTCGTCGCCCTGTGCGACATGTGGGAGCCGGAGGAGCTTGAAGGCCGGGACCTGCGCGGGATGGACAGCTATCGCACACCGGGAGGTCACAGGCGAGTCCCGGTGGGGGCATTGGTGGAGTGGCTGGAGCGCAACAACAGCTATTGGCGGGAGTATGGCCCCGACGTGCAGGGGGATGAGGAATGAGAAGGTCAGGCGGCTTAATACTTTTTATTATCAGCGTCCCCTCGAATCGCTTCCACCAGATACCCGGCCCGGGCCTGGTAAAGGCTCAATTAAAAGCAGGCGCCCATCTCCGGAATAAGCGCCCCTCCGGGCCCCGAGAATCGAAGGTGAAATCTATCCCGGATCGCCCTCCCAGCCTCTCATATAATCCTCCAGGAGCGGGCTCAACCATGGAATGCGTTTACGCTCCCCTTTGCTTTCCCTCCCCCTCTCTGTGAGAATAAGGGATGAACCAGAATCACTTCACTATCACAGGTGACGGGCCTGCCCTCATCATGGTCCATGGATGGGGGCAGAGCCGCGAATCGATGTCGCCCCTGGCGGTAGCTCTGAGCGCCAGCCACCGCGTGATAAACCTGGACCTCCCCGGCCACGGCGCCGCAAAAGAGGAACCGGGGCCATACACCTTCGAGCGCTATATGGACCATATCGCCCAGGTTGCCGGGAGGAGGACAGAAGGTCACTTCGCCCTCCTCGGCTGGAGCATGGGGGGGCTAATCGCCGCCATCTACGCGTTGGATAAGATGGAGCCTAAGCCGGACTCGTTGATCCTGCTCGCCGCCCCGGCCAGGTTCATCGCCCCAAAGTCCGCCATCGGCATGGGGCAGAGCCAGACATCCATCACGCGGTTGAGAGCTCAACTGGAGGCGGACCATGAATCCGCCTTGCGCACCTTCATCGAGTTTTTTTTCATATCAGGGGAGATGATAGATCCGGAAGCTGTGGCCTCGATCCGCGCGGCGCTGGCGCCGTCTGGCGCCTTCCCGCCGGCCAAAGAGGCGCTGCTGGTCACGCTGGATCAGCTATCCACATCCGACCTAACGCTGCACCCCTCCGCCCCCATGACCACGCGTAGCTTGATAATTAACGGCACGCTTGATAGAATCTGTCCAAAAGATGGCCAGAGGCTTTGGGATGGGTTGATAATCGAATCCACCAGGACAACTTTGGAAAACTGTGGGCACGCGCCACATCTGACCCGCCTGTCGGAAACCTCGGCGGCGATAACGGACTTCCTAAAAGGCTCCAGTTAAATTTGCATACGTCATCCATAAAGCGAAAGGTGATGCGCGGTTTTGACCGCAGCGCCAGAGGCTACCGTTTCCATGCCCGGTTCCAGGAGGAGATCGCCTGGGAAACCGCGGCTATCGCCTTGCGTCACGCTCGGCCAGGAGGCCGGATCCTGGACGTTGGCTGCGGCGATGGCGCCCTGCTGGCCGCGATAATCGATCAACATCACTCCACTGGCGGATCGGCGCTCCGCCACTTTGCCGTGGACGTGTCCGCGGGGATGTGCGCTGTGGCCCGGGCCCGGCTTGCCCCCATGGGCGCCGCGGTGATCCGCGCCGACGCCGAATCGCTCCCATTGTCGAGTTCATCGGTGGAGATGATTGTCTCCAGCCTGGCGCTGCAATGGGTGGAGGATATCGACGCGGCGCTGATGGAAGCGGCCCGCGCGTTGTCGCCGGGGGGGGTATTGGTGGCCGCCACCCTGGGTCCAGCCACTTTCCCGGAGCTTCGGCACTCCGCCAGAAAAGCGCTGCGCGGAGCAGGCGCCGGGCGCGACACCGCCGGAGCTTTCCCTTCCATGGAGGAGATGGAGAGATCCCTGGCCTGCGCCGGGTTTGATTACAAAATCAGCCGCAGCCTGCGAGCGCGGTATTATGGCAATTTCCATGATTTTCTCCGGTCATTAAAAAATGTTGGCGCCATGGGCCAGCCGTGGCTGGCTGGCGCGGGGCTGGCGCGCCGGGGCTTTCTGAAAAGCCTGGAGCGGGAGTATGAAAACGAATTTCGCGCCGATGAAGGCTTGAGGGCCACATACGAAGCGCTCTTCATCACCGCTTTTTTGAAAGGCTGAAGTAATGTCCGTTCCTGGATTTTTTGTCACCGGCTCCGACACCGGCGTGGGGAAGACGATGATAGCCGGAGGCCTGGCCGCGTTGCTGCGCAAGGCGGGCCGGGACGTGGGCGTGATGAAACCCATGGAAACCGGTGTCAAAACCTCCCGGGGAAAACAGCCATACGATGACGCCTCGTTCCTGATGAAAATGGCGGCTGTAAAGGATCCCCCCTCGCTGGTCCGGCCGATAGGCTTAAAGGCGCCCCTGTCGCCCCATCACGCGGCCCTGCAGGAGGGCATCCCCATAGAAATAGGTGTGGTGATGGAGGCGTATGAGACTTTGCGCGCGCGCCACGAAACGATGATCGTGGAGGGCGCCGGTGGGCTGATGGTCCCCATTACAGAGAATTTCTATATGGCGGATCTGGCCCGGATGATGGGATTGCCGGTGCTGATCGTGGTCCACCCTTTTCTGGGTAGCATCAACCACGCCATCATATCCGCCATGGCCGCCCAGGCCGAGGGACTGGATGTCCTCGGCATTGTCTTCAACGCCTGGAAGAAAGGGAAATACCCGGCGCCCGATTTCCAACTGATCGAGCGCAAGACTGGCGAGGCTGTGTTGGGTCTGGTAGGTTGTATACCCCGGCCGGACAAACGCTCCATTCAGAAAGCGGTATGGGAGGGGCTGGACATAGAGCGGCTACTGGCCCGGCTGGAGCGGCGAACTCCGCAGGTGAGGGCGGCGATGGCCGCGGAACTGGCGGAAAAGGATAAGAAATACACATGGCACCCGTTCACCCAGATGAAGGAATGGATGAAGGATGACATAACGATCATAGGGTCTGGCAAAGGAGTGACCTTGCGCGGCGTGGATGGCGCCGAGTGGCTGGATGGCCACTCCAGCTACTGGTGCAACGTCCACGGCCATGGCGACCGGGACATGAACCGCGCAGTGATACGCCAACTGGGCATGATATCCCATTCCACCTTCCTGGGTCTTTCCAACGAGCCCGCCGCCAGACTGGCGGAAAAACTGGTGGAGATCTCCCCGTCGGGGCTGGAGCGGGTGTTTTATTCCGACAACGGTTCCACCGCCGTGGAGGTGGCGTTGAAAATGAGCTGCCAGTATTGGCGGCACGTGGAGCCCAAGGGCGCCCGCAACAAGTTTCTCTCCCTGGGCGGGGCGTATCATGGTGACACCGTGGGCGCCGTTTCTGTGGGGGGGATAGACCTGTACCATGCTGTGTTCAGGAGCCTTTTGTTTGATTCGGTGTTCGTCCCCTCCCCATATTGCTACCGTTGCCCCCTGGGCCAGAGCCATCCGGAATGCGGCCTGGCCTGCGCCGACCTGGTGGACAAGGCGCTGGAGGAGAACCAGGGGGAGGTGGCGGCGATGATAATAGAGCCTATAGTGCAATGCCCCGCTGGGATGATCACCGCGCCGCCGGGCTACCTGCGGAGGGCCAGGGAGGCATGCGATCGGCACGGTGTCCTGCTGATAGCGGACGAGGTGGCGGTGGGTTTCGGCAGGACAGGGCGGATGTTCGCCTGTGAGCATGAGGATGTGAGCCCGGACATCATGACGCTCTCCAAGTCGATCTCCGGCGGCCTGTTTCCCTTTGCCGCCACCCTCACCAGCGGCAAGCTGTTTAACGCCTTCCTGGGCGATTACGAAGAGAAGAAAACCTTTTTTCACGGCCATACATACACTGCCAACCAACTGGGCTGCGCAGCGGCCCTGGAAAATCTGCGGTTGATGGAAGAGCGTGGAACGGTGGAACAGGGGCTAGTGAAGGGAAATGCGATGGGTCGATCGCTGGAGTCTGTGGCCAGCTTGCCCCACGTGGGGGATGTGCGGCGGCGGGGATTGATCGCCGGAGTGGAACTGGTGCGCGACAAATCCACCGGTGAGGAATATCCATGGGAAGAGCGGGTGGGGGCGCGATGCGCCGCCGAGGCCAAGACCCGTGGGTTGATCATCCGCCCCCTGGGAAACACCTTGGCGCTCTTCCCGGCGCCTGCTTCCACATTGGAGGAGATTTCCCGGATGACCAGGATAATGGGCGACTCCATCCGCGAGGTGACGGAGCGCTGATGGGGAGGACACTGGCTTTCGATATCGGAGAGAAGCGCACCGGCGCCGCTATCACGGACCAACTGTATATAACCGCCCAGGCGGTGGGGGTCCGGGAGCGGGTCGGATATAAATCGGAGGTTGCCTGGGTCCGGGAGTTGATGCAAAAATATGACATCGAGCGCATTGTGGTGGGCCACCCCGTGGGGCTTTCCGGTCAGCTTGGAGAGCGAGCCGTGGCTTGCGCGTCCATCGCCAAAAAACTTGGCGAGGAACTGGGGCTCGAAGTGGTGTTGTGGGATGAGCGCCTGACCACGGCCGAGGCGGACAGCACAATGAAGCAGGCCGGATTGAGCAGGAAAAAGAGAAAGAAGTCTGTGGATCAAATGGCCGCCCAACTGATCCTGAGTGGATGGCTCGCGTGTGGGGGCCACGAGACCTCAGAAGAGAAAAAATGAAAAAGTCTTTGGCCGCTATTGTCATTCTGGTTCTAAGCGCCGGGGCAATCTTTGCGCTCTTCGAGGTGGCGGTCACCCGGCCGGGGGCTGGCGCGGGAGATGTGATGTTTGAGGCGCGCAAGGGGGAGTCCACCCGCTCTGTGGCGAGGAACCTGGAGCGGCAGGGGGTGGTGCCCAGCGCACTGCTGTTCGAGCTGGAAATGCGGGGGTGCAACAGAGGTCAAAGCGTGAAGGCTGGAGAGTACCTGATTCCGCTAGATTACTCCACTCGTCAGGTGGCGGAATTGCTCCTCTCCGCCAGGACCTGGGCCAGACCGGTGACCATCCGGGAGGGGCTCACGGTGCGGGAAACCGCCTTGGAAATGGAGAAAGCGGGAATTATGTCCGCCTCTGATTTCAACGAGGCCGCGAGAGGGATGGCGGAGCGGATGAGGGCGGATGGATTCCCTGGCGGGACGCTGGAGGGATATCTATTTCCCGACACGTATAACTTTTCAAAATCGATAACTCCCATGGCGGCGGTGGTGGTGATGGTGGATACGTTCCGAAAAAAGGCGGCGGAGACCTTGCCGATGGAGGTGGTGGAGGACCCCGTGGCCCTGCATCGGCTGGTGACGATGGCCTCCATCATAGAGAAGGAGACCGGCGCCGGGTTCGAAAGGCCGCTGATCTCGGCGGTGTTCCATAACCGGCTGAAAAGAGGGATGCTCCTGCAATCCGACCCGACGGTGATATATTCACTCCCCTCCTTCGATGGAAACATCCGAAAAAAAGACCTGAGTTACGATTCCCCTTACAACACTTATAGATATCGTGGATTGCCTCCCGGCCCCATAGCAAATCCGGGTCTGGAATCGCTGGCGGCGGCGTGGAGACCGGCGGATTCGGATTATATATACTTTGTATCCAAAAATAACGGTGAACATTATTTTTCCGAAACCCTTGCGGAGCATAATCGGGCAGTGATAACTTTTCAGATCAGACGTGGCCGCAAATAGTGTAGTATTAGTGACGCACTCAGGGGGAGCATATGGCGAAGATACTGGCCGTTGACGATAACGAGGATAACGTCTTTCTTTTAAAGGTGATTCTGGAGAACCACCAGCACGAGGTCCTCCCTGCGTACAATGGTTTCCAGGCCATAGAGATCGCCGAGAAAAACCAGATAGACTTGGTTTTACTGGACCTTATGATGCCGGAGATGAACGGTATGGAGGTGGCTGCCAGGCTCAAGTCAATGGAGTCCACACGCCATGTCCCCATCATCTTGCTGACGGCGAAGAAGAAAGAGGTCAAGGACGTGGTGGCGGCGCTCGACTCTGGCGCGGACGAATATCTGACCAAGCCTTTCCACGAGACCGAGCTTGTGGCCAGGGTCAAGTCCATGCTGCGAATGAAATCGCTGTTCGACCAGATCACTCGGGCCAAGCTGCTGATGGAAGAGGATTTGAAGACCGCCCAGAATGTCCAGGAATCGCTTCTACCCACCGATTATCCATACCGTGACAAGATGAAGATCCACGCCTATTACGAGGCCACCTCATCGCTGGGGGGGGATTATTACGATGTCGTTGATTACGGCGACGGAAAAGTGGGCCTCTTGATCGCGGACGTCTCCGGCCATGGGGCTTCTGCCGCGCTGATCGTCTCCATGATAAAGACCATCATAATTTCCCATCTGGATGTACAGCCGGACCCCAAAAGCATGGTGGAGCTTTTGAACATCCGGCTGCTGAGCATGATCCCGGAGGATAGGTATTTCACCATATTCCTGGGAGTGCTGGACCTGAACACAAGAAAGATGACCTATGCCAGGGCGGGCCACCCATACCCTCTGTTGATGAGGAAAAGCACCAGGGAAGTGATCCGGCTGGATTGCCGGGGAGACGTGGTGGGGCTCTTCCCCGATATAACCGTTGAGAAGGGGGAGATTCAAATGGAGAAGGGTGATAGGCTGTTCACCTACTCTGACGGGCTTTTTGAAATCGCCAACGACACGGGCCAGATGTTCGGCCTGGACAAGCTGCATGAAGAGCTGGAAACGAATTTTGATATGGATGGAGGCAACCTTATCAAGTATCTGATCAGCACCACCCGCATATTCTCCGGTCACCAGAGCATTGAAGACGATGTGGCCGTTTTGATGGCCGAAATAATTTGAACCGCGACAAAGACCCGGACCCCTCTTCGCGCCTCGCTGATCTGCCCAACGTTAAAGTGGGCCACTACACCCACCCCTCCGGCGCCACCGGCTGTACGGCCATAATACTGGATCGGCAGT
>JAOUMU010000118.1 GCA_029881335.1 Nitrospinota bacterium | reverse complement strand
CCATTTCGAGGCGGGGATCATGTGCGCCGACTGCCACGGAGGCAATCCCGCCGATGAGGAAAACGCCATGGAGCCCTCGGAGGGTTTTGTGGGCAAGCCGGAACCGAAGGACATCCCGAAGTTCTGCTCCAAGTGCCATTCCGACGCGAAGATGATGCGGGCGTTCAATCAGCGCTCTGACCAATATGATCTATACGCCGGCAGCGTGCATGGGCGGAAACACTCCGCTGGTGATGAAGCCGCCCCCACTTGTGTCAGTTGCCACGGCAAGCATAAGATATTGAGGGTGAAAGACCCGAAATCGACGGTTCATCGCAACAACCTCCCCCAGACATGTGGCGGATGCCATGCGAAGAAGGAAGTGTTCGGTCCGCGGAAGAAACCGCATAACCAACTGGATCTTTATAAAAAGAGCTGGCATTACGAAAAGTTCAGCCAGGGGGATCTGCTGGTACCCACTTGCATGGACTGCCACGGCAACCATGGCATACTCCCCGCCCGCTCCGAGAGGACGCAGACGGTGTGTTTTAACTGCCACTCCGCCCAGGCGGAGAACTATAAAGCCAGCGGGCACTGGGCCGCATTTAAAAAACAGGGGGAGCCCGCCTGCCTGCATTGCCACAAGAACCACGATGTGACCCGGCCCACGGTGGCCAAGTTCAACGGCAAGGGGGATTCGGACTGCATCGCGTGTCACGAAGAGGGTTCGCCGGCGTATACCGCGGGGCTGGAGATCCAGTCTCTGATGAAATCCACTATCAACGCAGTGGAGACGGCCTCCGAAGAAATGGCTGATTTCAAGGACAACGCCCATGGAGGTTTCGAGATCGGTGGGATCGAAGAGCGCCTGGAGAAGGCGAAAACCGGCCTGGCGGAGCTTCGGGTGCTGACCCACAAGATGGATCTTGAATCTCTGAAGAAGGAATCCGAAACCGTGCTGACGCAGGCGGCCGACATTAGCGAGGATATCCACACGATGCTGGCGGAGATAAAGACCCGCAAGATAGGCCTTGTGGGGGCCTGGTTTGTCTTCCTGGGACTTATGTACAGCATATGGCTCATGGGCAAGGCCTTCGAGCGAAAAGAAGATTAGATGGCCTCCCAGGCCGAAATCATACGCGAGCTGAACGCCAGCACGGACAGGGAGTCGCAGGCTGCGGCCTCTGCCAATCCGAAGGTGGGGAGGGTGGTGATGGCTTTCCGGCTGGCGGTGGTTCCTTCCATATGTTTTCTGAAAGCGTATATATCCAAAGGAGGGCCACGCGGCGGCGCTTCCGCTTTCCGGGACGCGGTAAACGCATGGGCCGGGGCCTTTCTGAAAGAAGCGAAACAGTATGAGATTACTTACGCCGACACAGAAAAAGCCATCACCGAAAGCCGGGATTTCGGCTGAAAAGGCGGAAAGCCTACGGGGGATGCTCCGTCGATGGGGAAGCTGCTCCATGGCCATGCACACGATCCAGCCTGGGATGAAGGCTTTTGAAGATCATGACGGCGCGCCGGGATTTATCGGATTCAAAGACCAGGGCCGGTTCCGTCATGCGGTGAGCGATCCCGTATGCCCGCCAGGTGCGGCCGATAAACTTTTACGCAAATTCCACCAATCCCATGGCGAAATAACGTTTTTCCATGTGAGCCCCGCCACAGCCTGGGTATTGCGGGATCTCGGCTATTTCGTGAACCAGATCGGGGAAGAGGCTATAATCAACTTGGCCGGACACACATGGAACGGCCGGGATAAAGAAGATATACGGCGCCAGCACAATAACGCAATGAAAGCGGGGGTGGTGGTGTCTGAGATTTGCGACGATATGTCCCTTTCCGATGAGGCCGACCGACTGTCCCGCCAATGGCTGGCCACAGTGAAAAGAGTGAAAAGGGAGCTATGCTACGCCACGCGCCGGCCTTGTTTCCCCGGTGGCCCTGGCGTTCGTGAGTTTTACGGATTTTGCGATGGGCGAATGGAGGCTTTTGTCCACTTCGACCCGGTATACCGTGAAGGGGCAGTGGAGGGCTATATCCCGGCCGTGTCCAGAAGGCGCCCCGATTCCCCCAAGGGGACCCAGGCGCTGATAATCAGGGAGGCGATGGCCCAATTCACCAAAGAGGGGGTCTCCCGGCTCTATCTTGGGCTTATGCCGGCACACAAAGTGGAGGACAAGGAGGACCGGTTGCTGAATCCGAGCCCTTTTGTGTCGCGTCTTTTCGGATGGATGGGGCGATCACCGCTGGCCAACCGCTTTTACCCGTTTCGTGGTGTGTCCTTTCATAAAACCCGGTACCGCGCGCAATCCAGTAAGGTATATATGGCGTTTGGCCGAAGATATCCGGTGAGGGAAATGATCAGCTTCGGGCGCATGGCCGGGATTCTGTAGTCTGTATAATAATACTCCGGTATTTATTCCATTCGCGAAAACCCCGGTTTTCCCGCAGAATAAAAAGAAATCAAAAGGGGGTTGAAAATCAAATCGAGTTATGTATATGATGTTGGGCAATTTGGTTTGGGAGGCTCAATTCATGAGCCTGAACAGAAAGACTTTTCAATATTCCGTGGGGAATCACGTCCAAGGGGTCGTTGTGAGGGCGTGTTCGGCCGCGAGTAAAGTGAGGAGGGAAAACAGTTGATGGCGATAATTCGGTCATGCAACTGCGTGAAAGGGAATAGAGACGCTTTACGTCCCCTTGGCGTGGAAAGGCCGGGTGTGGCGCGATGAATTTATCGAAGCTTTCTCCAACAGCCCGGTTGGTAATCCTGTTTCTGACCCTTGCGGGGATGGGGGGCGGAGCGTTCGCCGGGATAGTATACTTCGGCCCCATATGGCTCACCACATGGGCGCCCGCGCAACCAATCAAGTTTTCACATAAGCTCCATGCGGATACCAACAAGATTCCGTGCCAGTACTGCCACACTTACGCTCGTAGGAGCGAGATATCTTCCGTTCCCTCGGCGGACCGTTGCGCTAACTGCCATGACTATATCAAGCCGGACGCTCCGGAGATAGTCAAGACAATGGCGCATTACAACGAGGATAGGCCAATCGAATGGGTGAAGGTGTTCGACCTGCCGGATCACGTCTGGTTTAACCACAAGCGGCATATCGCAAAGGATGTGCCGTGCCAGAAGTGCCACGGCCCGGTAGAGACGATGGACGTAGTGTCAAGGACCAACGAGTTCCCGATGGGATTCTGCCTCGCCTGCCATCAGGAGAACGAGGCCCCTACGGACTGCTGGACTTGCCACACTTGACGGCGAAAAGGTGAACAATATGGATCGAAGATCATTTTTAAAACTTTCGGGAGTGGCCGCATCGGCCAGCGCGGTGGGGGCATGCAGCCGCGTCTCGCAGAAGGTCATTCCCTTTGTGGAAACCCCCAATGACGGCGCCAACCCGGTGGATGGGGATTGGTACGCCACCACCTGCCGCGAATGCAATGCAGGCTGCGGGATAATAGTCAGAACCGTCAACGGACGGGTAAAGAAGATAGAGGGGAACGCCATCCACCCGGTAAGCAGAGGCAAGGCCTGCGCCAGGGGGCAGGCGGCGGCCCTATCTGTCTACCATCCGGAGAGGCTCACATCACCCATGCTCAAGGGAGCTGGTGGGTTCGAGGCGATCGGCTGGGACAAGGCGGTGGATATCCTCTCCCAGAGGTTCACCGAGGCGGAAGGGAAGCTTTTCTTCCTTAACAACGGCTCCAATGACGCCGCATCCGGAATCGCAAACGAGATTTTCGGCAAAATGGACGGCTTTGTGAGCGCCGGAAACCAGGAGCCAGGATTTGAAAGCCTGGTTGCTGGCGGAGAGAGCCTGGCGGATTTTCCAAGGATACCTTTCCCGGACCTGGATCATGCCCAGTTCGCCATTTTGTTGGGCGCTGATATTTTCGAATCCGGTCCCAGCCCCGTGTTCTGGGGCGGGGCGTTTGGCGAGTGCCGCAGGGGCAGGGCCTCTGTCAGGGGCAGGCTGGTATACGCCGGGTCCAGGCTTTCGGCCACCGCGGCGGTGTGCGATCTTTGGCTCCCTGTTCCGCCGGGCCGTTTGGGCGCGCTGGCGCTTTCGGTGGCCCAAGTGGTGGTGGAAATGATTATCACTCGTAAGTTGGCCTCCTCCATCCCCCGCAACGCGCTGGGAAGATGGAGTGTTGCCCTGAAGGAATACGAACCGGAGAAGGTTGCGGCTCAGCTGGAATTGGCGCCGGAGCATATACGCAAGCTGGCCATACCTTTCGTGGACGAATCCCCGTCGGTGGTTATCGCCGGGGCCGACGTGACCGGCTACGCCAACGGGGTGGCGGCGCTGGACGCGGTGGAGTTCTTGAACATGCTCTCCTACGAGATCGGCAGGGAGAAACTGCGAATTCACGAGCGCATGACACCGGAGCCGAACGACAACCTGAAAAGAAGAATGGCCGAAGCCCTGGGTGTGCCGCACGAGGCGCATGGTTTCTCCCGGCTGACGGATCTGGTGGCCGGAATGGAGCAGGGGAATTTTTCGATGGGCATCATCCATCACACAAATCCGGTATTCGATACTCCCACAGGCCTCAAATTCAAAGACGCCATGGCCAAGGTGGGATTCACCGTGGCGATAGCGAATTTTATGGACGAAACGGCCGCCGAGGCCACCCTGGTGCTGCCAGATCACCACTGGCTGGAGGCATGGAGCGCGCAGACGCCTGACTTTGTGCCCGGAGTGCCTGTGTTCAACCTCCAGCAGCCCGTTATCCAGCCCTTTTTCGGCACTAAATCTGGCTCCGATATCATGCTGGCGGCTGCGGCCGCAGCCAAGCTGAAGACTCCCGCTGACACTACGGAGGCTTTCGTGACGGGAAAAATACAGCAGTTCCGCGCGGAGATGCAGGGGGCGCCGGCGTATCTGAGCGACAATGCTTTCCGACGACATCTGTTGCGCGAGGGGGGATGGTGGCCGGCGCAGGTCGAGGCTGAGGCCGCGCCTGTTCCATCTGGCACGGTGCTGTGGGAATACAGAGACAAGCTCAAGGCGCCTGAGCCTGAGTTCGATGGAGCCGAGAATCCCTTCTTCCTGCATCCGTTCCAGACGGTGCATATGGGCAGGGGCCAGGGCGCCAATTCCGGGTGGCTTCAGGAGGCCCCGGACCCGATAACCACACTGATGTGGCAATTCTGGGTAGAAATGAACCCTGTCACCGCGGCCAAGCTGGGTGTGGTGGAAGGGGACATGGTAAAGATAAGTTCCGCTCACGGGTCTATCACCGCGCCAGTCTTCCCCTACAAGGGGATCAGGCCGGATGTGGTGGCGGTTCCTATCGGCTATGGCCACACCAACTATGGCAAGCTGGCCAATGGAAGGGGCGGAAACGTGATGACCTTGTTAGGCGCCAAACGGGATGCGATTTCTGGCGCTCTTGCATGGCGATCACAAAAGGTGAAGGTGGAAAAGGCGGAGGGCCGGATGAAGATGCTGCGCAATGCGCATCCTGAAGGGGAGTATAAAGGTGAAGTCTTTCAATTATAAAGAGGATAACGACTACAGCTGGTCCATGATCATAGATCTGGACCGGTGCAACGGCTGCGGCGCCTGCGTGATCGGGTGCCAGGCGGAGAACAACGTTGCCACCGTCGGCGAGGAGGAGGTCGGCAAGAAGCGGAATATGCATTGGCTTCGCATCGAGCGCTACATCGAGGGGGAGTATCCCCATGTGAAGGTGCGGTTTTTGCCGATGATGTGCCAGCACTGCGCTCAAGCCCCCTGCGAATCTGTCTGCCCGGTGTACGCCACGTACCACAACCCGGAGGGGCTGAACGTTCAGGTGTACAACCGCTGTATCGGCACCAGATTTTGCGGCAACAACTGCCCATACTCTGTGAGGTATTTCAACTGGTTCGACTCCAGCTTTCCGGAGCCGGTGAACAACCAGTTGAACCCGGACGTGTCTGTGCGGGAGCGCGGCGTCATGGAAAAATGCTCCATGTGCATGCAGAGGATTCGCCGTGGAAAAGACACCGCCAAGGATGAGGGACGCGAGGTTGTAGATGGGGACATCCAACCAGCCTGCGCCCAGACATGCCCCACAGGGGCCATCACTTTCGGCAATATCAACGACCACGAGAGCAAAGTCTATAAAATGGCCCACTCCGGCCGGGCGATCAGCCTGTTCGAGGAGAAGGGGACACACCCGGCAGTCAAGTATCTGAAGGGAGGGACGAACGATGTCATCGGATGATAACGTGAAAAGGTCGGCCGACGCGGCTGTTTCAGGTGGGCCTCTGGCCGGCGGGCATCATGGCGACGTATTGGCTTTGCCGGAGCTGGAGTCATTCCGCGATCCGGAGACCAAGGGGGCCAAGGCTCATTACGACGACGCCGACATATATCGTGACGAAAAGGGCTTCAACGACCATACGTTGCGCCCTATGTTCTTCACCACAAAAAAGTATTTCGCATTTACCCTGGTTCTGGGCGCTATCATGGCCCAGGGATTCGTGGCCTTCCTCAACCAGACATACTGGGGCCTCGGGATGGCCGGGCTACACGAGCCGGTGTACTGGGGCGCGTATATAGCGACTTTTGTGTTCTGGGTTGGTTTGAGCCACTCAGGTACCATCGTCTCCTCTATCCTGCGGCTCACCGGGGCCAACTGGCGGCGACCGATCCTGCGGGCGGCGGAGGCTATGACGGCCTTTTCGCTCCTGGTGGCGGCTCTGTTCCCGCTGATCCACGTGGGCCGATTATGGAGGGCCTACTACATGGTTCCTCTGCCGTCCCAGAGAATGTTGTGGCCGAACTTCAAGTCACCGCTGATGTGGGATTTCTGCGCGATAAACGTTTACCTGACAGGATCTATGACCTTTCTATATATCGGGCTTTTGCCAGACCTGGCTGTGGCGCGGGACAGGGCTATCGCCATGGGCAACTGGCGCCGACATTATCTGAAGGTCTTGGCGCTCGGGTGGCGGGGCAGCCACAGGGAATGGAGCGTATATAACAAATGCTCGCTCTTTCTGGCGGTTATCATATTGTTGATAGCCCCCAGCGTGCACACCATAGTGAGCTGGGATTTCGCCATGACCATGACTCCTGGATGGCATACTACCATCTTCGGGCCATACTTCGTCGTCGGCGCCATCTACTCCGGTGTCTCCGCGGTGGTCACTCTGATGATTGTCCTGAGGGTTCTGTTCAATCTCGGCGATGTGATCAGAAAGTTCCATATCGATGCATTGGGCAAGCTGCTCCTCGTCATCTCCATCATCTGGTCATACTTTTACTTCTGCGAGTTCATCACCACCTGGTATTCGCACAAGCCGGAGGAGTGGGAGATCTTCGAATGGCAGGCCCATAGGTTCCCGTATCACCTCTGGGTGATGTTGGGCGGCTCCTGTCTCACCATATTCTGCCTCAGCTGGCGCAGGTTCCGCGCTTGCATGCCTTGCATGTTCGCGCTGACCCTTTTGGTGAACTGCGGTATGTACATCGAGCGCTACATGATAGTGGTGCCGATTCTCTCTCGCCGCGACAATCCATTCATGTGGACTGACTACTACCCCAGCTTGACCGAGCTTAGTATCATAGTGGCGTCGTTTGCGTACTTTATCTTCCTGTACGCCATATTTATAAAGCTCTTCCCTATCGTCACAATGGCGGACGTGAAGGAGGGGGTGGTAGTATCAGGTGACGTGCGTCTGGGCAAACATGCTGTGCGCGTACAGGTGAAGGAATAGGAGAAGACCAATGAGCGATCATTACACTGTGTTGGGCCTGTACCGGAAGGTGGAGACGATCACCAAGGCAGGCGACCCGATCCGGGAGGCGTTTCGAGTCAAGGATGGCGATATCGAGGTGCTAACCTCGGCCGCTTATCCTGACGGTGCGATTTTGGATGACAAGGAGTTACTTCACCAGGTGGAGTCGCGCCAATTCCTCTTCCCGTTTCTGATGGGATTCGGAGGTTTTGGCGCCGGTGTCACCTTGGCCGGTGGGACTGGGTATATCATGAACCTTATAGTGGGCGGCAAGGCGCCGTTCACCTACGCTCCCACGGGAGTCGTCACTTATGAATTCACCCTGCTGTTTGGGGTGATCGGGTCAGTGTTGTCTCTATTGTATTACGCCGGGCTGCCGAATTGGACCGAAAGGGCCTACGATCCAGAAGTTTCCGATGGCGCCTTGGGTCTTCTGGTGAAGCTCTATTCCACCGAGGATCAGGAAAAGGCGGCTAAGATGATGGAGGAGCATGGCGCCTATAAAATCAAGAAGGGAGTGAACGATTTCTAATGATGCGCGCTCTAGGATTAATATCAATCATGCTTTTCGCGGCCCTGCCTGCCTGCGAAAACTACGACCTGGATATGCACGACCAAGTGTCGTTCAAGGTACAGGAGAGCCCCAGGCTCCTGCCCCCGGTCGGCTCCGTCACGGTTCATCAAGAACGAGTGGACTACGCCGATGTGGACGGGGTAACCCTGGAGAATCTGTTCCCGAAAAACGAGCGGACTCTGGCGGAGGGAAAAAAGCTTTACGGAATATATTGTCTTCCGTGCCACGCGGCGGATGGTACCACCAACAGTATGCCTGTGGCTGACAAAATGGAGCCCAGGCCTGCGGATCTGACTAGCGAGGCGGTGACCAGCCTTACGGAAGGGGAGATATTCCATAGGATAGTAGAGGGATTCGGCATAATGCCTGCCTATAAGAGGGATTTGTCGGACGAGGAAGCCTGGTATGTGACAGAGTATGTCATGAAACTTCAAATAAGGGACTGAGATTGCTGGGGGCAAATATGTTCAATAAACTGATGAAGATTACAATCATGGCGGCGCTGGTAGCCGCTTTCACCTGCAGCCAGGCCATTGCGAAAGCCAACATCCTGATGGGCAAACGGCTGTTCAACTCCTACTGCGCTGTCTGTCACGGGACAGATGGCAAGGGCGCCGGGCCTCTGGCGGGCAAGCTGCAAACGGAGAATCCGCCTGCCGACCTGACGGGTGATAAGTATCAAAGCAAGAGCGTGGATGACTTGCTCAAGATTATCCAGGGGTACAACCGGACGGACTCGGCTATGCCAAAATGGGAGAACGTGATCCCCGAGGGGAATATGCGCGCATTGTCGGAATATGTCCTGTCTTTGACCCAGACCGATGTCCGGCTG
>JAOUMU010000024.1 GCA_029881335.1 Nitrospinota bacterium | reverse complement strand
GATGGGCGAGCAACTGGACCATATGGATGAGCCGCCGGACCTGGCGCTGGCCTGTGGGCCAGCCGGGATGATGCGGGCGGTGGCCACCCTGGCCGAGCATAACAACATCCCGTGCCAGGTGTCGCTGGAAAACTCCATGGCGTGCGGATTTGGCGCGTGCCTGGGTTGTGTGGCCCATGTTCGTGGAGAGAAACGCTATGTCACCGTCTGCCGCAGGGGTCCGGTGTTCGACAGCCGCGAGGTGGAGATATAAACTATGGATATTGCGGTCGATTATGCGGGGATCAAACTAAAGAATCCGATCGTAGGCGCGTCTGGAACTTTCGGCTATGGCCTGACTTATGAAAAGTTTTTTGATTTAAGCCTCATTGGTGGATTTTGTACCAAGGGCCTGTCGTTGAAACCAAGGGCGGGCAACCCGACTCCGCGGATATGCGAGACCCCCTCCGGAATGCTCAATGCCATCGGTCTGCAGAACGTGGGATTGGACAAGTTCACCTCCCAAAAAATACCGAAGCTGCGCAAGATCGACACAGCGGTGATAGCCAACTTTTTTGGGGAGACGGTGGAGGAGTATATCGAGCTGGCGGGAAAACTGGACGCCATCGATGGGGTCCATGGCCTTGAGATGAATATCTCCTGCCCCAACGTGGAGAAGGGGGGCGCGGCCTTCGGGACGGAAATAAAGACAACCGAGACGGTGGTGAAGGCTTGCCGGGCAGTGGTGAAAAACAAGCCGCTGATCGTGAAGCTGTCCCCCAACGTGACGGACATATCCGAGTTCGCCCGGGTCTGCGAAGCCTCCGGAGCGGACGGGCTTTCCGTAATCAACACGCTGGTGGGAATGGCCATAGACATATACAGGCGAAAGCCCGTGCTGGCCAATGTAACCGGTGGGCTCTCCGGCCCAGCCATAAGGCCCGTGGCCGTGCGGATGGTGTGGCAATGCTATAAGGCAGTGAGGATACCGCTATTCGGGATCGGGGGGATCGCCTCGGGGCGGGACGTTGTGGAGTTTATCATGGCCGGGGCCACCGCCGTGCAGGTGGGGACCATGAACTTTGTATCGCCAGACATCGTCCCGCGGCTGGCCGCGGAGCTGCCGGAGCTTTTGTCAAAACTGGGCGCGGGCAGTGTGGCGGAGCTGGTGGGCGCCGCGCATCACGACTGACCGACCGGTCGTCGATAATGACCGACCGGTCGTCGATAGTTCCAGCTGTACAACATCAGCCCGTAGGGGCTCATTTCATGGCGTATCGCTGGAACCTGTGGGTACGGTTCTTCAGGGTGGAACCGGAGATACCCTCCTTCTTCATCGCCTTTGACGCGTACTTCAACCTGTCGTCCGCAGGGGGGTGGGTCTTGAATAATCCCGCGCCACCCTTGCCGGAGATGGAGCCCAGAGTGGAGAGAAACCGGGTCAGTCCAGCCGGGTCGTAGCCCGATTTCCACGCCACGCGCATGGCCTCGGCGTCGGCTTCATACTCCTGGGAGCGGGAATAGCCATTGACCACCAGCTGATTCACGATGTCGTTGATGGAATCTTCGAATGCGGCGGTGAGTTGAGCCAGCTCCTTCGCGCCATATTCCTTCATCGCCTCAGTGCCGATGATGGAAAAGGCCTGGGTCAGGTTGGCAGTCTTTATGGCGGTGAGCCCGTGCCTCAGGGTGACATGGGATATTTCGTGAGCCAGCACTGCGGCCAGCTCCTCCTCCGTCTTCAGCTTCGAGTACAGCCCGGTGGTGATGAAAACAAATCCTCCCGGCGCCGCGAAGGAGTTTATCTCCGGAGAGCTGATCAACAGGAAATGGTAGCCCGCGAAGGTCTGCGGCCGGGATGAGTGGCGCGAAAGGGTCTGCCCCAGGGTGTTTATATAAGTGGTCCTAGACTTCTCCTCCACCGGACTGTACTGGCTTAGTATTTTGGCGGCCACGGCGCGGCCAATGTAATACTCCTCCTCATCGGAAAGGTCGGAGAATCCCTTGCGCAGAGCTGATCCGGTTTTTTGGATAACGTCTCTTTTTTTCCACACCTTATTGGCGATATTCATGACGTTTTGGTCAAACACCTTATTGGCCATATTCATGACGTCTTGGTCAATCGGCAGGCTGGCGCACCCGGCGGCCAGAGCTGCGATCAGGCCGGCTGACAGTATCCGGTAATTCATTGTCTACTCCCCCCTGCTTTCAAGATTGCCTTCGGCGACAAACTTGTTGATCTGGCCATCGCTCACATTGACCTTCTCCATCCGGTCCACGGCGGCGTAGTTCATATCTGGATTCTCTTTTTTGTATTTGCCTTCCACTTTCTCATTGAATCCTTTGCCCGCCAGCGCCACATCCTGGTCGGAGACGGCGCCTTTGTTGAAGTGTTTGGCCGTGACAGCAACTTTGCCTTTAGCGGTGGCGGAGCTATAAACCCAGCCACTTTTATCGCCGACGGCCACCTTGTACCATCCCCCCTTTTCCTCGACGACCGGTAGCTGGTCACCGTAGCTGGCGGTGGCGATGGTGGGAGCGAAGAATTGGCGGTCCGCCCGGAGGGAGGTGGTCTTGTGCATGATGGTGATGATCTGACCGGCGGACGCGATGGTGGCGACCGAGATCACTGCAACAAGGGAAAGAATGAAATATCTCATATGTTCTCCTTTTTATTCCAGCGGTATACTAGCCACAACTTTCGGATCATGTCAAGCGGCGAACCGGGAAAGATGGCGCCTCTCGCCGTGGCGGAACAATAGCCAGTGGGAACGCCGGGAATTGCATCCGGGGAGCGAGGGACCGCGCCCCCCGCTCCCACGGAACAGCAATGAGGAGGTTTTACTACTCGAAAATGGTCAGCTTGACATCGGAAATCACACCACGGTAGCTTTCATATGGCCCTTCAAAAGCTTTCTGGCCAAGGCCTATATAGTGCAGCGAATTGTAGGGGCCCATAGGCTCCAGCCTGGTGGTTATTTTGATAGTAGGGTCGCCGATCTTTGTTATCACGCAGGAGAGGTGGTTGACGGCGGTATCCCATTCACAGTCCCACTGGAAAACTTCAGAGAAACTGCGGAACTGCAGGTCATCCGTGATGTCGGCGTGCTCGCAGAAGCCAGGACAAGTGCCGTCGAATCTTTGGATGATCAGCCGGGACTGGATATCCTCGTGGGTTTTCTTATAAGACATCCACTGCCAGTTCACCTCCCCGCCACCGTAGCCCTTGGCCATAAAGAATATACCGAAGTTTTCCTTGTCGCTTATGGTGGCGTTGTCCATCTGGGTGTACCGTACTGAAAGCATTCCCTTGCCCACGTTCCTTTGGCCTAACAGCACCCCCTTGGCGTCCTGTGTGTTAGGGTGGATATGCAGCCAGTCCTGCTTGGGGCAATCGGTGTACACCCACACAGCCTTGTATGTTCCCATCTGCTGATCCGGGCCGCAATCAGTGGTCGGCTTGGGTCCACTACTTCCACCACCGCCACCGTTGGTACGATCAACGTTTATAGAGGGCTCGCGGTCTATGAATTTGCCACACCCGTCCAGCACCAAAATCATGGGCGCTATGACCAATAATAATGTAGTTACGGCTGAGATCAATCTGTTCATGGCACTCTCTGCAAGTATAGTGTTTAGGCTATCTGGTCATCCCTGGACATGTAAACTGAACGCTTTTCCGCCTTCAGCTACTTAGATGTAATTGTACATGATTTACAGGTAATTTACAATAAATAATTTATGTTTATATTTATTTTGATGAACTTGTATCTAATTAAGATTTTGCCGCATTACGCCCAATAATTCAATCTATTGAGTTATTTTAATTAAACTGTCACGCGAGGTAGTCCTCCTCCTCGGTTGCCAATCTCTACCTTCATGACATTTCCAGGGCTTTCTCCATCCCCTCCGCCGTTGTATGATGTCAGCATGAATGATACTCCAGACATCATCGTAATCGGCATGGGAAACATCCTTCTTTCCGACGAGGGAGTGGGGGTGCGCGTGGTGGAGAGGATGATGGAGAGCCACAGGTTCCCGCCCAACGTCCGGCTAGTGGACGGAGGAACCACCGCCATGAAGGGATTGCTGCCACTGGTGGAGCAGGCGCGACACCTGGTGGTGGTGGACGCGGTCCATGGCCCAGGCCTGCCAGGCTCACTTTACCGCTACTCCGGGGCGGACTTCCGCATAAATATTCCGAAGAAGATATCCGCCCACGACATAGGCTTCCTTGAGTGCCTGGCCATCGCCGAGGTGAACGAGCAAGCGCCGGAGTCCGTGGTCATCATAGGGGTGAAGCCGGTTGACATGACGACTCCCTCCATGAGCCTGTCGCCGCAAATCGAGGGTATGCTGGACGACATTATAAAGATGGTGTGTATCGAGCTTGCCGCTCTAGGCGTCGAACTGAAACCGGAAATCAAATCCACAAAGTAAACCGCCGCCGCGGATCAGATTCCGGATCAGCCCCGCTAGTGGGCCCCGAATGACATTTGCCGGGGCGTTTCATTCGCAGTCACCACGCATCCATTCATCAGGCGCCTTGTTTCCGATTCCACACCCTACTCTCCCACCACCTGATAATACATATTCCTTTTCATCGGCTTCAGCCCCACACCGCTGATCAACTCCCGCAGCTCCTCCTCCGACAAACAAAAAGCCACTCCCGCTGCGGCCACCACGTTCTCCTCGATCATGGTCGATCCCATATCGTTGGCGCCGAAAAGCAGCGCCAACTGCGCCACCTTCGGTCCCTGGGTCACCCAGGAGGCCTGGATGTTCTCCACATTGTCCAGATACAGGCGGCTGATGGCCAGTGTCTTCAGATATTCATGCGCCCCCGTTTTTGGCAGATCCTCCATGGCGGTATGGTCCGGCTGCAGCGGCCAGGGGATGAACGCCGTGAATCCGCCAGTTTCATCCTGCAGATCCCGGATACGTCGCAGGCTCTCCACCCGCTCGGCGTATGTCTCCACATGGCCGAACATCATGGTGGCGCTGGTACGCAGCCCCATCCGGTGCGCGATCCGCATCACGGCGATCCACTCGTCCGCCGAACACTTGCCGGGGCTCAGCATGTTGCGGGGCCTGTCGGACAATATCTCCGCCCCGCCACCGGGAATAGAGTTCAGCCCCGCGTCGATAAGCGTCCCGAGGGTCGCCTCTATACCAGTTTTGTCAGTCCTGGCCATATGGACGATTTCCGGCGGACTAAAAGCATGGATGTGGATGCTATAGTTTTCTTTGATATGCCGGACCATTTCCGCATGCCATTGCGCGCCCCGACCGGGGAACATTCCCCCTTGCAGAAGTATCTGGCCACCCCCCAGCGCAATGGTCTGCTCGATCTTTGTGTCGAGTTCCTCAAAGCTCATGGTGTAGGCGTCCTCCGCGCTATCCGTCCGGTAGAAAGCACAGAACCGACAACCTGACACGCAGACGTTGGTGTAGTTAATATTCCGGTCCACGATGTAGGTGACCGTTAGCTCCGGCTTTATATTCCAGCGGGCCAGGTCCGCAGCCTGCCCCAGCTCCACCAGGGGCGCGGATTTGAACAGGGTCTCGGCCTCGGAATCCGACATCCTCTCACCCCGCGCCGCGCCGGCCAGGATGGAGAGGGCGTTACTTGCCATTGCCATTCCCCTCGGGGGCCGGAGCGCCTGCCGCGGAAGCCGTAGCTGCGGCGCCGTCCGCATAATCGGCCCCTGGGGGGGCTTGGCGCATATCGACCACCTCCACGGAGATCACCTTTCTCCTGGTGGACTCCAGCACGGTGATCTGGAAATGAGAGATGGCCAATCGCTCCCTCTGACGGGGGATACGCTCCAACGATTCGATCAGGAATCCTGCCAGAGTCTCGTAGTCCCCGGTGGGGAGGTCGAACTCCAGCTCTTCGTTGATCGTGTCGATTTCCATTCCCGCGTCCATTATGTAGCGGCCGCCTCCAAGGTTTTCATATGATTTAACTCTGGTGTCGTACTCGTCGTCGATCTCCCCGACTATCTCCTCTATCAGGTCCTCCTGGGTGACGATCCCAACCGCCGAGCCGTATTCGTCCACCACCACAGCCATATGAACGCCAGACTTTTGCATCTCCTCAAGCAGCTTGGAGTTCCGCTTGGTGTCCGGCACATAATAGGCCGGGGTCATGATCCGGGTGACTGCGCCGGAGGTGTCCGGCAGGCGCAAAAGGTCAAATGCGCTGATCACCCCAACGATATTGAATATCCTGTCGTGGAAAACAGGCAACCTGGAGAACCCGCTTTCCGCCAGGGTCACCCTGGCCTGCTCCAGGGTGAACGAGTCGCTCACGGCCACCACTTTTCCCAGAGGTTTCATCGTTTCTGTCACATCGCTGGACTTGAACTCGAAGATCCTGTCCAGCATCCTCCTTTCCACAGTGTCCAGTTGCAGGTTTTCCCGGCTCATCCGGGTGAGCATCAATATTTCCTCCCGGGAGATAAAGTCCACCGGCGTCCCCTGCCCTCTTAGAACAAACCGAATGAACCCACGGGAAATGAATGTGGTGACAGCCAGCAGCGGGGTGAAAAGAGCCTGGGAAAGGGCCAGAGGCCTGGCCACATATGGAAATAAAAGGTCAGAGTGCTTGCGAAAAATCATCTTCGGGACGATCTCCCCCACAATCAGGGTCATCGGGCCCATAAGAAGGAAAGAGTAGAGATCGGCTCTCCCTTCCCCCACCACGGAGACCATGTACCATGCCATCAAGGCAGAAGAAGCGAACACGCAAAGGTTGGTGCCGATGGAGGTGGCGCCGAAAATACGCGCGGGGGATTTTAAAAGCTCCTCCAGGATAATGGCGTATCTGGCGCCCGATTCCGCCAAGTGGCGCAAACGCACCTTGCTCAACGCCGCCAGCCCCAGCTCGGAGCCGGAGAAGAATCCCTCGGCGGCCAGAAGGGCGGCCACTGCGGCAATAACGTAGGAGGGATCCATCACTTTTCCCTACGCTCCCTCGGGTCCGGCCCCTGCCAGTCCACACGCAGCTCAATAATCCGGTGTTTTTTCACCTTTTCGACTGTGAATTTGAATCCGTGAGACTCCACCGACTCCCCCCAACGTGGGGGATAACCGAAGAGGTGAAACACGTATCCACCAATGGTTTCCAGTTCCTCATGTTCCGGCCCCTCGCCAAAGAATTCCTTGAAATCCTCCAGCTCACATCCCGCCGCAACCTTATATGTTCCCGCGCTCAGACGCACGATACGATCCTTGTCACGTCCGTAGCGGGCCTCCCCCACCAGGCTCTCCAGCGCGTCCTCCATTGTCACCAGGCCCTGGGCGCCGCCGTATTCATCGAACACCACGGCGATATGGGTTTTGCGCTTCTGGAACTCGCGCAGCAGCTCTCGGATGATCATGGTCTCCGGCACGATGAAGGGTTTCCGGATCAGGGTTCGGAGGGAGACGCCTTCCGGCGGCGGGTAGTTCAATTTCAGAAAGTCTTTTTTATATAGAGTGCCCACTATGTTGTCTATCTGTTTTTCATACACAGGCGCCCTGGCGAAGTAGGACTTGCCCATGACGCCCCACGCCTCCTTGAGGGGGGTGTCAACCTCCAGGGCCATGATATCTGTCCTTGGGGTCATGATTTCGGAGACGGTCAGGTCGCCCAATTCGAAAACGTTTTGCACCATCTCCTTCTCAGACTCGTTGATGACTCCCTCGTCAGCGCTTTCGGCCATAAGAGTCTTCAGCTCCTCCTCGCTCAACGTGGAATGGTCCTTGGCTTCCGGCAGCGCCGCCAGGCGAAACAAAAGCCCGGAGATGAATGTCACCACCACTTGCAAAGGAGTGGTTAGCCACATGAAGGCGGAGAGGGGATAGGCCGCCAGGAGAGCCCAGCGCAGGCTGTGGGCATGGGCAAAGGCCTTCGGGATGATCTCGCCGAACACCAGAAGAGCCATGGCGCCCGCCCCCAGGAACAGGGCGACACCAAGGTTTCCAAAAAGCTCCAGCGCCAAAACCGTGACGATGGCAGAGATGGCCACGTTGATAAGCTCGTTACCGATGTAGATGGTGACCAGGAGCTTGTCCTGATCCTCCATCAGCGCGGCCACTCGAGCCCCGGTCCTGCTTCCATCCCGCCGAAGCTTGGCCACCTTGGCCGCCCCCAGGGAGAACAGGGCGATATCGCACCCGGCGAAAAACGCGGACCCAAGCAGTAAAAATCCCAGCAGGACAAATCGAAATACTATGTCAATTTCCATCTTATCGCTATATTCGCAAAGCGCCGGCCATTGTCGGCAGGATCATTGCGTTATGGCTAAGCCGCTCATTTCCCCCCTTTAGCGGCTGAATAGTCCCTAAGGACCAGCTCGTGGACGGGACCGAACTCTTCCATGGGCCGGTCGAAATCCTTGACTGGCCCAACAACCACTATCTTCAACCCATCCGGTCTCAGCCGTTGGCGCGCCGCCCGGCGAACATCCTCGGCCGTCACGGCCATCACCCTGTCGCGGTATGTCTCCAGGTAACCTTCATACAGCCCGTAATAGTCCAACGTCATCCTTTGAGAAAGGATCCTTGATGGCCGGTCGAATATGAAAACAAAAGAATTGACGATGGAATTTTTGGCCTGATTCAACTCCTCCGGGGTGACAAGCTCCTCCCGGATCGTTTCGATCTCACCGATCATCAGGCCTATCGCCTCGGCTGTGGTGGAGGCTTTCGTCTCCGTCCCCGCCATGAATTGGCCTTTTTCCCAGTACCCCGCCATGGAGTATGACCACACGGAATAAGCCAGCCCCTTTTCCGCACGGACTTTCTGCACCATGCGGGAGGCGAATCCGGATCCACCCAGGATGCTGTCCATCACACGCACGGCGTGGTAGTCCGAGTCGAACCGGGTCAAGGTCAGATGCCCCATGCGCACGGCGGACTGGGGCAGGTCCTTGTCCGCGACATAGATCCCGCCTTCGTACTTCTCCACTACTGGCGCCACTTCAGGATATTCCGGGGCGGAAGCTCTCCACCCGCCAAAGACGCTTTCAAGCCGGGCGATCATATCCTCTTCCTCAAAATCGCCAGTGACTCCCAGAATCACGCTTTGCGGCGCGAAGTACCGGGCGTGGAAACTTACGCAGTCATCCCTGGTGATGGAGGAGACACTCTCCAGAGTAGGGACTCGCCCGTATGGCGAGCCTTCGTATATGAGTTTCCCAAGTTCCCTGTCAGCGGCGGAGGTGGGATCGTCATTCTCCCTCCGGATGCCATCGAGCATGCTGGCTTTGGCCAGATCAAACCGGCCCTGGTCGAACCGGGGATACATCATCACATCCGCGAAATACGCCAGTCCCCTGTCCAGGTCCTTGGTGAGCACGGAGAGCGAGGCGGAGCCCATGTCGCCGCCTATGCCGGTCTCCACGGAAATGGCGGAAAATTCCAGAGCCTCGTCCAGCTCGTCCGGCGACAGCTTTCTGGTTCCGCCGGAGCGCATGGCGGCGCCGGTGAGCGCGGCCAGACCGATCTTATCCGCAGGCTCCCAGATACCGCCCACCTTTATCATGGCGGTAACCGTCACCAGGGGCAACTCCCTGTCGGGCAGCAAGTGCACTCTCATTCCGTTGGAAAGGGTCACCTGTCTCGTATCCGGGATTTTTGAAGAGACCGGCTTGAATTTGAGATCCTCCACCGTAGGCTGGCGCGGCGTGGTGGCGCAAGAGGAGGCTATCAGGGCCGCCAGCAGCGTGGTGGATAGCGATAGTCGAAGGTTCATTTCTTCTTCTGAACCAGGGTTGCCACGGTCATGTTGTCTCTGGTGAAATATTTTTCGGCGGCCTTTTGGATATCCTTCGGAGTTATCGCCCTGATCTTGTCCAGGTATTGGGTCAGATATCGCCAGTCCCCCGCTATCTGCTGATAATAAGTCAGCCTGCGGGCCATGCTGTAGTCGGACACCAGGTCGCGGATCATGTCCGCCTCCATGTTGTTCACCACTTTATGTAGTTCCTTTTCCTCCACCGGCTCGGTCTTCAGTCGTTCCAGCTCCACCCACACCGCTTTTTCCAGGTCCTGAGTGCTGTGGGGTGGCCGCGGCGTGCCCCCGATGGTGAAAACGTTGGGATAGCGGGAGCCGGGCGCGGTGAAAGTGTCCGCGCTCACCGCTACTTTTTTATTGATCACCAGTTCCTTGTTGAACCGGCCGGTCCTGCCGCCCGCCAAAAGCTGGGAGATGACATCGAAAACATAATCATCATTATCGGGCATGGTGGGTTTGTGAAAACCAATCAACACCATCGGGTTGGCGTCGAAGGTCAGGCTGACGCGTCTTTCTCCCCCCTGATCCGGCTCATGGCTCATCACTCTGGGCGGCAGTGGCTTTGACGGCAAACCAGCGAAATACTTTTCCGCCAGCGCTTTAAGCTCGTCCATATCCACATTCCCCACCAGGGAGGCAACAGCGTTGTTCGGCACATACCAGGTGTTATAGAAGTTCTCCATCTCCGAGAGCGGCAGGCGCTCGATATCCGACGCCCATCCTATAATCGGCTGCCCGTATGGGTGCGCGATGAAGGCCGTGGCAAGAAAACGCTCGTATAGTTTGCCGGTAGGCTGGTTTTCATAGCTGCGCCGCCGTTCCTCGGCCACCACGTCCCGCTCTGAATAGAACTCGCGGAACACGGAGTCGCGCATTCTCTCGCTTTCGATAAACGCCCACAGCTCCAGCTTGTTCGATGGGAGGCGGATGATGTAGTTGGTGTCATCCTTGCTGGTGCCTGCGTTGAATCCCACCCCGCCCTGGTTCTGGTAAAGCTTGGAGTACCCCTCTGACACGATCCATTTTTTATGTTCCTCCTGGATTGTTTTTAGGGCGCCCCGCAGCTCCACGATCTTTGTTTCATCAGCGCCTTCGGCTTTGGCCTTGTCCAGCTCTGCGGCCAATCGGTTCATTTTTTCCAGCAGCGGCTTTTCTTTTTCCCAATCCAGCGTGCCGATGGTGGTAGTCCCCTTAAAGAGCATATGCTCCAGCATGTGGGCTGCGCCGGTGTATCCCTTGTTCTCCTCCACACTCCCCACCTTAAAGGAGATGTGGGCGGCGAACGTGGGGGAGCCCTCGCGGGGGAGTATAAGGAATTTCATGCCGTTTTTCAGGGTGAATTCCTGGACGCGGCTATTCAGGTCAAAAGCATTGGTCGGGATCGCAAAACAGATCGACAAAAGAAGAGCCAGAACAATCAGGGCTCTCGGCGCGCGCCGTAGGCCGGGACTAGGAGGTTCCTGCATGAGGTTTATTAAAATTCAATCCTTACAAAGTTTGAGAGAGATCACCAGTGGGGTAATGATATGGTCAAACCGGGGCTGTTGTCAACGGGGATGGTGGAATGGAATCGTCGAAGGCGCAACAGGGGAATTTAATTGCCGGACTGGCTCAGGGACCGGCTTTCATTAATTTGAGGAATTCAAGAATCGCTGCGCTATCCATCACCCCTACCGCTACCAGAATCGCCATATCGGTGATTGCAACCAAGTGAGTCAGGTTGACATTGGTATGTTGAGGTGTGGGAACATATTTCATGTAGACGAAATTAGTCACTACTATGAATATTATGGTGATGAAGGGCCGCCAGACATTCAGTTGCGCGCCATAGGCCTCCACGGCTGTTTCCTGGGGCTCGGCGTGGGCCAGGGAATAGAAACACACCAGGATACCCGCGACCATGAGAGAGGGAAGAAACAGCCTTCTCCATTGATTTGTTCCGTTCATGGCAGTTGGCTCCTTATGGGCAACCATCCGGGCTATTTCCGCAATAGATCCAGCCTGTGATGGCTTTCTGTCGGCTGACATCGACATATTGAATTTGTTTCCAGAATTTTCCATGCCCCACCTCCTTTGAAGCCAGGATATCCACCGTTACGCCGGAATAAAGAACGCCTATTACTTGAGACAGCTCCCATCTCCAACTCAGGAGTCCGCTTTTTATCGCCACCGCGTGATTGGAATACACTTGTCTATCTTGCGCTGCAACCGTCTTTTGACCGGTTTGCGAAAATGAATCCCCTGACAGGCCCAATCCGGCCAGGATAAATACACAGAGTAACTTTCCCTTCATGCACGCCCCCTATTTCTGCACATTGGCCATTATTATAACCTGCGGCATGCTCTTGTCAAGCGATAATATGAACATTCTTTCTCCTGGTATTGACGCTCAGAGAGGAGGGGAGGAGATGCCCGCCGGCTGCTTTGTAAGCGATGGCGAACCTTAGGATCGCGCGCCAAAAGGACATAAGGCCAGCAATAAGCCACCGGATGTGATATAAATGTTCCAAGCTCGAATTTCCGGTGACAGCTTCCAAAGGAGGATGCAGTGAAAATGACACGAGCATACGCGATGGTAGGCGTGATGATGGGCCTGGCGTTGCTTGATTACGGGTGCGCGGCGGGAGAAGATGACAAGGCCGAAAGCCGCGCTTTCCACTGCACCATCAAGAACCTGACCCCCGGCCAGATATTCACCCCCCCGATTCTCATTCTCCACGGTAAAGACTACTCGCTGTTTACTCCAGGCGGTGTGGCGTCCCCCGGATTGACATGGCTGGCCGAGGATGGCGTTGCGACAACCCTGCTGGAGGAGCTGCGAGCGAATCCAGGTGTGACAGACGTGATCACTTCATCGCAAGAGGTTCACCCTGGTAAATCTATCACGATCGAATTCATCGCAACAGCCAATAGCATGCTCTCGGCCACAGGCATGTTGGAGACCACCAATGACGCGTTCCTTGGCGCGCGTAACCTCACGCTTCCTGAATCAGGATCGTCCACGGTAAAGATATCGGCTTACGACGCCGGGACCGAGGAAAACAACGAGCTGTGCGCCTATGTGCCGGGCCCGCCTTGTGGATCCAACAAGCGTGCCTTGAATGGTGAAGGGACAATTCATATGCACGTGGGGATTCTGGGTGTGGGTGACCTGGCTCCGGGAGTATACGGGTGGGAAGGAGACGTGGCCGAGATAGTGATAACGGCTATTGACAACTGATCATTGCCGATCCTCAAGCGCCGGAATCCCCGCGTGGGGAGCATCCTTGCCGGATTTCAAACAAAAAAACCCGGTCGGCTATAGAGCCAACCGGGTTGGATTGAAACATTCCGGAGCTGTTGCCAGCCCGGCGGTCACCCCTCTAGCCGGTTACCCGGCCAGCCGGTTCTCCGATCCCTTGCGCCTGGTGAAACGGGGCCTTCCGGCGGCGCCTCTCTTGAAAGCCACGAAAGGCTTCTGGCCGCCATGTGGTTTGCCCGGTCCGCGATACGGAGCGCGCTCCACATGGTATGGATGGTCCGAATTCACGTCCAGCGAAATTTTGGTTGTCCTTTCGATATCCCTCAGGACGGAGTGCTCGTCGGAGCAGCACAAGGAGATGGCTATGCCCTTTTCCCCGGCGCGGGCGGTGCGCCCTATCCTGTGGACATAGCTTTCCGCGTCACCTGGCATCTCGAAATTTATCACGTGCGAGATCCCCTTTACATCGATCCCGCGGG
Source organism: Nitrospinota bacterium (assembly GCA_029881335.1). GTDB lineage: Bacteria > Nitrospinota_A > UBA7883 > UBA7883 > UBA7883 > JAOUMU01. Next base: position 20,450 of record JAOUMU010000024.1, on the reverse strand, counting down.
AGGCCACATCGGTGGCCACCAGCACTTTTACTTTGCCGGAGCTGAACGCCGCCAGCGCCCGCAGGCGCGCCGGCTGGGATTTGTTCCCGTGGATCGCATCCGCGCTCACCTTGCTTTGGCTCAGCTTGGTAACCAGCTTGTTGGCCCGGTGCTTGGTCCTGGTGAATACCAGAGCCCTGGTCACAGACTCGTCCTCCAGCAGCAGGTGAAGCAGCGCTTCTTTGTTATGCTGGTCGACGAACATTACCTTTTGGTTGATTTTCTCCACCGTGGAGGAAACAGGGCCCACCTGGACTTTCACCGGGTCTTTCAGGAGTCCATCGGCCAGACGACCTGCCTCGCCTGTGAATGTGGCGGAGAAGAATAGCGTCTGCCTCTCCTCCGGGATTTTGGCGATAATTTTCTTTATGTCATGGATAAAGCCCATGTCCAGCATCCTGTCCGCCTCATCGAGGATCAGCACCCGGATGTTGTCCAGGGTGACCATCCTCTGCCCGATAAGGTCCAGCAGGCGGCCCGGCGTGGCCACCAGCACATCCGCCCCAGCGGCCAGAGACCTGGCCTGAGGGACGATCCCCACTCCGCCGTATGCCGCCGAAACGCGGACGCCCATATGACGTCCGTAGGCGCGGAAACTTTTGCTTATCTGCTCGGCAAGCTCCCTTGTGGGGGCCAGCGCCAGCACCAGCGGGGCCTTCGGAGTGCGCCTGGCGTTAAGCTCGTCCAGAAACTGCAAGGTGGGCAGCGCAAAGGAAGCTGTTTTGCCGGTTCCGGTTTGGGCGCAGCCAAAAACATCGCGGCCCTCCAGGATGTGGGGAATGGCCCGGGCCTGGATTGGAGTAGGCGTCTTGTAGTTGTTATCTTCCAAGGCGCGTAACAAGGGCTTTATTAGGCCCATATTTTCGAATGAAACGTCTGTCATTATTCCTGCACAATTATAGTGTGAATTGGCCGCAAATCCGGCCGATGTGAGTTGAGGGATAGTAATGCGGTTACCAGGAGCGCCGTCGACCGCTAGGCTTGTCCTTTTTTGGTTCGGATTGGTTAACCTTGATAACCCGGTCATCCATATTTGTTCCATTGAGGGATTTGATGGCGGCGTCAGCGTCAGCATTGGACATTTCGACAAAGCCAAACCCCCGGGAGCGACCTGTTTCACGGTCCGTGATTAATTTGCAGGACTCGATCTCGCCGAATTGCTCAAACATCGAGCGAAGCTTGTCTTCCGACACGGTGAAAGGGAGGTTGCCGACAAAAATTTTCATTTCTTCTCTGTATCCTATATACGATGGTTTCCAGCGCACAGACGTCACGTCGTGCGAGGCTATAATTGCCCAATCTTGGAATTATTATCTGAGGCAAGCAATAAACTGATAGCATCAGCCAAAATTTGGCGTTTCAAACAAATACCAGTGTAGCAGATAATCCACGGATACACAAAATTATTTTTCTGCACAGGTAAATTCCACCTGGCGCCACACCACCACTTGACGTGTTAAGATGTAAAACAATGTTTTCAAGAGCCATCATACTTCCGGAAAAACCACGCATACTAGTGGCCCGCACCGACAGGATCGGAGACATGGTCCTCTCCTTGCCGGTGTTCGCCTCTTTGCGAAAAGCCCATCCTCGCGCCCACATAGCCGCCCTTGCCCGCGATTACACCCGCGAACTCCTGGAGGACCGGGATGATGTGGACGAAATAATCGCCTTCAGTTCCCCAGGCGCCCATGTTCCCACCGGTCAGATCTGGCCATTGGCGGCCAGGTTGAGGGCGGAAAGGTTCGACGCGGCAATACTTCTTTACCTCAAGTCCTCAGTGGCAATGACCGTGGCCCTTGCCCGCATTCCGGTTCGCATCGGCCCCGCCACCAAGGCCGTCCAGGCCCTGCTCACTCACAGGGTGTCCCAGCGCCGCAGCAAAAGCCTGATCAACGAGGCCGATCATAACCTGGCTCTGCTCTCCCCGCTGGGAATAGAGCCTTTAAGGGAAGCGAAGATCCCGGTGGACTCAACGGTCCATGGCCATTTTGTGAAACGCGGGGATCGTCCCCTGGTGGGCCTGCATCCGGGCCACGGCGGCTCGGCGCGAACCTGGCCCCAGGCCATGTGGGAGAATCTGGCCAGGGCGATGGACGAAGCCGGATTCGACGTGGCGGTGACGGGCGCCGCCGGGGAGAGGGATCTGGTGGAGCAAGTGGCCAAAGCCGCGGGAGGGGGCGCGCAGAAATATGTCGGCGATGAAGGACTAAAACAGCTGGCCAGGGTCCTTTCCGATCTGGATGCGCTGGTTGCCCACAGTACAGGGCCTTTGCACATGGCTTCCGCAGTAGGGGTCCCTGTAGTGGGGATATACTGCCCCATCTTCGTCTGTCTGCCGGAGAGATGGGGTCCCATAGGCCCAGGCGGCGGCGCGGTGCGCCCCGATACGCCCCCTTGCGACTACTGCTCCGGGCGCGACTGCTCCTATTTTGACTGCATGGAATCCATAACGGTGGACCAGGTGATGGGCGAGGTTCGCGCCAGGCTGCGCCCTGTTGTGGCGGCGGAGGCTGGATAGGGCGCCATGGAACTATATAAAAGACTGCTAGGCTACCTAAAACCGTATTGGAGGCGGTTTGCAGTGGCTTCTTTCTGCATGTTGATCGTTTCCCTGACATCCGGAGCCACGGCGATGATGATCCAGCCGGTGCTAGACGATATTTTTCTTCGCAAAGACGAGAAGATGCTGTTATTGCTGCCGGTGGGGGTGGTTCTGATATACATGGCCAGGGGAATCGGGCGATATCTGGCCTCCTCCCAGATGCAGGTGATCGGCCAGTTGGCCATCCGTGATATCCGTAATGGACTGTTCAGTCACATCCAGGGATTGTCCCTCGATTTCTTCTCCAAGCGGAAAACCGGCCAGATCATCTCCCGCATCACTAACGATGTTTACGTTATCCAGGACTCGGTGTCGATAGTGGTGTACGACCTGGTGCGCGAGTCCATGACCATGATGGTGCTCCTGGCGGTGGTCTATTACCACAACTGGCGGCTGGCCACAGTGGCTCTGCTCGTTATCCCATTTTCCGGCTTTTTGATCGACCGGCTGGGGAAGAGGTTGCGCGTTGTGTCCAGGGAAACCCAGGAAGCGATGGCGGACCTGAACGCCATGCTGGTGGAGACCTTCACCGGCATCCGGGTGGTGCAGGCGTTCGGCATGGAAAAATACGAGGTGGAAAAATTCGACCTTGTGAACCAGACCTATTTTGGGCGGATGCGCCGCGCGATAAAGATCAACGAGCTATCCAGCCCCCTGCTGGAGTTTATAGGAGCTTTTGGCATCGCCGCCATCATCTGGTACGGCGGCGCCATGGTGATGGAGGGGAAGACCACCGTGGGGGCTTTCTTCTCGTTTATCATGGCTCTGTTCATGCTATACGCCCCCGTGGCCAAGCTCTCCCGGGTTTATAACAAGATCCAGCAGGCCCTGGCGGCCGCCACGCGGATATTCGAGATCATGGACATAAAACCCACGGTGCGCCAGGAACCGGACGCCATCGCCCTGCCGCCCCTTGCCTTGGGGATTGAGTTTCGGGATGTCTCTTTCCAATATGACGATGGCGACAAGGCCCTATCCGGCATCAACCTTAATGTGAAAAGGGGGATGGTCTACGCGCTGGTGGGCCCCAGCGGCGCCGGCAAAACCACCCTGGTGAACCTGATCCCGCGCTTCTTTGACGCGACAGATGGGGCGATCCTCTTCGATGGTCACGACATCCGTCACGTCACCCTCGCCTCTCTGAGGGAGCAGATCGGCATTGTGACCCAGGATGTGTTTCTGTTCAACGATACCATCAGAAACAACATCGCCTATGGCCGGTCGGAAGCGGCGATGGAGGAAGTGGAGAGGGCCGCCCAGGCGGCGTATGCCCACGACTTCATAATCAAAGCCCCGGATGGATATGAAACTGTTGTGGGGGAGCGGGGGCATAAGCTTTCCGGGGGAGAGCGCCAAAGGTTGTCCATCGCCCGCGCCATAATGAAAAATCCGGCTGTTCTGATCTTGGACGAGGCCACATCGGCGCTGGACACCGAGTCGGAGCTGATGGTGCAAAAAGCCCTGGAGAACCTGATGACCCAGAGAACCACTTTTGTCATAGCTCACCGCCTCTCCACCATCCTGAACGCGAACCAGATCGTGGTGATGGATGGGGGACGCGTGGCGGAGCAAGGTCCTCACGATCGGCTGATCTTAGAGGATGGGCTCTACAAAAAACTCTTCGAGCTGCAATTTAGGACAGCCATGGACACGGTGAAGGCGAAAAGGTAATACCCTCACGGAAAATCCGCCCCTTGAGAGGTTTGACGGTTTGTCGGGTTTTCAGTTTCGGGGCTGATAAATCGAAGAATTCCCATGGCGGCGGCCGTTTTTGCTTTTCAGGCGAAAACAATAAAGAAGCAAGAAAACTCTTGGCGGCGAAGGTCTTAATGGTGATAATGGTAACCGACTGCCATAATATCTGACGACCTCGACGCAAGGATGGTTCGCTTTAAGACGATCTTTGCGATCATCCTGGATGGATGTGGGGGGCGGGATTATGGATGGGAGCCAGTAGTTGCGTTAGCTCTTTTCGGATCCACGGGCAATGGGGGCGCCTGGGAGACCTGAGAGAAATAGTGAAAATACTATCCGATATAGAAGTGGGCCATGGGATTTTTGCGCACACAAATGGCGTGAACGGGCGCAATGGCCCTCTGGCGGCCGACCCCGAGCCTAAAGGCCTGGCGGACAAATGGACAAAAGCCGGCTGGTTGTTCATATTTCTTTTTGTGGTCACGGGCATGTTTTCCATCTCCGTGGCCCAGATTTCCATCGGCCTGGCTGTTGTATGCTGGATCGGCAGGTGGTATGCGGCTGGATTTGGATCGTGGCGGAATGCGCCCTCCTTCTCCCCGCTGGCTGTTCCGATGCTGCTATTCGTGGCGCTGTCGCTTGTGGCGGCGGTTTTCTCCATAGACATGTCCGAGTCCCTGATGGATTCCAAGGATTTATCGCACTTTCTAGTCTTTCTGGTGGTCTTTGATTTCGTTCGGAAAGATCCCAGCAAGATCCCATACCTGCTGCGAGCCGTGGTGGCCGCAGGCGCCGGTATCGCCTCGGTGGGTGTATACCAGGCCGCGCAAAAGGGAGTATCCACTGCGGACAGGATCAGCGGCTTTAATGACATTTACATGACCTTCGCTGGTCTGCTTATGCTGGCCTTTGTGTCCGGCCTGGCGGTAGTGGCGTTCGACACCAAGAAGTGGAAAGACGCGTGGCTTTTTCCGGCTCTTGCGTTGATCGCCTGCGCTGTCTTGCTTTCTTTGACTAGAAACGCATGGATCGGCCTCTCGGCTGGGGCATTTGTGGTGCTGGCTCTTCGAAAGCCGGTCTTGGTGGTTATCCTCCCGATACTGGTGGTCGGCGCCCTGGCGGCGGCCCCCGGCGGAGTGAAAGACAGGTTCGCCTCCATATTCAATCCTAATGACGCGGCCAATCGAGAGCGGTTGTATGTCTGGACCGCCGGGCTGAAACTTGTGGCGGACCGTCCTATATTAGGCGTGGGGCAAAACAGCTTCCCGAAGGCTTATCCCAAATACAGGGATCCGAACGTACAAGAGCCTAATATTTCCCATCTGCACAACAATATACTTCAGATAGCCGTAGAGCGTGGAATACCCTGCCTGCTGACGTGGCTCGCCATATGGGGCATGGCCTACTATTACATGGGCGTGGCGTTTCGCTCCGGCGCGCGCGCTGAAAATTCATCCTTGGGCCTGACGGCCGGGCTTGGGGGAATCACCGCGTTCCTGGTGGCGGGCATGTTCGAGTACAACTTCGGAGACGCCGAACCCCAGATGCTGGTGTTGCTGCTTCTGGCAGTGGGCATGGCGGCGGCTCAACTGAAAATCCGTCCCCATAATAAGGACGCGACACCTTTCACCAGAAACGCCTGAGTGTCCTTCCGGGGGGCTACGGCATGGATTATCTCTCCACGGCGGCCTGGATGCGGCGGAACATTCCCAGCAGAAGTCCGCAGTCTCGCCGGTTCACGGCAGCGCGGCTGAACAGGTCCTCGATGTCCGCCATGGTTTTTTGCCCCCCCTCGGTCCGGAAATAACCGGAAGCGGCCAGTGTCCGCTCGATCCTTTTGTAAAGTATCCTTCTCTCCGCCAAGGTGGAGGGCTCCTCTTGCGCCAGGTCCTCCCCTTCCCCGCCACCACTTGTGCAAATACTCAGCACGATGGCGGCTGCCTGCGCAAGGTTCAAGGAAGGGGCGGCGGGAGAAGTGGGGATTGTGACTATAGCGTCGCACAAACGCACCTGACTGGTGGAGAGGCCCAGCTTCTCCGAACCGAAGACAATGGCTGTTTCCATCTCCGGCGCTGCGGCGATATGGGCCGCCACATCCTCTGGCGCCATGGTGGTCTTGCCTATGCTTCGTGGCCTGCGGGTGACGGCCCAGGCCCGGCCGGCGCCTTCTATGGCTTCCTCCAGTGAATCCGTTATCCGCGCCCGCTCGATGATTTCCGCGGCGCCCACGGCCATTCTGATCGCCTCCAGATGTCCTCTCGCGGTGGGGCGGACCAGGGTGAGGCGGGCCAGGCCCAGGTTTTTCATGAGGCGGGCCACGGCCCCGATATTCCCCGCGTGGCGGGTTTGACACAGGATAACGCTGATCCGGGGAGGCCGCATGGCGGCGGATTCCTATTTTTTGTGCAGAAAGGAGAGCATCTTCTCGGCCAGGCCCAGTTTGCTGTTTTTCTCCTCATCGTCCTGCATGGACGGGTCGATTATGAAAATGGTGAAAGGACCCACCCTTATTTCGTCGTCGATTCCGACGTCCACCTTGTTGATGGCGGTGCCGTTGACGTAAGTGCCGTTATTGCTCTTTAGGTCTTCAACGATGACGGTCTCCCCAACGGTGTATATCCTGGCGTGCTGCCGGGAAACCGCCGGGTTGCCCAGCCGCACATCGCACTCGTTGACTCTGCCTATCATCAGGGGGATATCGCGCAGCTCGTGCTTTGCCACCATGGTTTTTCCCTCGTAAACCTTGATGAGGAATGACTTTTTTCTATCGATGGACATAGTGGCGCCGGTGTCCGCCCCCATCACTTTCAGGCTGGAATCGGCCAGGGGCGCGGCATGGGCCTCGGCGGTGCGCTCGCTGAGAAAAACAAGGCGCACCGATCCCAAGGTGAATTCGTCGCCATGTTTCAGCTCCTGGCGCCTGATCCGCTGCCCTTTGAACAAGGTGCCCACGTTGCTTTCCAAATCCTCGATATAGAACATCTCCCCTTCCTTGATGATCCTTGCGTGGCGGCGGGAGATGTAGACCTCTGGCAGCTGGATATCGGTTTTGGAGGAGCGACCAATCACCATCTCGTCTTTGTCGATCTCGAAGAAAACGGCGCTACGGCCTTTTTGCTCGATCATGAGCCTGGGGGCGAAAAATCCCACAGCAGTCTTCGCTTCGCTGGGCCCCTGATCCTCTTCAGCCTCATCATCAGCCAGGATATCGATATCGCCAGCCTTTTTCCTGGCCTCGTAACGCTCGATATCCTCTTCATCCCAAAGGACCTTGAATACTTTCTTCGGTTTATCCCCCTTCCCCTTGATATTTGTCTCTTTGAGGAATACGATGGTGAGGTCCGGCAGATCAGAGACCATTTCATAGGTTTCCGAGCTCATGAGGATCTCCCGGGCTGTGGCCAGCGCCTCATACCTTTGGGCCACGTTCACCACATCGCCGTAAACATCGGTCTTCTCCACGATCCCTAATCCAGTGTTCAACCCACACCGGATCAGCAGGGGCGGTTCTTCTTTTCCCAGGTTATAATGCTGAATTCCACGCTGGATCTGTATGGCGGAAGCCACCGCGTCCGCGGCGCTATAGAAATAAGACATTGTGCCATCGCCCATGGTTTTCACAAGCACACCGTTGTGGGATTCGACCAATGGCCGGATGATATCGTGGTGTTTTTTCAGGATGGCTCGCATGGTAAGGTCGCCCAGTTCTTCGCTCATCTGGGTGGATCCGGAAAGATCTGTGAACATGACAGTGATCTCGCGCGTGAACTGGCTCTTGATCAACTTGTCGATCTTCTCCTTCTCGCGCAGGAGAGTATCGATGTCGATGTTCTCAGTCTTTATTTTTGGAAAATCCTTATCTTCCATCAGCGAATCTGCTTGCCTATTTCATTCTAATTGGTCGATCCACCACCAGCAAGGTAGTGTACACCCTAAAGCCCTTTAACTCAACACCTTGAAAAACCACCCTCCCCGCACACCCGGGGGCCCCACTCCATGGCGCATACAAATCCAAAGAAATTATACCATTCATTGGGGATGTTCGACCAAAAGGATTACCAAGTTCTGTCTTCCACGTTTCTTACATTTTGGCCCCTGGCGCCTGGCACGCCGACGAGCCGGAAACGGAATTCCGGGATTCTCATGCTCTACACCTTTGCTCAAGCCCCGCGGATCTAACGCAGTGACAGTGCCAGCTTCAAGTCATCGTCGTCAAATAGTATCCCGCCTCCAGCGAAATAGGTCTTGTATCTCTTGTTTAACAATTCGTCGCCGCCGGCGTAGAGGTAGATATACTTGTGCAGATTCCACCTGATCCAGGCCTTTATCTGGGGGCTTTTCGCTTCGTCGTTATAGCCGGACAAGTTGAAAGCCTCCGCTGTGGCGGTGAGATTGTCGTTTAACAGATGCAAGTCGATGGCCGCTCCGGCGGCCGATTCTATTACGCCACCGCGCAGAGTGATATCTGAAAAGCGTTTACCAATCATGGCGGTGTACAGCAATGAGTTGAGCGTGTTGCGGCTGTAATCAAGGTCGGTGCGGCGCATATCCTCGGTCACCTCCACCAGGTAGAATTTATCCGGGGTGGGGCTCAGCCTCAGGGTGAAGAAGGACTTCCACGTTTCCAGGTCCGCTTGGTATTCACTCCTGGCCCCGACAAACATCCCGAAGTCCTCCGCCTGGCCCACCAGGTCCTTGGCGCCAGCCAGGGCGTCATTGAGGTTGTCGTAAACCTCGGTATCTGTCATCAGCATTCCTATGGTTCCGTCGCCGGTCTCGATCTTTTTGGTTATCGATTCCAATCCCTTGGCCGTGCTGGCGGCTGATTGGCTGGCCTGACCGATCGAATCTATTATCTCATCCAGCCTGTCGGAGGCCTTCGCCATGGCGCTCATCACATCCTTGATGTTGGATCGGTTGTCGTTCAGCACGGCGCCCAACGAGTCGGAAAGCTCCCGGACACTGGTCAACGAGTCGGTCAGGTTCTGTTTATTGGCCTCAAGCAGCTCCCTGGAGATGTTGGACATGCGGACCATATTCCGGGTAAGTTCCGGGGTGATCTTGGCGAAATCGTCCGAAATCTGGCTCAGCCCCTCCATGCTTTTGTGGACGATCTCCCGGTTCTCCTGAATGAAGGAGGAGAGGTTGAGAGTGGAATCATTCACGTTTCTCATGATAGAGGCCAGGTCCTGCTCTCCCTCCATGGTCTGCGCCAGATTCTTCAGGGAGGTGGTCAGCACCCGGATATCATCCATGGCGCCCTTCATCTTGTTCACCAGGTCGCTGATTTCGGCGGACTCCTCCACTCTTTCCAGATAATCGCCGCTCTTTAAATATGGTTGGTCAGGCGTGCCCTGCTCTATCTCAATGTATTTCTCCCCCAGCAATCCGGATGTCTTGATGGTGGCCATCGCGTCTTTTCTTATATCCGTGGGGAACATGAGCCGCACTACGATCCGGGCCATGCGGTCCTCCAGCAGGATTTTTTCCACCTGTCCGATTTCCACACCGGACAGCTTCACTTTCGACCGAAGCTCCAGCCCAGCCACAGATTTGAACCGAATGTTGTATAGAGGCAAATTCTCGGTTGAAAAGCTGTTGATCCCCGATGTTCGCATGGAGAGGTACAGAAGGGCGACTATCGCGAATAAGGTGAAGAAGCCGACTTTTACTTCTGGCGCAAGCGGTTTTGACATTTTCTATCGATCCATTATATTCGGTTCTGGTAATTTACAGGCCTGAAATTCATCTCCCCGTCAGCCCTTCTGTCTGGCGAATAACCTTTCCAACATAACAAAACTCCGCCACCTCGGGCCTGGTGTCGGCGAACACTTCGTCAGGAGTCCCCACTGCGACGAATTCTCCCTGGTATAGCATGGCTATCCGGTCCGCGATCCGGTTGGTGGAGACCATGTCGTGGGTAATGGTCACAGCGGTGGCCCCCACCTTATCCTGCATGGAGTCTATAAGCGCGTTGATCTGGTCGCACATTATCGGGTCCAGCCCGGTGGTGGGCTCGTCATAAAGGATTATTTCCGGATCCATGGCGATAGCCCTGGCCAGCCCCGCCCGTTTGAGCATTCCGCCGGAGAGCTCGGCTGGCTTGAGGTTCTCAGTCCCCACCAGCCCCACCATCAAAAGCTTTTCCTTCACGATCTTCTCGATCTCGCTTCTGGAATAATTCGTATGCTCCTTGAGGGCAAAACCGACATTCTCCCCCACTGTCAAGGAATCGAACATGGCGCCCCCCTGGAAGAGCATTCCGAACTTTCGTCGCATCTGATTGAGTTCTCTTTCGCTCATTTTGGTCACGTCTTCTCCATCCACAAACACATTCCCGGAGTCCGGCATCAACAGGCCGATCATGTGCTTTATGGTCACGGACTTGCCGCTGCCGGACCCGCCGACTATAACCATCGACTCCCCCCGGCGGATCTTCAGGTTCACCCCCTTGAGCACGTGCTTGGCGCCGAACGCCTTGTTCACATCCACCAGTTCTATGATTATGTCGTCAGTCATGCTCCTCCCTCAACGCCCGGAAAACAGGAACGCGGTCAGGATATAGTCAGACACCAGGATCATGATCGACGAAACAACGACGGCCCTGGTGGTGGCCTTGCCAACGCCCTCGGCGCCACCTGCGGTGTAGAAGCCCTGAAAGCAGCTGACCACGGCGATGATGGCGCCAAACACTACCGACTTTAGCAATCCGGAATAGATATCGTTAAGCTCCAGGAAATCGAAGGTCTTTTTCATGTACACCACAGGATTGGCGTCCAGCTTCAGCACGGCGATGCCTGCGCCGCCTAGTATTCCCACGGAATCCGCTAAAACCGCCAGGGCCGGCAGCATGACAATGGCCGCCAGCAGCCTGGGGACGATCAGATATTTTATCGGGTTGGCGCTAAGGGTGTATAGGGCGTCGATCTGCTCAGTGACCTTCATGGTACCAAGCTGCGCCGCCATGGCGGAGCCAGCCCGCCCCGCCACGATAAGCCCGGTGAGCACGGGACCCAGTTCCCGGGTCATGGAGAGCGCCACCACGGTGCCTGTCATGCTTTCCGCACCAAACCTTTTGAATCCTTCGAAGCTCTGCAAGGCCAGCACGCCTCCGGTGGAGAGCGCCGTGATGCAGACCACCGGGATGGAGTTGAAACCGATTTCCTCCATCTGCTCGAACACCGCGCGGATTTTGAATGGGCGCCTGAAAGTCCATTTGATAACATCGAGGGAGAATAGGGCTGATTTACCGCAAGCGCCAGCCAGCCAGATGACCCATCCACCGATCCAGGCCGCAAAACGCTCAATCACTTCCACGGATAAATCACCCTTGGCGTATCAGGCATTTGGCGCGATTCCGATCAAAAAACCCGCATTAATAGTTTCCGGTCCACCTTGCCGGACCGATGGTATATTCTCCGGACGCGGTTTCCGATTCCGCAGAGAATTTCATAGGAGATGGTGCCCATAACATGGGCCAGGTCCAGCGCGCCGATGCAATGCGCCCCATCGGAGCCGATCAAGGTCATAAAATCCCTCTCCCCGGCGCCGGTCCTGGTGATGTCGAACATGGAGACATCCATGCAAATCACCCCTATCTGCTTCGTCCTCTTGCCGTTGATGATACCATGAACACGGTTGGAAAGCAGACGCGAATATCCATCTGCGTAGCCCAGGCTCACCACCGCCACCCGCCTTTTTCCAGGGGACTTCCAGATACCTCCATAGGAGACGGTCTGGCCCTTGGAGACATCTCTTATCCACGACACCCGCGCCTTCAGGCTCAACACAGGCTTTAGCCCCACATCCGGCCCGGCAAACTCCTGGATACCATAAAGCCCTATCCCCGGGCGAACCAGCTGGAAGCGCGCCTCCGGGTGAAGAAATATTCCCGCGGTATTGGCCGCATGGCATGAGGGTATGTTTTTTCCGGCGCCTCGCAGAGCCCCCAGCAGGTCCTCGAATGATTCCACCTGTTCCCGAACGCCCTTCCTGTTCTCACCGGCGAAAGCAAAATGCGTCATCAGACCAGCCAGGGAGAGACCCTCCATCCTGGAGATTTTCGCTATCGCGTCAAAAGCGTCCTGGCGGTCCGCCCCCAGGCGGGCCATTCCCGTGTCTACCTTCAAGTGGACCGAGGCAGGCTTGCGCCTGTTCGCCACGCCAGCCAAAGCCTGGGCCTGGGCCACCGAACCCACCACCGGCTCCACGCAAAGCTCCACCGCCAGCCTGGCTTCCTGCGGGGCCACCCCTCCTAGCGCCACTATCCTGCCCTTTATCCCTTCCCGACGCAGCGCTTCGGCTTCCTGTATGGTCCAGACGCAGAGGCCAGCCACCTCCTGGCGCCGGAGAAGCTGGATGGCCAGTACATTGGCGCCATGACCGTAGGCGTTGGCCTTGATCACGGGCAGAAGGGGAACCCCTGCCGCAGCGTGGATCACGTCCACGTTGTGATGGAGCCTGTCCAGGTCCACCTCCGCCCAGGCGGGATAGGGAAGTTTCACTTTATCAGTACTGCTCCTCGAATTCGGCATAACCCTCGGATCTGGCAAAATCCTCGAATCTGGTGTAATCCTTCAGGAATGTCAGCTTGATCAGGCCCAGGGGGCCGTTTCGCTGTTTACCTATGATTATCTCCGCCACGTTCTCTATTTCCGGCTTGTCGCGAGTATAGTAATCCTCCCGGTACACAAACAGCACCACATCGGCGTCCTGCTCGATGGAGCCGGACTCCCGGAGGTCGGAAAGCTGCGGCCGTTTTTGTCCCCCCACCCGGTCCTCCACCTTCCGGCTCAGCTGGCTGATCACCACCACCGGCACGTTGAGCTCCTTGGCCAGCATCTTTAGCGAGCGGGTGATTCCCGACACCTCCTGCACCCGGCTTTCCACCCTGCCGCGGGAATCCATCAGCTGGAGGTAGTCGACGACCACCAGGTCCAGCCTCCCCTTCTCGGCCTGCAGTCTTCTGGCCTTGCCGCGCATGTCCATTACCGTCATGCCGGGAGTGTCGTCTATGTGAATGGATCGCTTGTACATTTCCCCGGCGGCCATGGTCAGCTTCGGCCAGTCGCTCTTGGAAAGATAACCGGTGCGAACCTTGTTGCTGGAGACCCGGGCCTCGGAACATAAAAGCCGCATGACCAGCTGCTCCGCGCTCATCTCCAGTGAAAAGACACACACCACCGCGTCTTCCACCTCCTTGGTGTAATTCTGCACGATATTCAGGGCAAACGCCGTCTTGCCCATGGAGGGTCGGCCAGCCACGATGATCAGGTCCGACTTCTGCAGCCCGGCGGTTTTCTCGTCCAGGTCCTTGTACCCGGTGGTCACACCGGTGACCAGACGCTTGTTCTCATAAAGGTTTTCGATGGTCTTTATAGCATCGCGCAGGATGACTCCCACTTCCTGAAACGCGCCGCGGGATCTTTTCTGCGAGATGTCCAGGATCATCCGCTCGATCTCGTCCACCACCGTGTCCACATCTTCCCCTTGCTCATAGGCCAGGGTCACGGCGTCTCCCGCCACGGTGATCATCCGGCGGAGCACGGCTTTTTCCCGTATCACCCGCGCGTGAACCCGCACATTGGCCGAGGTGGGAACGGAGTCCAGCAGGTCGCCCAAGTATTCCATCCCCCCCACTTCGTCGAGCCAACCCTTGGAGCGCAACGACTCTGTGAGGGTGAGGACATCAACGGGCTCGCTTTTATCGAAAAGCGTAAGGCCGCATTCATATATTTTCCGGTGGGCCGGCCTGTAGAAATCCTCCGGCCCGGAAAGCGCCTCCATGGCCTTGGGCAAAGCTTCGTTGTCCAGCAGGATGGCGCCCAAAACGGCGCGTTCCATCTCCACGTTGTTTGGCGGAGTGCGCAGCTTCTCCGGTCTGCCGCCTTCCTGTTCCCTGTTCAGTAGCTGCCCGTTCATATCAGTACCCGTGTCTTTCGCAGATGGTTCCATGAGTGGAAGAAAATCTTCCCGGCCCGGCGTCGCGAGGCAGAAGAATCTGAATTATACCTGTCCGGGGGCGAGGGCGCCATAAAAGCTTCTCCAGGAAACTCGATTTGTAAAATAGTTGTGTCGTCAGGAAGTCAAATACAGGTATCCCCTGAGACAATTTTTATATGTGGGGATGATTTTGTAGACGATAAATACAATTGTCTCAACCTTTGGGAAGTCCGGGAAAATTTGGCGGGGGAACAAGCAGTAACAATACAAAGCGTTATATTAGCAATCAAAACGTAGAAATATATGGCATATGTTTTGCTTTATTACATATTGGATAGTATGAGGGTGTTGGCGCCTTTTATTAAATCGCATGGAGTGCAGGTTAGGAGAGAATGATGGATGAGAAGCGCGACAGAGATCTAAAGGATCTCTCACAACTGATTGTAACGGCGCTCACCAAGGACGAGGCCGTGATGAATGCCTTGGCCGACCTTAAGGACAGAAAGGTCATCGAGCCTTCCACGCTCCTGGGCCTTGCCCTGAAGATAAACGATCTTCTTGAGCTTTCCGGGACCACCCTTACTGGCGACGAGGTGGAGCTGATGCGAGAGAAAGAATCCGCTAAGGAAGCAGAGCTGGATCCCGTCCTGCGATCCGAGGCCCCGCCGTTGGTGAAGACCAGAGCCATTATTGACGGCAGGCAGCTTTCCTATGAGGAGATTCTTTTCGAGGAATGGGCAATAGCCAAGTTTAACGAGAAGCTTTGGCTGAAAAAAGCTGGTCTGACCTGGTAGCCGCCTGGCGCAAACTGAAGGCGCCCGGCTCATGGTGCGCTTCCTGGCGAGTTACATATATTGACTCCGCCTGTTCCCTTGGGTAATATATGGCTTCATAAAAGGAAAACAGGGGCTTGAGGAATTTTTTGTGTACGCCAGGCGGGGCATGATCAATATTCGCTCCTTTATCTATTGTCACAAGTCACTTTTGTCTCTTGTGGCGCGGTGACCCAGAGCCCCTCCAGCCAAAGCCTCTCTCAAATTATGAGCGAGGAGGATTTCGTCCCCATTCTGCGGGAGGCCAGCGTGGACTTTCTTTCCCTGCTAGGACACCTTGGCCGGGGGGGTGATGAAGTGAACAAGCTTTTCATTTTCACGCTGCTAAAGGAATCCGAGAAGCTGGAAAATTTGTTGGACGACCATGGCGCCCGGTTGAACCTGAAGTTTCTCTATTTCTCCGAGATGGTGGCCAGTGTGCGAAACTTCTGCCTGGCCGGGTTCCAGATATTTCATGTGGTGGAGAGGTATAACGACTACATCAGTCCCAGCAGCGACACTGTCCGGCGCGAGTTCGAAAATGAAGCGCAAAAGGTGGTGGCCTATTTTCTGCGGGTCCTGGCCCGGTTTCACGAAAGCCTGCTGGTGGAAGCCAAGGCCTTGGGCATGGAGGTGGCCTTTGAGCCGATTCCTCAGGAAGCATGGAAATTCAAACCCACCCCAAAGCTGCCTTACACCATAGACGGGGTAAAAGCTGAAAAACCTGAGGAAAGGATAATATCCATCGCCCAGGCATACCGACGGGTGTTCAGGCAGTTCCGTCAAAGCGGCCTGCAGCGTCGAATCAAGGCTGCGGATATTTCCGAGATCGTTCCCACCAGGATCAACGAAACCATGATGGCGGATTTTGAGAGCCAACTGCACAATATACAGAGCGACTATGACACCCATATCAAGGGGAGCCTTTCCGAAAGCAACAATCCATGGACCGTCACCCTGCGCGGGCTCACCGCCATCCCCATGCACCTGTTTGAGTCCCTCTCTTGGCTGATCCATTTCTACGAGCGCCACGAAAACCAGTCCCGCAACGAAGTGGGCGCCCGCATTTCCGAGATGGTGGACAATCCGGAGCTTTTGAAGGTCATAACATCTTTTGGACTGACCCATTGCGGAAGGTACCTGGCAGAGGGGAACGAGGTGGCGGAAAGGATACTCTCCATGTATATCACGCCCATCACCTATGAGCTGCCTCTGCCCAAGCCTCAGGGGTTCCACGCCAGGCCGGCCACCTATGTGAGCCTTATCGTCCAGGAGCATGGCACAGATACATTCCTGATCCATGATGGCAAGAAGTACAGCTGCCGCTCTGTACTGGAGCTTCTGGAAGCGGGAGGCATGCTGGCCGACAACAAAGCGACAACAGCCATCTTCGAGGGGGATAAGCGCTGTCTGGATGATATTAAAATCCTTTCGAAGCATAACTATTGCGAGGACCGGGACATTCCCCCGGAGCTTCACTACCTTAGAATTCTGAGGAACATGTGACCATGACCAGGGACAACAACGCCGCAAAGGCGGCCATTGCGCGGCAGACGCAAAATCTGGCGGGGGAGATGGCCAGGATCAACAAGGCCCTCTTCGAGAAACCGGAACTCTGCTATCAGGAGACCTTCGCCGCCGGCCTGCTTTGCGAAAAGCTGACGGGAGAAGGATTCGTCGTGCGGGCGCCGTTGGCCGGGCTGTCCACCGCCTTTGCCGCCTCCCGCAAGGGTACGGGAGGCAAAGGGCCCAAGATAGCCCTGATCGCCGAATATGACGCCTTGCCACAGATCGGCCACGCATGTGGACACAGCCTCATCGCCGCGACGGCGTTTGGCGCCGCCGCCGCCATCGCCCGCGCCACGCCGGATCATCCAGGGACTCTCATGGTCATCGGAACTCCGGCTGAAGAAGGGGGTGGAGGGAAGGTGAAGATGATAGAGGAAGGGGTCTTCAAGGGAGTGGACGCGGCCATCATGGTCCACCCGTCAAACAAAACCAGAGTGGTGGCCCGCATGTTCGCCGTCACCGAGCAGGTTTTCACCTTCACCGGCAAGGCGGCCCACGCCGCGGCATTCCCCTACAAAGGGGTGAACGCGCTGGACGCCGGTGTCCTCTTCTACAACGCGGTATCCACCATGCGCCAGCAACTAAAAGAAGAAGCCAGGGTCCATGGTATTTTCACCCACGGGGGTGACGCGCCGAACATCATCCCGGAAAGGGTGGAGATGGCGTTTTATATCCGCGCCCTGGATAGGGATTACTTTCGCGAAGTGATCGCCAAAGTACGCCAATGCGCGCAAGGCGCCGCCAAGGCGGCAGGATGCAAGGTCACCATCAAGCAGCGCGGGATGGTCTACGAGCCGTTTTACCCCAGCCATCCCATGGGCCGGGCTTTTCGGGAAAACATGGCCATTATCAGGGCAAAGGAGGACGGCTTTTCTGAAACCGAGGAGATCGGGTCGTCGGATATCGGCAACCTAAGCCAGGTGGTCCCCTCCCTCCACCCGGAATATGCCATCGGGGGAGTGGAGGATATCAACCACTCCCGCAACTTTCTGGCCGCCGTCATGTCCAAAAAGGGCGCCGTCGCGGCCATGGACATGACAAAAGCGATGGCCATGACCGTGTATGACCTGCTGGTGAATCCGCGTCTGATGGCGGAGACCAAGCGCGCTTTCAAAGGCGCGGGCGCCAAGTAAAACGGGATAGATTTTGTCTATAATCATCGGCCTGATGAGCGGCACTTCCGCGGATGGAGTGGACGCCGCGGCTTTCGATATCAAGCCAAAGAGGGGAGGACTCTTTATCCGGCCTGTGGCCTCAGCTAACACCGCCTATAACAGCAATCTGACGGAAGCCTTGACCCAGTTCCATCCAGTGGCCCCAATAGACCAGATGATGGCGCTCGACATCGCCGTTGGGGAGGTCTTCGGCAAAACCGCGAAAAAGTTGATAAAAGCTTTGGCTCTAAAAGGCCTCAAACCAACGCTGATAGGCTCCCATGGCCAGACTATCCTGCACCGGCCCGATTTTGGCGCAACGCTGCAGATAGGGTCAGCGGCCCATATCGCCGCCATCACCAACGTGGATGTTTGGAGCGATTTTCGCCGGGCGGACATGGCGGCCGGAGGCCAAGGCGCCCCGCTGGCGCCAGTGGCTCATCTGCCATTGTTCGTCTCGCCCCGGCAGGCCACGGCAGTGGTGAACATCGGAGGCATCGCCAATCTTACACACATACCTGCCAGCGCCAAAAGCGTCAGTCAACTTGTCGCCTTCGACACAGGGCCAGGAAACATGCTTATGGACATGGTGGCTAGAAGGGTCATCGGCCAGCCCTTTGACAGAAACGGCCGACTGGCCGCCTCAGGCCTGGTGAAGCAGAAGATTCTTCAAAAGTCTTTGCGGCATTCATACTTTGAAAAGCAGCCCCCCAAGTCCACAGGGAGGGAAACCTTCGGCCAGGCGTTCCTGGATTGGCTTTTCCCGAAAGGGCGCATCCCCTGGGGCGCCGATTTATCCGCAACCATGACGGAACTTACGGCAGTCTCGATCAGTTCCGAGATCAATCGGCTTGAGCGTGGGGGGCGGCCTGTCGACCGGATAATCGTCTGTGGCGGTGGAGCGAAAAATGGACGCCTGAAGAATAGACTGACTCAGCTCTGCGCCCCCGCTCCGGTGACCTCTTCAGACAAGGAGGGTATCGCCCCCATGCTGGTTGAGACGGCGCTGATGGCGATTCTGGCATATTACGCCCGCCAGGGAACCACGCTGGAATTGTCTGCGGTCACCGGATCAAGGTGGCCCGTGAAACTGGGAGTGTTCACTCCGGCTCCATGACGGCACAGGCGTGCCTTGTCGGGGTGGAATGGAGCTAGAGAGCCATTCTCCATCCATTGGAAGAATCTCACCTCCACAACTGTAAACATATCTCTCCCCATTCTGCATCCCATGTCCTGATCCGGGACAGGCGCCCTGTTTCACGACAGCCGGACTTGGCTCCAAAACCGCTATTTATGGCCTCCGCAGGTGGCCAAGGGTGGAATAGCCGAAGGAAATTATACGCGGAGGAGGCCTCGAAGCCTTGGGGGCCCCCATAAATCGAAGATAAAACTACGTTACGCGAACATGGGAGCGGGGAAGGATGGAGTAAAAACCCTCCTGAGTGTGATAAATGCACAGTTATGTCCTGTAACCGGACCACCATGACACCTTTGATACTCGAGGTTTTTGTATTACTGTAAAGAATCAATCACTTAGGGTATGGCACGCTCATTGCATAATATCGCAGTGAAGTTGCATTGCAGTAAAGTTTGTAGGGTCTTGAGCTTCCCTCCTACCCCCAATCAAAGCTCAAGGCGCTGCAATTTAGAAGCCCGTGGAAGGAGCCCTCTCTCTTCCACGGGCTTTATTTATTTTAGGCTCAGCCTCAACGTCGGGCAGAAATATCCGAAAAATACAATTAATGTCAGTCAATTCGGACAAAGTCATACACACTGCAGAGGCAAAACAAGATAATATCTGGAAATACAAACAGATATGCGATGGCATAGCCATTGCATCTAAGTATAAACGTAAGGACAGAATGCAAGTATTTGCGAGGCTTTGAGTTTCCCCTCCTTACCCCAACTGAAACTCAAGGAATTGCAAAGTGAAACCCGTGGGGGTTTCCCCCCTCTCCTCCACGGGTTTTTTTATTCAGGCTTCCTGACCACTCCCATCAGAAGTGAAAAGAAGGAGTATCCCCCCATCAACCCAAAGACCAGAACTATGGTAACTCCATATGTGTTGTGGAGCACCATCTCTATGGGATTGTTCAGCAACAGACCCGCAAGCCCCCCACCGCCCAGTACCAGGCCCAGAAATTTAAATAGATATGCGTCCAGCTTCGCCCAGAATTCATCACTCATACGTACAACATATAACAATTGTCCCGGCGTGTCACCTGATAGGTTAAACGAGCGGATACCTTCGCCTGATTCTGGTACCGGAGAGGCCGATCAATATTCTGTCTGGGCCATCGATAAAAATATAACATGCCAATCTTCCGAGCAACGTGTTGCCTCATGGGAAAAGGTAACCGAAGCGGTCGTTGATTTTCGCTTTTCATGCCTCATGTTTCCATAGCTCATTAACAGCCTCCGAAGTTTTTTCTCAATCTCTTTTTTCAGGCGAAAAGGGTTTAAGGCGCTGTGGATGGATAAAAGCCTATCTTTGGCTTCCTCGGTGATGCTGGACGATTCCAGAAGTCGCTGATACGGGGTCTTCGGCTCCTCATATTTCTTGACCCATCTTGAGTTGATCCGCGTTTTTTCGACAAGTTTGCGGACGGGCGAGAAATGGTTTTGATAAAGGCT
>JAOUMU010000023.1 GCA_029881335.1 Nitrospinota bacterium | reverse complement strand
TTAAGTTGATTGTAAAGACTCGCATCGATCTGTATTTCGATCTCATCGAGGTCCTCCCGCCATGAGCTGACTCGCATGTAGTACGATGGGGTTGAGTTGTTCTTTGCGTAATACTCGTACATATGCGTCACCTTGGCCCTGCTGGAAACCTGTGGATTTTCATCCATGACGCCGTTCACATACATCACCACGCCCCAACCGGAGAAGAGGAACGAAAAGATGGAAATAAAGAATATCTTTATCAACTGCCCCCCTGCGGACGATGTCCCCCGCAGAAGAATATAAGCCACCCACATGAACATGGCCAATACCGCAATAGAATATTTTACAGTGTCCAGGATCACCGGCATGTCAGAGATGGGCCTGTGGTTTTCCATGGCCATGTATAGCGGAAGCCACCCGAAGATGCAAAGCGAGAAGGGAACCGCGTAAAGGGCGACAAGCTTTCCCAAGCCCGTTTTTTTCGCCTTTATCTCCGCCTGGGAAGCCATCGGGATATTTTCCGTGAGCCTGACCACGTGCAGCCCCACGGAGGAGGCCAAAGTTTCCATCGCCTCATCGTTCTCGAAGGAGGCTGGAGATTTCACCGCGCTCACCGTACTATCCCTCAGCTGCACGCTGTGGAATCCGGCTTTCATGATTTCATTGATGGCGTCGCGTTTGTAGGAGTCCCAGAGAAACGAGGCGGCGAAGACCGGAGCGTAAGTATCTATATAATATTCCTTGTCGAAGGCCGGGTCACCCGTCTGAATTTCCTTTGAGACACCATATTTTTTAGCAGCCTGGTGCGACCACCCTTCCCTGCTGATCGTCACGTCGCAAGGAACTTCCGCTTTTGAGTAGACGGTGAATTTTGAGGGGGAGTTTTTGCCGGAGGAATTGTATCTCCATTTGAAGGGCCTGTTTTTTTTGGCGGAGGGATCGCTCTCTTCGCTTATGGGGTCATCCTCTTTACCAGGCGTATTGCTCATTTCGTCCTCCTTTGATTATTGTCCCCCATTCGCGCCTATGGCGCACATTGCATGGACCGCCTTCTCTTTCCATCCGCGGCACGGATAATAACAGTTCGATCCCGATACATTACAGCTTCAATCTTCCCCGAATATAAACCTTTTACATAATTCTTTCAATAAGACATAAACCTGCAGTAGCGCTGTTCCACCTGCCACCGCCGAAGGCCCGGACCAGAGGGGAGCATACTCACTTCCGCCAAATTATTTCTCGTTGATTTTGTGCGCGAAAGAAATAGCCGGTTGACATGGCCGCTTCTTCTGATAAGATTTTCACAGGGTTGGTACTTATTCATATTCGGGTTCTTATGCGACAGACTTCACATTCTCCCAAGATAGCGCGATCCCAGGCTCCAGCATCGGTCGACGATTTCATACGGGTCAGCCTGGAAAAACAATTCTCTCATTCCAGTGGTTTGGCCAGCAATGGCGGGCTTCACTCCTTTTTCATGAAGCTGATGGAGAAAAGGCTCATCCTCATCGTCCTGGAGAATACACAGGGCAACCAGAGCAAGGCCGCCGGCATCCTGGGGATTAACAGAAACACTCTTCGAAAGAAAATCGAGGAGTACGATGTTCTGGTAAAGAAGAATAATCTTAATGACAAGGTCATGGACTCATAACCTCCGGCAACGTCAGGTTATTTCATCCCCTGGTAGTTGCGGCACACCCACAGGGTGAACTCCCGCTTCAGCTCCCCTCCCCGGATCAGAGGCAGCACCGCCACCTTCTCCACACTGTCGAACTTGTATAGCTGATCCGGCTCTTCCTTGAATCTGAGGTCGGTAACCACTATGGCGTCCTTGCCCATCATGCCGCTCTCTTTATCCCAGAAGTCGAACTGGTCGCGCCGGTCATTGAAACAGGCCACTGGTATCCGGTCTTTGACGCCAAACATCATCTGCGAGCACATGACCCAGTGCCGCGCCAGCAGGAATCCCTGGGCGCCGGTTTCCTCCACGATCCGCGTCTTGTGAAGGGTTTCGATTTGGGCCGCGGTGGTGTCCCATCCATACAGTTCGTTCACCAGATCATATTTCGGCTTGATCGGCAAAATCGGGTGGAACACATGGACATAGAAGAGAGCGAACGTGAGCCCCGCTACCGCAGTGGCGGACCAGTAAAATATCTTAGCCCGCCTGGCATGGCGCACCAGCCCTTTTTCCAATATCTCCAGCCCCAGCGAGCTCATCATCACTATCGCCGTCAGATAGCCGAACGCCGGCCAGTGCGGCTCCGCCTCGTTGGTCCAGACGCATATCACATAAAATAATATAAGCGTGGGAGCGGAGAAGGCCACCAGAAGGGCATAGCGCCGATCTCCCCGCGCCGCTTTTTTGTATCCTGCCCACACAGCCCACAGCAGCCCGGCCAGGTATACCGGCGAAACGTATAACAGTTGCCCGCCTGCAAACTCGCCCAGGTTTTTTACGCTGAATCCGGCGGAGCTGTGGCGGTCCACCAGGTGGAATCGGAAACTGGGCCAGTCGTTTTGCACATTCCATATGACCACCGGCAGGAAGAAGAATAGCGCGATGAAAAACATGGAGTATGGTTGCCATCTGAGGTACCACTTGCGGTATTCCGGGATCCACGCCACCAGGATAAGAGTGCAAGGGCCCAGTAGAACGACAAAATATTTGCCCAGCAGCCCTATTCCGATCAGCGAGCCGAGGACAAACCAGTAGCGCACCGGTCCATCGCCGGTCAGCAGACGGTTTAAAACGATCACATATGCCAGATAGCAGACCGCTGACGGGATATCCGGCACCATCTGCAGCGAGGCGATACCAAACTCAGGGATAAGGTTGAAGGCCAGGATGGAATAGAAGGCCACCCTGGCATCGTGAAAAAGATCCATCGACAGCCGGTACAGGAGCCAGCATAGCAGGATGAACAATAGCAGGGAGGGAAAGCGCACCATGAAGCTTGAGTCCCCGCCAATATCCGTGAAAATCCGGATCAGCCAGGCCACCATGGGAGGGTGGTCGTAATAGCTCCAGTCGAGCCGCTGGGCCCAGCACCAGTAGTAGCTCTCCGAATCCCCCAGCCCGGTGCGGCCCATCACCAGCGCCCGAAAAGCGGCGAAAAGGAATGTGACCCATATAGCCAGCTTTGTGTAATATTCGTTACGCCGGTCGGTCATATCGCCAGAAACGCTATTTTGTTCTCGTTGCACAGCCGAACCGTCTCCTCCAGCCCCACAACCATTGTCATATCCGCCTCTATGGCCAGCGCATCGGCGCCAGCTTTGATCATCGCCTCCACGGTGTCGCGCCCGACAGTGGGCACATCGAACCTCGGATCCTGGCTCGGCTTGCTCACCTTGCACACCACTGCGCCACCCCTGGCGATTTTTCCACCCCGAGCGATAGCTTCGTCTGTCCCTTCGATCGCTTCAGCGGCTGTCACGGCGCCATTTTTAATCACCACAGTCTGGCCGATATCCAGGGCGGCGATCCCTTTGGCCATCTCCATTCCGAACGCCATGTCCGCCAGTTCTTTTTGCTTCGGCCTTCTTTTGGCCAGCAGGCCCGGGCCGGGAGTCAAGCTGCGGAACAGATCCAATTGGCTGGCCACGATCATCCCCTCTTTCTCCAGTTCCTCGACGATAGATTTCATTATCGAATCGTCGTTTTTAATTTTGGCCCGTTTCAGGATAGCCAGCGCCCGCAGGTCGAATCGTGGATTTTCATAGATGACCCTTTTATCCACCTTACCGGCGAACGCCACCTCTCTCACTCCTGTCTTTTTAAGAAACGCGATTACTTTCGAAGCCTGGCCCAGGCCCAGGAGGCTGATTTGCGCCAGATCGGTCTGTTCGGCCCGTAGCCTCTCGTATGATTCCTTGTCGAAAGTGATCACAGCCACCGGGCGTTGATTCGCCGCCTGCAAACGCATGGCGATAACGGGCAGCTCCCCCTTTCCGGCGATAAGGCCCAGCGGAGCGCCCATGCGAGGCCTACTGGGGGCGCTTTAAAATGACTGGTTTGAGCTTTCCGAGCACCTGGAGCGCCACCTTCAGCGACTGTAGCTCGTTCTCCACGGAGATAATGCGTTGATCGCCGTTGGTGCCGCACCCTATAAGGTGCTTCAGCTCCAGCTTCAACGGATTATCCCTGTGCACGAATATTCGCTCTATCATCGATTCCTGGCGGTACTTTAGCTCATGGTGTGTCAGTTCGTGCTGGGAGCTGGCGCGCCTGTGCACCAGGATGTCCTGGCTTGTATAGTCCAGGACCACATATTCGCTTCTCTGGGTGATTGCCAGGGTCCTTATTTT
This sequence comes from Nitrospinota bacterium, assembly GCA_029881335.1. Classification (GTDB taxonomy): domain Bacteria; phylum Nitrospinota_A; class UBA7883; order UBA7883; family UBA7883; genus JAOUMU01. The sequence continues at coordinate 29,880 of JAOUMU010000023.1, read as the reverse complement.
TTCTTGTGTAGCCCTGGAGGCGATTATGCTGGCCATACATCCGCTTTCGAACTGCATCTGAACATTAACCACATCCTCCTTTTCGCTCATCACCGATGAGCCGATCACATTGAGCGTGGCCACCGGAGAGTTGACGATGTTCATGATGATGTCGATATCGTGGATCATAAGATCCAGCACCACGCCATCCTCCTTTACGCGGGGTTCAAAGGGCCCCAGACGACGAGACTCGATGAGGATAGGGTCCCTGACCACCTTTCGCAGCTCCTGTACGGCGCCGTTGAACCGCTCCACATGCCCCACATGCAGGGCCACCTTCTTCCTGGCGGCCATCTCGAAAAGTTTCTCCGCCTTTTCCACGGTATCACAGACTGGCTTTTCCACCAGGCAGTGCTTGCCCGCTTCCAGGCAAGTCAAAGCTATCTCATAATGTTTCTTGGTGGGGACGGCGATGGAGAGCACATCCACCTTTTCCAGCAGTTCGCGGAAATCAGGATAATACCTGGTCCTGTACTTGGCGGCGACAGCCTCTCCCCTTTCCTTATCCGAATCGGAAACACCCACAAGCGTGACACCAGGAATCTCTTCGTAGGCTGCCACATGATACTGGCCCATATGACCAACGCCAATAACTCCGGCGTTAACTGTTTGATTCATTGTGATTTTCAAAATCCCGGTAATGATTAATCTTTAATGATACCAAAAAGGGCTGTGCTTTTAAAGGAAAGAGGTCCTAGGTTGGATATTATCCAGGAGCTGACCCCTGGGAGGTGAGGCGAAAATAGCGGCGCGCGCCCCACCTTCCTGGATGCTTTAAAGTGTAAGGCCCCTTTTGGAGTTGGCTATAAAATCGAGTGTTCGGCCAATAATGCCATCCCGACCGATCTCTTCTTCAATCCTCCGTGTGGCCTCCGGGATGGATAGCCCGGAGCGAACCAGAATCTTGTAGGCCTTTTTCAGGCTTATCCTCTCCTGGGAGGGGACCCCGTATTTGCGTAGGGCGTAGGTGTTCAGCCCGTGGGCCTGGGCCAGGTTCCCCGTCACGGTGAAGGCCGGGAGCACATCTTGCACTATACGACTGGCCCCGCCCACCATGGCCATGGCGCCCACCCGGACGAATTGATGGATAACGGCCGCTCCCCCCACCACCACCCGGTCGCCCACCTCCACATGGCCAGAGAGCCCCGCTAGCGAGGAGAAGGTGACCTCGTCGCCTAGCGCGCAGTCATGGCCAATATGGGTCTGGCTCATGATGAAGCAGTTTGCGCCGATGATCGTGGACTTCCCCTGATAGATGGAGCGATGAACGGTGACCATTTCATTTATCAATGTCCCCTCCCCCACTTCCACATAAGACTCCACACTTTTCCAGTTGAGGAATTGCGGATCCCCGCCGATGATGGACTTTGCCCCTATGACGCAGCCGGAGGATATTTTTGCCCAATCGAGCATGGCGTAAGGTTTAATGACGCACTTGTCGCCTATTATGACATTCTGCCCAATGTGGCAGAAGGGGCCTATGACCACGCCCTCGCCTACCTGGGCGTCTGGGTGCACAAACGAGGAGCCGGGCAATTCCGACATGTTCATTATTTATCCTCGATCACTGCCATCAGGTCGCTTTCGCACACCAGGACATTCTCCACGAAGGCCTGCCCTTTCATTTTCCACACGCGGCTTTTTGCCCGGATCACTTCTAGTTCGATGCGAATGGTGTCGCCGGGGATCACAGGTTTTTTGAACCTGGTGTTGTCTATTCCGGCGAAATAGGTGAGGGCGCCTTTTTTCTCCGGATTTGAGTATATGGCCAGGGCGGCGCCGGTCTGGGCCATCGCCTCCACTATCAGCACTCCTGGCATCACAGGTTTACCGGGGAAGTGTCCAGGGAAAAAATATTCAGAGCCGGTGACGTTCTTTATGGCGACCGCGCTTTTATAGGGCTCTATTTCCACTATCCGGTCTATGAGCAAAAAGGGATGGCGATGGGGCAGGTATTCGTGCAATTCATGATGTTCTATAATCATTTCCCCATCCTATTCCTTTTCTTTTTCGATCTTCTTGATCCTGGCTTCCAGCTTTTCCAGTCGTCTGCCAGACAGCATAAACCTTTTGAACTCCATGTTCTTCATCGCCATCGGCCCGGCATATACCCCAGGCTCCTTCAGGCTTGTATAAACGCCAGTCATCCCGGCCATCATGACGCCGTCGGCCAACTGCACGTGGTCTGATATCGCCGAGGCTCCACCGATCATCACATTTTTCCCAACAATCGTGGACCCACCGATTCCGGCGCATCCTGCGATAACTGTGTTTTCCCCAATCACTACGTTGTGCCCCACCTGCACCTGGTTGTCTATCTTTACCCCCCTTTTTATCAAGGTGGAGCCCAGCATCGCCCGGTCTACCGAAGAGCAGGCGCCAATCTCCACGTCATCTTCCAGGCGCACATCACCAATGTGGAGTATCTTGCGGCTGGACCCGTCTTCAAAACGTACCAGCCCGAAACCATCGGAGCCCACCACGCACAGAGGGTGGATAATACATCGATCCCCCATCGAAACCCGATCCATGATCACGGCGTTTTCGTGGATATGACAGTCCTGGCCGATTACACATCCGGCGCCGATCCTGGCCCCGGCCTTGATCACGGAGTTTTTCCCGATACGGGTTCCGGCCTCCACCGACGCCTGCGGACCTATACTGACACCATCACCTAGTTCCACTCCCTCGCCGACCCAGGCGGAGGGATGAGTCCCTGCAGCCGGTCGCGCCTGGGGGTATAATATCTCCAGAGCCAGGGAGAATAGATGGAACGGGTTCTCGGCCCGGATCACCGGATGGTCCGTTTCCATTCCTGCTGGCGCCACCACGGCTCCGGCCTGACAGCCGGAAAGGCGGCTGACGTGCTTTGCGTCCCGGACGAAGGTTAGCTCCGCCGGGCCGGCCGACTCCAGAGACGCGGCCCCTTTTATCTCCACGGCGCCATCGCCCTCCAACGATGCCCCCAAGGCGGCGGCCAACTCATCGAGCCTCATGCGCCAGCCCCTGCTTTACGGCTTTGCCTTGGTTTTCGCGTCGTAGAGCTTGATAATATCCGCGGTAATATCGATGGAATCATCGGCGTACGCCACCACTCCCCCGGATGGATTCAGGCCCGAGCTGTTCTCCAGGACCATGACAATTCCCTTTTGCTTGGCGTAATCATTGATTATACCCTGAACATCGTTTATAATCTGCTGAGAGGCTTTCCCCTGCGCCCGCCGCAGCATGGTGGAGCTGTCCTTCTGGTTGTTTTCAAGATCCCTCCGAAGCCGGATCATCTCGAACTCTTTTTCCTCCACTACATCGGGTCGCCAGATCATTTTCTGCTGTTCATACTCTCCCTCCAGTTGGTCGAGTTTCTTTTTCATATCCTGCAGTTTCTTGCCTTCGGCCTCCATCTTCACTTTCAGCCCGCCCACCGCGTTTTTTCCGGCGACTGATTCGTTGATGATAACCTGCATTTTTACCGTGGCCACCTTCATGTCCGCGGCCTGGGCGCCGCTGCCGCCCAGGATTATCAGGGCGGCCACCGCCCCCAACGCCACTCTAGTGATCTTTTGATTTTCTCTCATCAAGTTAAAATTCTCCTCCTATGGTAAAGTGAAATTCATCGGCGGACTCACCTTCCCGCTTGTCCAGTTTAAAGCCGTATATAAGTGATATGGGGCCCATGGGAGAGAAAAAGTGAATCCCAAAACCCCAGCTCTGCCTCATGTTCTCAAGGTCAAACAGTTTGTCGGTGGTGTTGCCCTTGGCGTCGTCCTTACCGTACAAATTGCCCCTGTCATAAAAACCGAAACCCCGGAAATACCTGGTAAACCTGTATTGTAGTTCAAAGTTAAAAAGCAGTAAAGCTTCACCACCTATCACTTCGCCATTTTCGTCCTGGGGCCCCACTTCCTTCAGGTTAAAGCCTCGCAGGTCCCTGGCGCCGCCCATCAGGAACTTCTCGGAAACCGACAAAGGAACGCCGCCATAGGCTTCTATATAGCCCGCCTTGGCATGAAACATTCCCACGAACTCTGACATCAGCGGCTGGTACTGGGTAAACTCGCCAATTTCCTTAATATATTTCTGGTCGCCGCCGATCCCGGCATACTCCAGATAAGCATATATCCTGTGGCCGCTGGCTGGGCTGTATGGGTCGTCCTTGGTGTTGTATGTAATGGAGGGGAATATGGCGCCGACAACTCTCTTCCCCTCCTGATCCTTCAAATACTGGCTAGGTTCTACTCCATCTTCGACCGTAGTATTGATATCGATCATTATCTCTTCGAACTTATAGCCCACCTTCATCCATGTAAAATCACCCACGCCCCGGCCCAGGGTGACAGAGCCGCCCATCCTCTGATCCGTGTAAGTCTGATAAGCGTAGGTATGGTTGTATAGCGAAAATCCACTGGAAAACCTCTGGTCGAAAATGGCGGGCTCGGTGAAGCTGAACTGGTAGTCCTCCCTTTTGGTGGAGGTATCCACACTTACAGAGAGTGACTGTCCCTTGCCCAGAAGGTTGGTCCATTTCAGCGTCCCCGTAACCGTCAGATATTCCTCCGAGCTGTATCCCAGCGCAAAGGAGAACTGCCCCGTTTCCCTCTCCTCCACTTTCACTTCCAGGTCCACCAGGTCCTTGTCGCCCCGGCTTCGCTGCTCGAAGTCCACCTTCTCAAAAAATCCCAGGCCGTTGATCCTCTGGAATGAGAGCCGCAGCTTTTCGCTGTTGAAAAGCTCCCCCTCTCCCACCAGGAATTCCCTGCGGATTACCCTGTCCCGGGTAGATTCGTTGCCCGATATTTCGATCCGTCCCAGGTATATCTTGTCCCCCTTCATGGGGCTCAAGGTCACGTCCACGGTCTTCATTTCCCGATTGACCTTGAACCTGGGATTCACGTTGGCAAAGGCATATCCTTTTTGGGCGTACTTGTCGTTTATCTTGAAAATATCCTCCCGGAATCTTTTCTGGTTGAATACATCCCCTTGCTTGACGACTATGAGTTTTCTCAGCTCTTCGCCGGTAAAAACCGAATCCCCTTCAAACTGGATATCCCCTGTGAGATATTGCTCCCCTTCGCTGATGGGAAAATATACGTATATTTTCCTCTTCTCCCTGTCAATTTCCACCTTTGGCTCGCCCACGCTCACCTGGATGTATCCATGCTCGTTATAAAAAGCCTCCAGCAAAAGCCGGTCGTTCTTCAGGGCGTCTCTTTTAAACGATCCACCGCTGGTTACCAGCGAGGTCCACGTGATCGCTTTTGTGCTCACCACTTCCCGCAGCTTGTGATCGGGGAACTTATGGTTTCCGCGAAAACCCACCAGGCCCACGTTTATCTTTTTCCCCTCTTTTATCACGTGTTCCACATTCACCTGGTTGTTTTCCAGCTTGTGGATGGCGCTTTCCACCTCGGTGAAATAATAACCCTTGTCCCTGTACAGGGTCTTGATCCTCTGCTGGTCCCAGGGCAGGTACTCCTTCATGAAGAAGGACGCCTTCTTTGTCCGAAGCTTGAGCAGCACCACCGGTTCCTCCACCTCCTTGGCGCCGGTGATTATGATCTCCTTGACAAAGGGCTTCTCCTTTAAAACAAAGGTGGCAATCAGCCCTCCATCCGTCTCCCGAATATCCACCTTGATTTCGTCGAAGTAGCCGAGGGAATGGATTTTTCTTATATCGGAGCTTATCCGGGAGCGGTCATATTTCTGGCCGGGCTGAGTTTGCAGGTAATACCGGACAGTGTTCTGGTCGGCTCGTGTCGTCCCCTCGATGCGGACCTCCTTGATCGGACTGCTGGCGTCAAACGCCTGGGCGGAGGTGGAGCAAAGAGCGGCCAACAACAGCGCAAATATGCAATATTTTGATCCAGGAGCGAGCATTTGGAATATTCAGTTCGAAATGTTCAAAGACTCTTGACCATCTCGTCCCTGGCCAGAAAGACAATCTTCCCATCGGCCAGCTGTACCTGAATATGCGCCCCACGCTTGAACCGCCCAAGAAGCAACTGCTCCGAAAGGGGATTTTCCACCAGCCGTTGAAGCGCTCTTTTCAAGTGTCTGGCGCCGTATTGCTGGTCATACCCTTCCGATATGACAAGTTCTTTGGCGGGATCGTCCATTTCCAGGGTATATTCCTCCTCCTTGAGCCTTCCTTCCAGTTGGGAGAGCTGGATCTCGAAAATGGTCTCTATATTCTCCCGAGAAAGCTTATGGAAAGTGACCACTTCGTCAAGCCTGTTCAAGAATTCAGGATTGAACGTCCTGCGAAGCTCCGCCATTATGCTGTCGCTCATCTTCTTGTGGGACTGCGTCGGATCGTCCGGCTGGAAGCCCATAGAGGATCCCTTTTCAATAATCCTGGCCGAAAGGTTCGATGTCAGGATCAGGATGACGTTCTTGAAGCTCACTCTTCGGCCATAGCTGTCGGTGAGCCTTCCCTCGTCCATTATCTGCAGGAGCATGTGGTATATATCCGCATGGGCCTTCTCGATCTCGTCTAGCAACACCACAGAGTATGGCCGACGCCGGACCCGTTCCGTCAGCTGGCCCCCCTCCTCATAGCCCACATAGCCTGGAGGGGCGCCCACCAGCTTGGACGCGGCGAACTTTTCCATGTATTCGCTCATGTCGAGCCGGATCAGCGAACTGCTGTCTGTGAATAAATATTCGGCCAGCACCTTGCCCAATTCCGTCTTTCCCACGCCAGTGGGGCCAAGAAAAAGGAAAGTGCCCATGGGGCGATTGGCGTCCTTAAGGCCCATGCGCGACCTCCTTATGGCGTTGCTCACCGCCACAATCGCCTCGTCCTGTCCAACGACCCTTTTTCTCAGTGAATCCGCCATCTCCATCAGACGATGGCTCTCTTCCTTTTCTATCCTGCTCAGGGGAATTCCGGTGATGGAGGAAACCACATACGCGATATCCTCTTCATCCACCACGGGCCTTTTCTCGTTCTGCTCCTGCTCCCACTGGGTTCGCATGCTCTCCAGCTTCAGGCGCATCTCCTCGCCCTTGTCCCGCAGCTCCACGGCCAACTCGAACTCCTGTCTTTCGATCCGTTCCTTTTTCTCGTTGGTCAGCCTGTCTATCTCCATCTGTAGCTCCTGGATTTCCGGAGGGAAGGTGGACTTTAACAGGTGCGCCCTGGAGCCGGCCTCGTCTATCACGTCTATGGCTTTGTCCGGCAGAAAACGGTCCGATATGTACCGGTCCGACAGTTTCACCGCAGCGATAATCGCCTCGTCGGTGATCTTGGCCTTATGGTGCTCTTCATATTCCGGCCGCAGCCCACGGAGAATCTCTATGGTTTCCGATATGATCGGCGGCTGCACGATTATCGGCTGGAATCTGCGCTCCAGCGCGCCGTTCTTCTCTATATATTTACGATACTCGTCCAGGGTGGTGGCCCCGATACACTGGATCTCGCCGCGCGACAGGGCCGGCTTCAACATGTTGGAGGCGTCCACGGAGCCTTCCGCCGCGCCAGCGCCCACCAGGGTGTGAATCTCGTCTATAAACAGGATCACGTTCCCCGCCTGCATGATCTCCTTCATTATCGCCTTGATCCGCTGCTCGAACTGGCCCCGGTACTTGGTGCCGGCGATCACTGCGCCAAGGTCCAGGCTGATCACCCGGCGGTTGTGCAGAAGCTGGGGCACCTCGCGGGAAAATATCCGCTGGGCCATCCCCTCCACAATGGCGGTCTTGCCCACGCCAGGCTCGCCAATGAGCACGGGGTTGTTCTTTGTGCGGCGGGCCAAAATCTGTATCACCCGCTCGATCTCCTTGTCTCGGCCGATCACCGGGTCCAGCTTTCCCTTGAGGGCAAGCTCCGTCAGATCCCGCCCGAACTCGTCCAGGGCCGGGGTCTTGGCCTGCTGTTTTTCAGGCTGCCCCGTAGGCTCCTTGATCAGGTTGGATGTCTGCTCACGCACGTCGGAATAGGTTATCCCCAGTCCGTTTAGCACCTTTGCGCCCACTCCATCCTTTTCCCGGACCAGACCCAGCAGAAGATGCTCCGGGCCGATATAGTTGTGGCCCATGCTCCTGGCCTCTTCCACCGCGTATTCCAGCACTTTCTTGGCGTGCTTGGTAAAAGGAATCTCTCCTATAATCAGGGTGTTGGAGCTGTGCGGCATATTCCGCTCCACTTCCATGCGGATCTGCTTCATGTCCACCCCCAGCCTCTGGAGCACGGCGATGGCCAATCCGCCGGAATCCTTCAAAACACCCAATAGAAGATGTTCGGTTCCCAGGTATTCATGTTGGTTTTTTTCCGCCTCGTCACGGGCAAGGATAATAACCCGCCGGGCTCTTTCAGTAAATCTTTTAAATAACATTTGCGTAAACTCTTTTCCGCCATATGTTGTGGCATGGCTTCGCTAGCCGAATCGCCGCTGGACCAAACCACTGTGGGCCATCTAGTACTTTCTTATCTTAGCATATCGAGGATGCCCGCAACAATTTTCTGCGGCAGGCCATTTGATGGCGTCCGGTAATCTCATGTGGAGGTCGGGCTGCCCGCCTCGAAATCTCCATATCTACAAAATATGAAGGATATCGGCCCACAAGTCCAGCCATATTATCTCAAAAGCGCACGACTGGATCTGGCGATGGACCCGGCTAAGGTCACTTCTCACCGTTCTTTGGTTCCGATTCCGGCCTTCGCCCTTCTTCGTCAGGCGCTGGTTGCGGCATGGACAATTTGTCCTGCGCGGCCAGCCAGGCGGATGTTGGGGGGGGGGTAGGCGTTATGCTTGCCGGTCGGCGATAAGAGAGTTCTTCAAAACGGCACAATCAAGCCCCGCGCGCTCCAGCATCCCCACCCCTTCTTCCACTCCCAGCAGGCCGAGCAATATACTGTCCGAACCTACTTTTTTTTCACCTCGGCAGAGAGCTTCTTTCTTGGCAAGCTCCAGGGCTTTGCTGGCCACATCGGAGAGGGACACAATGTCCATCCTGTCACCGGAGCCCTTCTTTTTCTTGTAGGAAGACTGGATCACCGCGGCGATGGTGACGGTATTCACTCCGCTTTTGTTCAGCGCCACGCATGCCTTGTTGGTGGGATCGTCCAGCAGCCCCACCAGGATATGGTCAATATGGACGTATTGGCTACCCAGTTCCCTGGCCTCCCTGGCCGCCTTGGTGAGAGCCTGGATCGAGTCGGCCCCGAATTTTTCAAGTTGGCTGTCCTGTTTGTTTGTCCATTTAGCCATCTTCAGGACCGCCCATCGCATCTTTGGTAACTGTAGTCCCATCTCGCCGAGGAAAGGAAGCGTCCCATGTTTTTCGTTGGCCCGAAACACTCCCAGGAAGATATGGCAGATTCCGTAGCGCATAAATTCCATTCCCTGCGCTTCCGCGTCCGCCAGATACAGGGCTTCCAGCGTTTCGCACGACATCACGGGCTTGGTGATGGAGCGCCATTCCTTGCCACCGGAGGTCACCGCTTCCAGCGATTTCTCCAGAAGCGCACCGCTGTCCAGCCCCAGACTGGAAAACACCGCCAGCGCCTCGTTGGAAGGCTCCATGAAGGCGCCGGCCAGAAGGTGGGAGAGACCGATCCTAAGATTCCTGCTTTCCACGGCGATCTTCCGGGCGAAATATAATGAATTCACCACTTCCCAGCTAAAGTGCTCCACCACCTGTTCCAGCTCTTCGCCAATGTGGCCCATGGTTCTTTTCAGCTTTTCATACGTGACAAAAGGGGTCATTTCCATGGCTCGGGTTTCCCCGAAATTTTCGATCGCCTTCAAGGCGCCCAGCAGCATGTGGGATGGGTATACTTTTCGGCCTCCAGCTTCCTCGATGGCGTAATCCATGCTACGTTTAACCTTTGGGTCCAAAGGAGGGCCCAGGAGCCATTTCTCATTCCCGTCGTGGTTTCCCGGCTCGCCAGTCCGCAGGCTTTCCGGATCCAACCCCAGGCGCTCCAGCCCCTGGTAGGATATTTCGTCCAGGTTTTCAAGGAGAGTGCAGAGGAGGGTGGGCAGATCGCACCTGTCAAGACCGAGGCTTTTGGCCCTTTCCCTGGCCGCGGCCAAGGCAACCCTCAGTTCCTCGGAAAACTCTCCTGACATAGTGTCACTTGCCATTCCTTCATGACTCCGTTGTAGCAGATTCACACAGCGCCATGGAAGCCTGAAGGCGGAAAGTCGTCACCTGCCCTCCAGCTCTTTGGCCAGGCTGAACTTTACTTTTTTGATGTTGGATACCCCAGTGCGATTGAGCGCGCTGGCGCCGGCGCAGGTTTTCACGGAAAGAATCCCCAGCAGAAGGTGCTCTGTCCCGATATATGAGTGGCCCATACCTTTTGCTTCATTTTCAGCGTTATCTATCACCTGCTTGGCTTCAATGTCGAAATGAGGCAAAAGCCCCTCCATCGGTTTCTCCTTTCGCGGAGGCGTTATCTCCCTGATGGTCTTTTGCAGGAGGCGCATATCCACGCCATGCTTTATCAACACTCTGGAGGCGGGACATTCCAGATTTTTCACCATTCCCAGCAAGATGTGCTCCGTGCCGATGAAATTGTTCCACCCCTCCCTGGCTTCTTCCCTGGCCTGGACCAACGCCTTGGAGGCGTCTTCGTTGAGCAGAGCCAGGATCGTCTTTCTCTTCTTGGTTGAATCGACTTCCCTGCGTATCGCCTCTTCGAGCCTGGCCACATCCCCAAACCCGGAGTCCTTGAAGGCTTTTACCGCTCCAGATTCCGGAACAGAAATCATGCCGATCAACAGGTGCTCCTGGCCGATACTCTCCTCCCCCATCTCGCGGGAGATGACCACCCCATTTTCTATCGCTTTTTTCGCGGAATCGGAAAAGGGAACATCAGGCTTCCCCTCTTCCATCGGCTTGTTCGCCTCCACCAGGATTTCCACTTGCTCCACAAGCTTTTTCAAATCCACCTTCAGCCGTTTGAACACGGAGGAATTCACCTCCCCAGGCGCCTGGAGCAATCCGAACATTATATGCTCCGTGCCCAGGTGCTCATGTTTTTCCCTGGCCGCGGCTTCCTGGCCCAGAATCAGAGACCTTTGCGCGCCTTCGTTGAACTTTTCAAACATGTTTTCCCAAGGTCAACCTATAGGGCAGCCAAGCCGCGTGGTTGTACCCACACCACCCGTGAGCGCCCATGACGAAAAAATTATCTTTTGCTTTCACACGGCCAAGGTCCAGCGGATCATCCGCCATCACTGGCGACAGTAAACCAAGTGTAACACACCGGCTTTCATCTTTGCGCCGCAAGAACATGATCTATCTCCTCTCTCAAATTCATCAGCGATTCCAACCCAGCGTCCTTCAAAGCGGCGGCGGCGGCGGAGTTTTCCACTCCCACCACCCCCAGCATCAGATGCTCGGGTCCGATATATTTGTGGCCCCTGGATTCGGACTCCGATATGGTTATATCCATCGCTTTTTTTGCATCCTCGCTAAAGGATAGCCCTTCCTTCTCATCCCGTCTTTTGGGGATCTGTGTGATAATGCGGGCCAGATTTGCGTTCAGCGCCTTAATATTCACCTTCAGCCGGATCAGGGCCGCCATGGGGACGGACCCTGGATGGCCTACGATTCCCATAAGGATATGCTCCGGTTCGATAAACTCACTCTTATTCTTCTTCGCCTCTTCTCTTGCGGTGATAATGGCGGTGGAGGCGTGCTCGTTAAAAAGCTCCGTCATGTTGCGGCGTTTTCGGGCTCTCACCAGGATATTTTTCAGCTCGGCCTTGATCTCCGCATTGCGCCCGCCAGCCGCGGACGCCATCAAGGCGAAAGCGGGATTCTTTTCAGAGCCCAGGAGCCCTAGCATCAGGTGCTCCGGGCCGATTTCATCCACCCGCAACGCATCGCCCTCCTTGGACGCCGCCTGGAACACTTCCTTGGCGCTGCGGGAGAATGGAATATCTTTTTTTTGTTGATCTCCCGCGCCGGATGGAAGATTGCTCATTATCTCCAGGCTAAGGGCGGAAGGCTTTAAACCTTTTTTGCCAAGCCCCTCAATCACCACCGCGCTCGGATGCGACAGCACTCCCAGCAGAATATGCTCCGCGCACAACTCCTCCGATTGAAGTCTCAACGCCACAGACTTGGCCGAGGCGATCGATTTCCTGGCTTCTTCGTTCAGTTTTATCTGCATTATCCAAAACGCTTGTTATACCCAATACCTTAACCTGACCCACCGCATTAGCAAACCGGATGAATCCGAATCCGCGCACTCGCGCAAACGCAATGCACCCACCGGGTGGCATACACGACACAAATGCCTCGATAGCTGTTGTGTTGGCTCTTGATTTTATCCTGTATTTATCAACTATTCAATTAGATAAGCTCACTCCATACGCATTTGCGGCTCAAAACCCATTTTCACTCCATCGCCGCACGCTCTTCCACGATGGCGCCGTCCTTTATTCGCACCCTTCTGGACATCCTGGAGGCCAGATCCATATTGTGGGTCACGATTACAAATGTCTGATTTTTCTCTCGATTCAAGCGAAAAAGAAGCTCCACGATCTCCTCTCCCGTGCCGGTGTCCAGGTTGCCGGTCGGCTCGTCCGCCAGCACCAGCGCAGGCTCGTTAACAAGAGCCCTGGCGATGGCCACCCGTTGCTGTTCCCCCCCAGACAGCTTGCCAGGGCGGTGGTCCAGCCTTTGGGAAAGCCCCATCGCCGCCAGCCCATTCCTGGCCTCCTTTAGCGCCTGGCTTTTTGGCTTGCCAGCTATCATCCCGGCGATGGCCACATTCTCCTCGGCGGTGAACTCGGGCAGAAGGTTGCTGGACTGGAACACGAATCCCACCTTCCGGGAGCGGAAAAGGGCCAATCGAGCCTCCGGCATCCTGAATATATCCACTCCTTCGTAAAACACCGTTCCGCCGGTGGGGCGATCCAGAGTCCCCAATAGCTGCAACAATGTGCTTTTCCCCGCTCCAGAGGCTCCTACAATCGCCAGAATCTCCCCCCGACGCACAGAAAGGTTCGCACTCAACAGCGCGTCCACGTCCCGCCCTTCCAGGTGAAACCTCCGGGCAAGTTCCCTGGCCTCGACTATGGTATCATCGTTCATATCATCCCCTCGTCCCGATCACACGGTGGATTCACGCAGTTTTTTCGCGGCGGTGTATAGCTTCGGACCCAGGCTCACCTTGTATTCATGTGGATTGAGCAGCCTTCGCATGGTGGGGTGCAGCCGGGAGAGTTGATCCCTGGCCCGGATCCGGATCATCGCCAGTTCCGGCAGGTCCGCCACCATCTCTCCATTCTTCATGACAGGCGCCAGCAGCTCCTCCACATGGCCGATATCCTCGTACACTTTATGAGCGCCGTCTATTACTGGATGCACACCCTTCACCGGCCCGGTAAAATCGGGCGCCGCGCCCTCCAGTTCCACCAGGTCCGCCATCATCTCCCCGGTCTTCTCGTGGAGCCTGTACACCTGTTTCACTCCTGGTAATGTGGATTTTTTCAGCCCTTCCGCCTTTTTCATAGTCATCCGCCACTGGCCATCGTCCGTTTCCATAGCCGCCATCTTATAAACCCCCGTCAACGATGGATCCCCATCCGCTGTCACCAGCCGGGTGCCCACGCCATAGGCGTCTATCCTGGCTCCCTGAATCCTCAGGTCATGGATTATATGCTCATCCAGCTCGCTGGAGCACATTATCTTCACGTCTGCAAGGCCCGCCTGGTCCAGCATGCGCCTCGCCTCGATTGACAAAAAAGCCAGGTCCCCGCTATCCAGCCGTATCCCGATCAGCTTCCGGCCCCGGCTTTCCATCTCCCTGGCCACCTTGATCGCGTTGGGTACACCGCTTTTAAGCGTGTCGTAGGTATCCACCAGCAAGATGGCGTTATCCGGGTACAGATTCACGAATTCCCGGAACGCCTCCAGTTCCCCGGGAAAGGCGGTGACCCAGGAGTGGGCATGGGTGCCTTTTGCCGGAATCCCCAGCTTCCGGGCGGCGGCCACGTTGGAGGTGGCGGAGCATCCGCCTATGTGCGCTGCCCGAGTGGCGCTCATGGCCCCGTCGAATCCCTGGGCTCGGCGAAGACCGAACTCCATCACGTTGTCCCGCCCCGCTTCGAGGCATATTCTGGCCGCCTTGGTGGCCACCAGCGTCTGGAAGTTTATGATATTCAAGAGGGCGCTCTCCACCAGTTGCAACTGGTCCAGAGGCCCCATTATGCGCAAGATCGGCTCCAGGGGGAATACCACAGTCCCCTCAGGCGCGGCCCACACATCCGCTGAAATCCTCATTTGACCGAGGTATTCCAGAAATTCCTCGCCGAAGCTTCCATCCTCCCTCAGATACTCCAGTTCCTCCGCGCCAAATTTCAGGTTCCGAAGGAAGTCCATGGCGTCCTCCAGCCCGGCGGCCAGGGTGAATCCGCCATTGAAGGGGGCACGGCGGAAAAATATATCGAAACAGGCCTTGCGAATATTCAGCCCGCAGTGGAAATACCCCTGCATCATGGTGAGTTGGTAGTAATCGGTGAGAAGCGAGGAAGCGCTGTTCATACAGCCTGCGCCTGAGCGCCCGCATGCTCCGGAAAGTGATCGGTTGTTGGAGCGAGTGGATTCATGGTCACCATCTAATAGCCTTCCAAAAGTCAGCAATTAATGTCGATCCTACCACACTCCCGCCCCCCCAAGGCAGAGAGACAACAGCCGGGGCTTATGAGCATAGGCCCTCGAGCGTGGGCTCTGCGGTCCCCGATCATGAGTTTCTTGACAGATGAGGGCGCATGCCGGAGAATACAAAATTTACTTTGTCGAAGATATATAATGAGTGACGCCCCAAAGTCGGAGAAAATCTGGATGGACGGCTCCTTTGTGGAGTGGGACCAGGCCAATGTCCATGTGATGACCCACACCCTGCATTACGGCATGGGAGTGTTCGAGGGGATCCGCTGCTATAAAACAGCCAAGGGTCCGGCGGTGTTCCGTCTGCTGGAGCACACCGCCAGGCTTTTCGCCTCGGCCAAAATTGTGGGGATGGAGATCCCTTTCACCCAGGAACAGATAAACAACGCGATCCTGGAAACCATCCGGGTGAACAGACTGGAGGAGGGCTATATCCGCCCTCTGGTGTTTCTGGGGGACAACCGCCGCGGGCTGAACACCACCGGGGTATCCACCCAAGTGGCGGTGGCAGTGTGGCGCTGGGGCGCCTACCTGGGGGAGGAAGCGCTGACCAATGGAATCCGGGTGAAAGTGGCAAGCTTCGCCCGCCATCATGAGAACGTGTTCATGACCAAAGCCAAGGTGTGCGGGGCGTATGTGAACTCCATCATGGCAAAGCTGGAGGCTGTGAAGGCAGGATATGACGAGGCGCTGCTGCTGGACGTGGCAGGCCACGTGGCGGAGGGCTCCGGTGAAAACATTTTTATAGTCCGCCATGGAAAGCTCAAAACCCCGCCGCTGACCTCGGTGCTGGAGGGGATCACTCGCGACTCGGTGATAACCATCGCCAGGGAAATGGGCCTTGCGGTGGAGGAGCAATATTTTTCCCGCGACGAAGTGTACATCGCCGACGAGGCGTTCTTCACCGGCACCGCCGCCGAACTGACCCCCATCAACTCGCTGGACGACAGGGTGATAGGCCGGGGGGGGATGGGACCGGTGACCAGAAAATTGCAGACGGCTTACTTTGCCGCCTTCCGCGGAGAGGCGGCCGAATATGAAAATTGGCTCACATACCTGGACGCGCCTGGATCTTGACATATCTGGACCCTGGCGGGTCTGTACCCTAATGGATTTCGATCCCGACGGGCTTGACACAGACGGCGCCGGTTTTATATCTGGGCAGGCAGAGTTGTATGTTCTACAGACAAAAGCATCGGGAGGTTTGATAAATATGCCTATATACGAATATGAATGTCAGAAGTGCGGAGAGCATTTCGAAGTGACCCAGAGGATGTCCGATCCTGTCCTGACAAAGCATGCGAATGAATCGAAATGCGGCGGCAAGGTGGTGAAACTTATGAGCGCCAATACCTTCCATCTGAAGGGGACCGGCTGGTATAAGACCGATTACGCTAAATCGGACCAACAGGTCAAGGCTGACGCGAAAAAGGATAAAGCTGAAACGACGGATACCTCCACGGCCAAAGAATCGACCGGAAAGAAGGAAACTTCCCCAGCCAAGGACTCGACGGAAAAGAAGGAAACGCCCCCCAAGAAGGAAACCGCCTCAAAGAAGGAAGCGGCCAAAGCTCCCGCGGACTGATGGGAGTGAAGGGTCATGCCCCTGAGGGGCGCTGACCCAATAGACGCGCGGGACCTGTTCGTCCCCTTTTGCCCGCATCCCCGGCGCCGCAGAAGTGCCGTTCATCCTAGCCGGGGGCCGAGCGTGTGGCCAGGGTGGGGAGGATGGGGCGCCGTGCTGGAATCCAACGGCCACAAAAAAGAGATGAGTGGATACAGCCCCAGCTCCACCAATAACATTATGGAGCTGACCGCCGCCATCGAGGCCCTCAAGGCGCTGAAGAAACCGAGCCGGGTTATCGTCTGCTCCGACTCCAACTACGTGATCCAGGGGATGACATCCTGGATCCATGGATGGATAAAAAACAACTGGCGCACGGCAGGGAAAAAGCCGGTGAAGAACAAGGAGCTGTGGCAGGCGCTGGCGGCGGCGGCGCCGCACCAGGTGGACTGGGTGTGGGTGAAAGGCCACGCCGGGCATCCGGGCAATGAACGGGCGGACCAACTGGCGAATGAAGCGATGGATAAGAGGGGAGGTTAGAGACTGAGCATCATATGCAAATATATATTACTTGAAATAGTGCGCCCTATTGTCTCCAAATAAGTTTTCTTCTCAAATCACCATACTTTGAATAAGGTATGTGCTTATCATGAGCCAACCTCCCTACTAAAACACCAGGAGAAACTGATAATCGTTTGGAAATCAAGCGTATTTTGCTATGGCTAAAAGGAGCGTCTTTCAATATTTCGTTGTAATCATCCGCTCCTATCAATGAGTTGGCGGCAAAGCGATTTGCCTCTTCTTCTTTCTTAGAACCAGTCATGTTTTTATATTCAATAAAGACATCTCTTTTGCCATGTAAAAGAATATGCCCTGCTTCATGAAAAAAACTAAACCAAAATACATCCTCATAGGGATAGCGGTTACTTAATTGAATGATGGCCTTTTTTGGCGCGAGCCAATGAGTTGCGCCATTTACATGAGTCTTTTGCAGATGTGGAATATAGACAACGGTAACCCCGCATTCGGAGCACATATCACGTAATATTACGCTAAAATCACTTGGCATTTCATAAGCCAGGAGTTTGATTTCGACCAGGGCGCTCTTGAACTTGTCTTCATCATAATTGTCGGTTTCAATATTTTGCGCCTCCAGTTCCCCTTTCCGGAGCCAGGCGGCAATAGCATAATCCGAGTTTTCATGCACGCCTGACCTGCGAAAGGCTATAGCCTCTCTTGCTGGAACATTCTTCAAGGAAACAACACCAAAAAAGCGTTTCAAAGCTCTGATTCTCTCAGAAAGGTCTTTTGTCTCCGACACCCATCCCAATTTCGCCATTTCCGTATAAGGGAATTTTTTTGCCATATCGGACTCTTTTGCAATGTTCTCTTGTTCCCTTTGCCGCACGATGGATGTTCTGTAAGCGGATTCAAGATTTTGCCAGAAATATGCAGGAACATCCAAGACATACTCAAGTTGCATCGCGGTATCCGCTGTAATTGCGACTTTTCCTTTTATTATTCCGTTGATTGTTTTTATTGGCCGCCCCATGCGCATAGCAAGATCGCTCTGGGTCATTCCTTTTTCCTCAAGCGCTTCGATCAACGTTTCCCCGGGAGGAATTGGAACAGGGGATACGTAGTTCATCGATCTATCCATGATAGTCCTCCACTTTTACTATTCTCACGCCTATA
Source organism: Nitrospinota bacterium (assembly GCA_029881335.1). Taxonomy (GTDB): domain Bacteria; phylum Nitrospinota_A; class UBA7883; order UBA7883; family UBA7883; genus JAOUMU01. The sequence goes on along the minus strand of JAOUMU010000023.1, from coordinate 11,951 downwards.
ACACGAGCCTCATATTTCATATCATCATCCATTTCAGGCTCAACCAGAGAAGGTTCAATTATCAGACGAAAAGGCTGGTTTAAGGAAATTGCGTACATACCTTTTCTATTTCCCTTCAGGCGATGACACCGCGCCCCTGGAACAAAACGAATATAATCATCAAGCGTCCTAGCCGCCACCAACTGGGTTAGGCGCTGGAATATTTTAAGGCATCTATCACGCCCCCACTCCTTCGTCGCCAGCTTTGCGTCTCCACATATCTTAGCGAGTTTGCGAGAGCTAAACTCGATCTTCATACATATTGACAATACCAGACATTTCCTTTAACGGCAAGGGTTAAAGGTTTTGTGGTTCAAATAGCTTATATTCTCGCAGGCGCTTCTGCTTTGATATCCTCTCTATGGGTGCAAAAGCTCGTCCTGCTCAAGCCTTCACATTAATAATAGGCAGCAGATGGTGGGTCACTTCCACCAGGTCCTTTTGCAGTTTCATCACCTCGAAGATATCCTTGTAGGCGTCTGGCGACTCGTCCAGGGTGGATTTGGCCACCTTGGATGTTATCCCTTTCATCTGGGCCTTGAACTTGTCCATATTGATAGCGTTTTTGGCCTTGGTGCGGCTCATGGACCTGCCAGCGCCGTGGGAGCTGGAGTTGAGGCTTTCCTCGTTCCCCTTGCCCACCACCACAAAGCTGCCGTCGCGCATGTTGCCGGGGATCACTCCATCCATCCCCTTTTCCGCGTGAGTGGCGCCCTTGCGGTGTATCCACAGCCCATCCTTCAGCTCGGCGTGGTTGTGGGTGCGGTTGATAAAGGCCAGCCGCTCCGGCGTCTGCCCCTCCCGGACCAGGTTGTATATCTCCCGCAGCACCCTGGTGATCATCTCCTGCCGATTCTGCAGGGCGAACTCCAGACAGAACCGCATGTCGGCGATATAGTCCTGCCCCTGTTCAGAATCAGTTCTCAGGCCATAGTGTCCCTCTTTGGCCTTGCCGCTTTTGGAGGCCACCTTCATGTAGTGGGTGGCGGTGGAGTGGCCCAGGTTCCTGCTGCCGGAGTGGATCACCACCCAGACGTGGTTTTCCTCGTCGTGACTGATCTCGATAAAATGGTTGCCGCTCCCCATCGATCCCAGCTGGCTCAGCCCGTTTTTCTCGAAAAGGCTTTTCAGCATGGGAGTCATGGGGTACTTTTGGTAATCCCACTCGGCTGGCCTCTTGTTGTGGTGGAACCCGGTGGGGATAACCCGGTACATCGCGTCAAAAATCCGCGCCCGGTGTGGGTGCAGCTCATGCTTCAAAAGCGAGGTGCGCACGGCGCACATTCCACAGCCGATGTCGTAACCCACCCACGCAGGCAACACCACTCCCTCCGTGGCCACCACCGCCCCTATGGGCAGCGAATATCCCGTGTGGGCGTCTGGCAACAGAGCCCCCTTCACGGCGAACTCCTGCTCCATGGCGGAGTAGAACTGCTCCAGTGCGCCGCCTTCAATATCGTCGGAGTAGATTTTTATTGGTTTCATATTTCACGGTCCATTGCGGATGAAGTACTTCTCATGGCCTCATTATACCGGTTTTCGGCGGGGATGGCGGGGTAGCCTTCCCGGTAGGGCGGCGGGGCCTACAGGCCCACCTGCTCCCTGGCGTATCGCTTCACCTTGGAAAGTTCGCGCTTCAGGATTTCCAGCATCCGCGGCGAGTCATCGCCCACGGTTTTCTCATCGCAATTTATTTGCAGATACTCCGCAGGCGCCACCATGGCTCGGGCGGTGAACTGGGCGGAGGAGCCTTTCAACTTGTGGGCCACTTGCGAAACGCGCATGCCATTGCCTCGGCCCAGTTCCACCTCTATCTCCGCCACATATTTATCCGCCTGCCTGATGAATATGGACAGGATATCGCCCAGCCCATCGGCGCCCACGCTCTCCTCCAGTTCCGGAAGGTCCAGGGGGGCTTCGCCGGAATTTTCGCCGTCGTTCTCATTTTGCGGCGCCGCGGCGCCCCTGCCAGGAAAAAGATCCTCAAGCTTACTGTAAACTTCGGAATAATCCACGGGCTTCGGGATCATCAAGTTCACGACACCCCTGGTTTGCAACGCCTCCAGGTGGTCCAGAGGCTTGGCGGTGATGAGGATGATTCTGGTGTAATCGGCGCCGTTTTTCTCTTCATCCTTGCGGATGGCTCTGGCCACATCCAGCCCGCTCATGTGCGGCATGTTAAAGTCCAGCAACACGGCCTTATACCCATAAGCGCGCCACATTTCCAGCGCTTCCTTGCCGTTGGTGGCCATCTCCACCTCCAGCCCCAGCTTCTCCAGGTTCATTCTGGCCAGGATACCTGTAGCGGGATCATCTTCAGCTAAAAGAACCTTCAACTTTTTCCCGTTCATTTCGGCGTGGCGACCATCCTCCCGTAATACAATATCCGCCCATTATATGACGTGACGCCCCTGAGCACATATATAACTTTTCCCATTCTCTCCGTTGCGGTCAATTCTCGCTGCGGGCCGAGAGGATGATCATGAAGCTGCGGGAGGATGAGGAGGCATCCCCCCGGGAGGGGATGCTCACCGAAGAGCCTTCCGAGCTTCCTCCGGTTTTTGACAGGACAACCGTCCCAGGATCGTCGATCACCACCGCTGTCGTTGCGCTCTTCACGTCATAGGTCCCGGTCCCCTCTTCCAGGCGGGCAGACTCCGGCTCCACCGCTATCTTCAGCTTCCCCGCGCCCGCTCTGGAGGCGATGACATACAGGCTGGTCCCGGCGCTTTTGAACTGGGTGCTTTCCGTCACGTAAACATTGCCCCGGTCCACGCGGACCGTTCTCTCCTGGCTGGGATATTCGCCTCCCACGAATATCCTGCCCGGCGTGTTTTCCATAACCAGGAGCGATTGTTTGCTCCGGCTTTGGCTCTCTCCCTTGGCCGCCAGTGCCTCCACGGTCAGGGGCGCTCCGCCCGGGGTAGCGGGAATCGAGCCTATCATCCATCCCTTTCCAGCCATGCGCCAGCGGACCTCCAGGTCCAGTTTCTCCATCCTGCTTTTTTCAACAAAAGTCACCTCGATCCGGATGTTGGCCGGCTTGACATCCAGCCGCGCCAGGATCTCTCTGATCCGGCGAATGGCTGCGGGCGTATCCACCACCACTAAAGAGTTCGAGGACTCGTTGATCGATATCTTTCCCTTCCGCGAAAGCATGGCGACGGCGATTTTTTCCATCTCCGCCGCGTCGGCATATCCTAAGCGGAATATTTCCACTTTCAACTCCTGGGCCCACGCATCGACAGCAGCCAACGGAGCCAGCGCCGCTATCAGCAAAGAGATAATGATGGCTCGGCTCATTTGCCCGAGTGGCGAAGATCTATCACACCAATTGCCGCCACACACTCCCCCTTGCTGTTCCGCAAAGGAGAGCAGATGACCGGGATTCCCTTGTATGGGCCGGAAGCGGGCTGTTCCCGAACCACCTCGTTAGTGGCCAAGGTCTTTTCCAGCACCGGGCCGGTGTAATTGTTGTCCAATATCCGCCCGGTCTCCACCCGCACCCCCAGCCTGTTCTTGCTTCTCATGGTGACGGGGAACTGATCCACCAGGTGGAAAATGGCCAAGGCGATGGGGGAGATCTCCTCGGCGGTCATGTCTGCGTGAAACAAATCTTTCATTTCCTCTACTCCAAACGATTCAACCTGAGTATCACAAATCCACATAAGCATATCGGAACATCCATACTTTACAATCACCATACTATTCTCTTTGGTCGTCAATGTCATCCAGGAGGCGCCGTGGGAGCGCACCCGAGCGCAGATCGTCAGGCTGGTGGGTCGGCGCTGGATTGCTTTTTGGGGGAGAAAGAACCCAGATTATAGATGGAGGATCGGTTTGGATTTTCCGAATGGAGGATTTATGATTGCGAAAAAAGAGGAAGGCGGCAAGCTTTTCCCCATGATGAAGTGGAATAACGAGTTGTTGTGGGGCCTGAGGAATATGGGCGGCGGATTTGTCGTCCGCAAAACGAAAAGGCGCCTGAAAACTTTGGACCAGAATCGAGCATCCATGCAGATGATGAAACGAACCCGCAAGAGGCTGGCCCGTTTTCTACCGCGTCATGGCAGGCTGATGGTCAGGTAAAACATGGGATGGTGGACCCGCGGGGGTAATACGCCCTGCGGTTTGCCACCGCTCCTGTGTAATTTTTGTTGAGTGATCCGGCCGAATCATCTATCTTGATGTTTTTCCATGGATAAATGATTTTAGACACAATACGCGAACATCCGATCTGGGAGAGTGTCCCCCCTTGGGCGGCCATGGCTTCCGGAGGGGGCCTGCTGGCCATACTATTGCTGACCATGGGGCGGCTCTGGTTTGCTGATACCTGGCTGGTGAGCGTTTTTATCAAGGGGGGGCCTGTGATGTGGCCCCTGTTGCTCTGCTCCATCCTGGCGCTGGCCATCAGCTTAGAACGCGCGTATAGCCTGAGAACCGAAAATATCATAGACACCAGCTTCTCCGCCGAGGTGCGCCGCCTCTCCACCAAGGGGAACCTGGACCGGGCGCTGAAAATATGCGGCGACAACCCTTCGGCCATGGCCCGCATACTCAAGGCCGGGCTGACTCGCGCCTCCCACGGCATCCTGGAGATCGAAAGGGCCATAGAATCCGCCGGAGCCCACGAAACAACCCGGATGGAAGCGAACCTTCGCGGTCTGGGGGTTCTGGCCAATATAACTCCCATGATGGGTCTTCTGGGCACCGTCATCGGGATGATCAAGGCGTTCGATGTAATATCCGTGGCGGGAAGCGGCAATCCCAGCCTGGTGGCCTCCGGTATCGCCGAGGCGCTGATCACCACCGCCGTCGGCCTGATAATCGGCATCCCTGCCCTGGCCGCCTACCACTATTTCCGTGGCCGGGTCGACAGGTTTATCTACGAAATGGAGGAGGAGAGCCTCTTCTTTGTGGAGGATCTGATCAAGGCCATGGAAAACTTCGAGGCCAGTGAAAAGGCCACGGAGAGGGCGAGTGAGGTTTAAAAGAAGAGTCGAGGAGGACTACTCCCTGGCCATGGCGCCGCTCATCGACGTGGTGTTCCTGTTGCTCATCTTCTTCATGGTCTCCACCGCTTTTGTGGACTTCACCCGCCGCATGGAAATCGAGCTTCCAGAGACGAAAGCCGGCGCGGGCGCCGAGCGGGAAAAAGTGTTTCAGATTGAGATCACCCAAAATAAAGATATGTACCTGATGGGCGACTTCGTGTCTCCGGAAGATCTGTCGGCCCTTTTGGCGGAAGGATCCATGGGAATCATGCGCCGCTCCGCTGTGGTGAGCGCGGACAGGCGAGTGGAATACGGGTTCGTGGTGAAGATAATGGGAATCGTGCGGGAGGCGGGAATATCAGATATATCGGTGGCTGTAAAATAATCTGCGCGCTACTGGCGGCGCTGCTGTGGAGCGCTCCATCCGGCGCCGTGGCGAATGTGGAAAAATCCTCCCTGAATAACAAACTGGCGGAGAAGAAAACACCACCCGGCTCCATCGACGCCAGCGTCGACGACGTCGTCAAAAACTCCGACAGTCCCTTTTCAATCCCGAAAGGCGCCATCCCGAAAAAAGAACAGGGCCTGCAACGAGCCTTCAAATCCCATCCTTTGATGATCCGGGATATTTATGCGCAAGCCCCTCATGCTGTCGTTCAGTTTTTCCTGACAAAACCACATATGGCGTACAAAACCGCCCGATATTTGATGTCCAAAACCTCCATGCGTCTGCAACTGGATGAGGAATCGGGCAAGTGGGACATAAAAAGCGAAGGCGCCAGCTATACCCTGATCCCCCTGGGGAAAAGCGCTCCTCCCGGCCTGGCAGGATTCCGGGTCCGTGTTCCAATCCCTCTGGTCAGCCGGAAACTTGCCGGCCACGGGCTGCTGATGATCCATGCCCGCCAAGGGGAGGACAAGGGGGAGAGTATAATCGATTACGATTTACGCGTGGCCGCTAATCCGGAATTCGGGGAGTTGGGCGAAGGAGTGGCGGCGTATATCCAGTCGGTCCTGGCCAGGGACGCGGAATCGCTGGTCTTCGCTCTCCAATACCTGTGCGAGGAGACAGCCTATGACGCCGAAATCCTGGCCGAGGATATGGAGATGGAGGAGGATCTCTTCACGAAGGAGGAGGTCGGTGACTTCAGGAGGAAGTTTGTGACCAAAACCGGGGGGGAGTGACCGATGGAGACGGGCGCTTCCTCTTCAACCGCTGAAAGGATGGTCCTCGTTTCCCTCACCTTGGTGGTCATTATCGCCACCGGGTCATTCGCCTATCTGCGGTTCACCGAACCTCCCGAAATCGCCATCCGCCGAAGTGAACACAGAACGCTTGTTCAAAAAGACCTTAAGCGCCTTAAAACCGCGGTGGAAAGTCATCGGGCCAAGCATGGAAGTTACCCCCGGGCCTTGGAGGATCTTGCTCCGGAGTTTATGGAAGCTATCCCCATTGACCCATGGGGCAGGCTATATCTTTTCTACCAGGCGGGGGACGCATGGCGGCTGGCCAGCTATGGCAAAGACGGCCAGCCTGGCAAGCATCCGTGGTATGACCTGGAGACATTGGACGCCTATGTTTTTCTGGAGCCGGAAGGGAGGCGCTGACCCCTGTTCTTTGCCTGGGACAAATCGCTTGCCATGGATCACGGTTCCCATTAATGTGAACCCAACAACCAATCACTGGAGAAAACACAATATGTATGCCGCTATCCTGGAGAAAACCCGAAAAATGGTCCTGGAGGACAGCAGCAAGGCGGTGGCCGTGTATCGTGTGAAGGCCCGCCTTGTGGATGGCTCCAGCGCTTCGTTATCGGCGCAAAGCTCCGACCCTATGAGCTTTGAAGCGGAGGTGGGGCCGAACTTTGGCCTGGGCTGCTCCCTGGAGAGAAGAGGGGAAAAGCTGGGGATGGTTCCGGGGGAGATGTTTTTAGGCTCCATCGGCTCATGCGTGGCCATAGCCTTCGCCGTGCATGCGGATATTTTCCGTGTCAAGCTGGACGATGTGACCGTGGAAGTGGTGGGGGAAACGGATATGCGCGGCGCTCTGGGAATCGACCCGGATGTGGACCTGGGATTTTGCCGCATTACGATGGACACCATTGTGCAAAGCGGAGCTGACATGGAAACTTTGCTGGCGCTGACCAGGAAGGTGGACGCGAAAAGCCCCGTGCTGTACACAGCCCGCAAAGGAATGCCGGTGGAGGCCCGCTATTCGGTAAACGGCCGAGTGGTTGATATCTGACGAAGGCCGACTGTTGACAAGGCGGGGCCATCCGGATCGGCGTCAGGCTCAGCTCCGGCTTTTTTCCACTTCCCTGGTATGACCTGGAGGCAATGGACGCCTATTCTTTATTGAGATGGGGAGAGGAAACTATACTTCTTTGGACCTTAGTCCTTCTTGACCTCGGATGGGACAACCGGCTTATGCTTATATAGTGAAGCAAATAATTGCGCAGCGGCATAAATTATCGGAGCCAGAGCGTAAAGAGCCTGCCCCATGTATATCCCATAGAACCCTAGCAATATGAAAAGCAGAACAAGAGAATACCCCATCCACTGAGCGCGAGAGTCCCTTGATATTTCGGAATTCAATCCTTCCCGAATTCTGTCGTGTCGATTCTCCTGCTCATTCTTTAGTAGTTCAAAAAGCCTATCCAAGGTTCCGGGACTAATTTTTTCATATCTTTCGATAACTTCTGGGTGGGGCAAGGGACTTTCAAAGCCATGCACTTGACCAGATATACTGTGTTGATGACTATGCTGAACTGCCTGTTGCCGGAACCTTATCCAAGGATCAGACTTGTCAGATATGTCTTCTGGCTTGGCCATTTCCTGGTTAGGAGATGGCGACTTAGGGGGTATCCCAGGCTTATTACCGCGCCGTCTTCTGCCCATTAATACGAGGGATGTTGCGCTCTTTTATGATTCTCTTGAGAGCATGTTGGGCATCTAATCCAATATTGCGCCAATCTTCCGCCATGTGGTCCATATCGGAAACGTTAACATATTGTTTATAGGGAGTGTAATCCACAACACCGTAAATGTTGATCTGGCTTACGCCATGGAGGACATACTTCAGTCCGTTTACTATAGCTCTTGCCATGATTATTTCTACTTCTTTGCCCAGACTTTATCCGTCACGGTTTCACTAGACACAAATATACCCTTGATGTTTAGGGAGTACATTTAACAACCTTTTCATTTTCATCACCCTGCCTCGCATCGTTTACAGCAACGGCTTCCTTTTGGCCACCTAATAATGCTAAAAGGTCTCAAAAAAATGACAGTTCATAATACTGCGCTTAACAATAAAACTCAAGGACAAATGGTCATGACGATTTTGTGGTATTTTCCCTTTAACTGTAAAGTGAACAGCAATGACGTTTACGCTAGTTCCCGCTCCACTTCCCGGGTGGCCAGCACCATATTCACAAGCTTCTGTTTGGCGGCTTCCGGCTTTCGCACACGCATCCCGCAGTCCGGAGACACCAGAAGATTCTCCGCTCCCAGCTTCTCCACACCGGTCATGATCCTCACCTTCACCTCTTCCACAGTTTCCACGTCGTTGGAATTGACAGTGATAACGCCCCAGCATATCTGTTTCTTCTTCTCGGCCAGCATGGCGGGGGTCAGCCAATCTATCCGCGCCATATGCCCCCCCTCGCAGGCGATGATATCCACGGGGGCGTCTATCAGCTTTTTCATGGCCGAGGTGATGTCCCCGCATACATGCAGCGCCGATGTCTTTATCTCTTTTGTCACCACCCCCAGCGCCTCCAGCCCCAGGTCCAGGTCCAGGTCCTGCATGGAAAAAAACGGCTCATCCACCTGGATGGTGTCAAAGCCGGCTTCGGTGAGGAACCTCGCTTCCGCGGCCAGGGCATGGGCCATATCCATCACCAGTTCCCGATCCACGATCATCGACTGGGCGCCCTTGGGCATGTCGTGGGGTTTGTAGGGGGAGCCATTCATCAGGATGGCGCAATGGGCCATGGTGGTGGGCCCGGTGAGCGTACCTTTCACTTTGGCCCGGCCGGCGGCTCTGTCACGGGCGATAATCAGATCACCGATTGATACGGCCTTGTCCGCGGGGCCGATTTTCGACACCACGTTATATTTTTTTCCCTGTACGTCGAACCCGGCGATACCCTGGGCGAATATACCCACCATATCGGCGCGTACCTGCCCGTCCGATATGACATCCACTCCCGCTTCCACCTGCTCATCCACCGCCCGCGCTATCGCCTCTTCCGGTGTCATCCGGGCGTAGGGATAGCTGCCTATGACCGTCGTAGTGATATTCATTTGATATTTCCCCTTTTTCACGATGGGCGAACCCGCCATGTCAGATTATGGCCCAGTGGGCCCGCGTCGATCAACCTGCTTTTTGCCCAGCCTTATGCAATCGGCCATTAACGCCGTCTGAGTTCCCAGCACAGCGTCGTGGACCCTGATGATCCTGGCTCCCTTGGCGATGGCGATGGCGTTGGCCACCACGCCCCCTGTCTCCCGGTCTGTGATGTTCTCTCCCAGCGCCTTGCCTATAAACGATTTCCTGGATAGACCCACCAGGACCGGATAACCGAACGCGACGATTTCCTCCAGCCGGTTCAAAAGCTGCAAGTTGTGGTTGGCGGTCTTGCCGAATCCTATTCCGGGATCCAGAATGATCTTCTCCACTCCCATTCGGGTCAGCGTCCTTATCCTCTCCTTAAAGAAGCTTTTCACCTCCGCCACCACATCGCTGTATGCGGGGCGGTTTTGCATGCTTTTGGGAGTCCCCTTCATATGCATCACCACCGCCGGGGCGCCGCTCTTCGCCGCCAGAGCGGCCATGGCTGGATCTCGCAGGCCCGATATGTCGTTGATCATTGCCGCGCCTTCGGCCATAGCCGCTTGTGCCACCAACGGCTTGTATGTATCTATGGATATGGGAGTATCGGGGATGGCTTTCACCAACGCCCTTATCACCGGGATGACTCTGGCCAATTCCTCTTCCACAGTGGTGGGCTCCGCTCCGGGGCGGCTCGACTCGCCGCCAATGTCGATGATGTCCGCGCCCTGCTCCACCAGCGCCATGGCGTGGGTGGCGGCGGCGGCGGGGTCGTGAAACTTCCCTCCATCGGAAAAGGAGTCGGGCGTGACGTTTACGATCCCCATGACCTGGGTCCTGCCAAACGAAAGCCGGAACCGCTGGTGGCGGTATTCCACTGGTTTGCGTTTTCCGGCTTTCAGCATGGTTTACTGCACTGGATGGCTGGGTTTAGAGCTTGCTCTCCTTGCGTTCGACCTCCTGGGTCTCGAACGTCTCTATAATATCCTGCATTTTAATATCGTTGAACTTCTCCAGACCGATACCACATTCATACCCGGACTGAACCTCCCTGGCGTCGTCCTTGAACCTTTTAAGAGAGGAGAGCTTGCCGGTGTACACCACCACGGAATCACGGATAAGCCTGGCGTCGCTGTTTCGTGTGATCTTGCCGGAGAGGATGTATGACCCGGCGATGGCGCCCACGCCTGTGACATTGAACACCTCGCGCACTTCCGCCCGGCCGGTGACCACTTCGCGGAAAATCGGCTCCAGCATCCCTTCCAGCGCCTTCTTGATGTCGTCGATGACATTGTAGATGATCCCATACAGGCGCACGTCCACTTCCTCGGTCTCGGCCTGGGTTTTGGCCTTTTCCGTGGGACGCACGTTAAAGCCGATGACGATGGCGTTGGAGGCAGCCGCCAGGCTCACGTCCGTCTCCGTAATCCCTCCCACTGCGGAGTGGAGGATGTTTATCCGGATATTCTCTATTTTCAGGTCGCCGAGGGCCTGCCGCATCGCCTCAATGGATCCTTGCAGGTCCGCCTTCAAGATGATATTCAGATCGCGCATCTCGCCCCTGTTGATCTGGGCATGCAGGCTCTCCAGCTTCACGTGTCCCTTGGCGGTCAGCCCCGCTATTCGCTGGACATCCTGGCGCTTCATGGCGATCTGGTTGGCTTTCCGATCGGACTCCACCACCATGATCTTTTCGCCGGCGGTGGGCACTCCGTCAAAACCCAGCACCTCCACCGGAGTGGATGGGCCCACGCTTTCGCGGCGTTTGCCCAGATCGTCCATGAGGGCGCGCACTTTGCCGCTGCTCACTCCGGCCACAAACGCATCGCCAACCTTCAGAGTGCCGCGCTGCACCAGGACCGTGGCCACCGGCCCGCGCCCCTTATCCAGCCTCGACTCTATGATCGTACCTAGGGCTGGCCTGTCCGGATTGGCGCGCAGCTCCAGCACCTCGGCCTGCAGCAGGATCATCTCCAGCAGTGTATCTATGCCGGTCTTCTGCTTGGCGGAGACATGGCAGAAAATTGTTTCTCCGCCCCACTCCTCGGCCACCAGCCCGTGGCCGGAGAGCTCCTGGCGTATTCGGTCCGGATCCGCGCCTGGCTTGTCTATTTTGTTGATCGCCACCACCACAGGCACCTTGGCCGCCTCGGCGTGGTGGATCGCTTCCAGAGTCTGGGGCATCACGCCGTCATCGGCGGCCACCACCAGCACCACAATGTCCGTGACAGAGGCGCCCCTGGCGCGCAGGGCTGTAAATGCCTCGTGGCCTGGAGTGTCAAGGAAAACCACTTGCCCCTTGCCAGGAACCTCGACTTTATACGCGCCCACCCTTTGGGTGATGCCTCCCTCCTCCTCCTCGGTGACACGGGTCTTTCGGATAGTATCCAGCAGGCTGGTCTTGCCATGATCCACATGGCCCATAATGGTCACCACGGGGGAGCGGTGGATCAATTTTTCCTTGTCCTCCTCCTCCTCAATGGCGCCCTTTTCCTCTTCCTCTTCCCTGGTGACAAGCTCCATGCCCATCTCCGTGGCCATTTCCCGCGCCATTTCCACTTCGATGGTCTGATGCAGCGTCG
>JAOUMU010000193.1 GCA_029881335.1 Nitrospinota bacterium | reverse complement strand
TACGGAATACCAGGAATATATCATAATACGGGGTGCGCCACGGATACTTTATGCGTCATGACATTATTCGTTCTTTCTTTCATCGACATACATGGCCGCCGCCGCGGCCACGCTGTATTCCAGCGATTGTCTTTCTCCATGCTCCATGGCCAGGGCGAAAAATTTTTCCGCCTCCTCGCTTCGACCATCAGCCAACCTGCTGGCGCCCAGGGCGTAAAGAGCCTGGGTCATCCTTCCCCCGCCCTCCATCTGCGCCAGCATCTCTTCCTCGGCCACATTCCCCAGATAATACCCGGCCAGCGATGATTGCCATGGGCGCACGGAAGCGGCCGCCATTCTTTTTTCTAAAATATCTTTTTCACCATTCCCCAGCTTCCCCATGCGCCAGGCGGCCCCCATCCACACGGCCGCATCTCCGGAATAGCCAGGGAGCGCCTGGGCATATTGGTGAAACACCTCGAACGCTTCCCTGTCAAAGCCGCGGGTAATCATCCAGGCGCCAAAATAGCGCCATTTCTCCTTGTTATCCTCCATTGCTCGCATCGCTTCCTCCAGCGCGGCGGCGGCTCTATCCGGTTCCCCTTTCAACACAGCCTGATAGTAACGCCCGGCGAAGTAATATGGTCTCTCCTCTAAAGGGGAGGCAATGTGGGGACGTGCGGCCATGGCGGCCGCCTTGTATGCCTTGGCGTCCATCAGCGTCCACCACAGCAGGAGAATCAGTTTCTTCTCCCTGTTGCCCTTTTCCACTTCCGCAACGAAATCCAACACCGCAAAGGGATTCCCCACCTGAATAAAATGCTCCACCGCGCCATGAAAATAATAGCCCGGTGGATTATGGCCGACGTAATCGCGCAGCAGGCTGGCCGCCTCCTTTTTTTTATTCTGTCGCAGAAGAAACATCGCCAGATCCACCGGCGCCGGACCGGAAGGGTTCCTCTCCACCCCCATGCGGTAATACATGGCCGCTTGGGTTTTATCCCCCAGGATCTCCGCCCCCCTGGCGTAGGCCGCCATCAATCCGCCATCCCATGATCCGGTCACCCGTTTCACCATCTCACGCGCCTCCTTTGCCTTCCCCTGGGTCAGATACAGTTCCGCCAGCTTGTTTCTGGCATTTACATAGGCGGAGGAGCCGTCATCCGTCTTCATGAATTCAAGAAGCGCCATTTCGGCTTTGGCGGGGCGGGAACTTCTCTGGTACAGGTCCGCCAGCCGGACTACCGCATCCTGGGCGCCGGTCAGCCGCGTGGCCCTCTGGTAATACTTTTCAGCGGTGATCATATCCTCGTTATTCTCGGCCCACCGGCCGGCGTGGATAAGAAGCGGAGCCGACTCCGGAAACCTGAGTCCGCCGATCCTGAAAAGTTTCTCCGCTTCCGGAAGATGGGCAACGTAACCATACAACCGCGCCTCATAGGGATTCTGCTCAAGAGCTCTTCGCACTAGATTCCGGCTGACGGGACGGTACCCAAGCCTCCACCATATCCGCGCCTGCCTCAGGGCCGCGCCCGGCGTGGGATTTGACCTGGCCAGCAGTGCCTTTATCGTTTGCAGAGCGCGCGGTATATTTTTCTCCTTGCCACCAATATGCAGATCCGCCATTTCCTCCAGAAGGCGTACATCGGCGGATTTCAAATCCACGGCCCTGGCCACCTCAAGCGCCTGTGAATCTTTGGCCTTATCCCGGAAGCTCCTTATCCTTGCCAGCATGTCCACCGATGAACCTGGCCATAAGTGGCTGATCATCCGGTTAAAGGAACCCGCATCGTCATATTCGCCGGAATAGGGGCGCTCCGCCAGGAAGCACAGATACGCCGCCTCCTTTATTTCCTCGGTAAGGTACCGGGCAAGGAATGGGTAAGTGAGTATCCGGCCCTCCTCCCGCAGCATGGTGGATTTGCCCAGGACTTCCAGGGAAAGCATCACTGTTTCTTCTATTCCCGCCTCACCGGATTTGGCTGCGGAAATCCTTGCCGCCAGCCCCTTGCTTTTCCCTATCCACTCCACACCGGCAAGTTTCTCCGCCAGGTATAGGCTTCTTCTGGAAAGCTCCATCAGGTACATCGGCGCCAGGCGGGCCATGGACTCGTTGCCATGGACCGTGGAGTATTCCACTCCCAACATGAAATCGGGGTGCTCCCTCAACATCGAAACAAGCTTTTGTACAGATTGCTCTTCCCGCCCAGTCTCGCTGGCCAGCCTGGCGGCCAGATAGGCGGAAAGCCGTTTGCCCTCCCGGTCCTCGGTGGTGTCCGGCCCCGCGGCGTCACTTCTCACCGCCACCTGGAGAAGCTTCCACTCCGCGTCGGGATCGGCGGGAAACAAGGAAAACGCCGCCGCCGGATATCCCATCCCCAACCACGCCAGAGCCCGGCTCCGGGTCAGCGCCGGGTCGTTCGACTCCAGGAATAACGACGCCACCAGATGGTTGG
>JAOUMU010000192.1 GCA_029881335.1 Nitrospinota bacterium | reverse complement strand
ATTCAACCCGGACCAGACCGGCGATATCACCATGCGCTCCAGGGAAATGCGCGAATACTTGGAGACGGCCGCGACTGAAGGGGCCAAGAAGGCTCTGCATCATCACACATCCGAGATGAAGTGCGGCGGGTGCTACGTGACGCCGGACACCTTCCCCGGTGAGCCGAACGAAGGAACAAAGGAGCGGCTGCGGGAACATGCGGACGACCACCGGTTTGTCAGGTTCTGGCGCAAAGTGAGTGAGGCGACGGTGTTCCGTCTGGCCTCCGGCCTGGTTGTTGGCGCCCTGTTGGCCGCCGCGTTCGCGCTGGTGCTGATGGTGAAGGTGGGAGGGCTGAAGCTGTGAGCCATTTCAAGATGGAGGAATTCGCCTGCCCCTGTTGTGGGGAAAACAAGATCAGTCCGGAACTGGTGGAGAAGCTGGAAGAGGTTCGGGTGATGTATTACCGGCGGCCGCTGGTGGTTTCCTCCGGGTATCGATGCGATAAGCACGAAGCCGAAGTGGGAGGGACTGGGGCGAATCATCCGAAAGGATTGGCGGGGGACCTTGTGGCGCCGGGGAACCGGAAGATCATCGGGCAAAACCTGCTGGACCTGATCATGGGACTGGTGGAACAGGGAGTAACAAGGATAGTGCTGTACAGAGACGAACGGCATATCCATGTGGATATAAACCAGAATCTGCCGCAGGGCATTTTCATAAAGTGAGAGTGAAGGAGAAGAAAATGGTGCTTGAAAAATTCCTGTCCAGAAAACTGATCATGACCGTGCTGGGACTGGCGGCCCAGTTCATGCCGGGGTTGCCGGTGGAGGCGACCTACCTGATCATCGCGTACATAGCGAGCCAGGGTGGTGTGGACGTCGCCAGGGAAGTTCGTGCGGGATAGCGATGAAGCTGCGCATTCCATTGATCGGCGGGCATAACCAGCCAGGGCTGCGCGTGCTGGATGATCAACTGTGCGTTAACTGGATGCCGGAGACAGACGCAAGCGGGAAAGCAGCGCTGGTTCCGGCGCCCGGTTATTCCCTCCTTGCGGCGGCGGGGCCTGGGCCCTTGCGGTCCAACGGTGTGAAGTGGAAGGGAGATTGCTATTTTGTCTCCGGATCGAAGCTGGTGAAGGTGGATAGCGAGTTTAAAGTCACAGAAATAGGGGAGCTGATCACCAGCCAGGGGTACGCCTGTATCGCCGCCGGGTTCAATTTTATCGCGATTGTGGACGGAGCTAGCGGGTATTGCTATGACGGAACCACATTCGAGGAGATCACAGACGAAGACCTGCCTATAAGTGATTTTGTTGAATGGATAGATAAATACTACATCTACACGCAACGGGATACCGGAAACTTTTACGTATCAAAATTACAGGACCCCAGGGATATCGGGGGGCTGGATTACGAAAACGCTGAATCGAGGCCGGATAACCTGAAACGAGGCATCGAGCATGGGGGTGACTTGTTATTGATCGGGGAATATTCAAGCGAGCTGTGGAACAATGTCGGGGACCCTTTTTCTCCCTGGCAACCTTACATCGGTTCGGTATATCCCTGGGGCACGGGAGCGCCGCATTCCGTGGCCAAGTTGGGAGGGTGGCTGTATGTCCTGGCCCGTGTGGAAGATGGCGGGCATTCGATCATCAAGACGGCGAGCGCCCAGGCTGTAAAAATATCTACACCCGCGCTGGATAAGGAAATCTCCGGGCTGGATTATGAATCGGCGTTTGGATGCGCTTATGAATATGAAGGGCGTGGATTTTACAAGCTCGTTTTTCCCAAGGATAAAAAAATATTCATATATGAAGACGGCGAGGGTGTTTGGCATGAGCGCCGGATAAAGGAGGACGCCATAATCCCCCTGGGCCATGTATATTTCGGGGGGAAGCATATTTTCGGGGATTACCGGAGCCACAAGCTTTACGAGATGGCGCATGGGGTGTATACGGACGATGGCTCGGAAATAACCAGGGTGAGGCGCATCCAGCGTATAGAGGCGGAAGGCCACCCCATGACAATCCACAGCGTGGAATTGCAGATGGAGCCTGGAGTGGGGCTTGCTACGGGACAAGGGGAGGACCCGCTAATCTGGATGCGGTACTCATTCGACGGAGGGTACAAGTGGTCTCAGGAACTGTATGGCACACCTGGGAAAATGGGTGATTACGAGAATAGGCTTGTTTTCCGGAAACTGGGGACCGGGCCGATGCTGAGTCTGGAATTTGGCGCCAGCGATCCGGTGAACTGGACCCTGGTGGCCGCCTGGGCCGATGTGACGATAGGAAAGTAATAATGGAAAGGGCTTTATCCGCGCCTCCGAAAGAGCCGCTGGTGATAATGAATAACGGTATTCCGGTGGGGATGCCGCCGAACTGGGAGAGGTTCTTCGCCGTGCTGGCCGGGGCGGTGAAAAAACATCTGGTGTCCACCATCACTGTGGCCCCTGGCTCCATACCGGC
>JAOUMU010000117.1 GCA_029881335.1 Nitrospinota bacterium | reverse complement strand
TGACGATGGGCGCCACATCGCGCGGGACTGTATACCGCAGGCTTTCGTCAGTGGCCCCGGACCACTCCATCATGGCGGTAGGGCGGATTCGGGACTTGTCAAAAAGCAATGGTCAACCGGCCAACAAGGCGATTCAAACAGCGCTGAACCACTTGGGAAAGCCCTACGACTTCGCCCGGCTGGCGGAAATATGGATAAGAGAGAAGATGGGGATTGACGATGCGGCTGACCTGGCCGAAGGTGGCGACGCCCTTATCTGCTCAGAGTACGTGGCCCTGGCCTGGCGCGCCGCTGGGCTGGACCTGGCTCCGGATAAACCGGACCACCTGACAACTCCGGCGGATCTTCACGGCTCGGCGCTGGTGGCGATTTGTTTCGATTTCACACCCCCGGACTAAATGGCAGACGTCAGGGCAGAGAGGATCAGGTAAATGGCAACAGCATCAAGCCAAAAGCGTCCTCCGGGTCCAGCGGCTCGCCCGATTCGAACCTTACCACGGAAAATCCCACTTCCCTGGCCTTGTCCATAAGCGCCAGACGCGTGTTATCATCCACGCTATCGTCGTCGCCAATGATATGGATCATCAGTTTGGCGCCTGATTGCCGGGCGCGAACCCAACCGAAGAGATCGGTCCAGGGACCGGGTCGCGGATCCAGCCTCCCTCTTCCGGACGACCAGGCGTTCACTTTGCCATCTTCCAGATAGACCTGCACGTACATCAAATCAACCATCTGGATATTGTACATATGATGCTTCCCGATTTGTGTATAATCTGCCTATGCAAAAGCCTCAGGTAACAGACGAAGAATTGGCCCGTATGGCCATCGGCGCCATGGAAAAGGCCTACGCTCCCTATTCGAATTTTCATGTGGGAGCGGCGGTGGCCACGGAGGATGGCGCTATCTTCACAGGCGCAAACGTGGAAAACGCCTCCTACGGGCTCACTATCTGCGCCGAAAGAGTGGCTATCTTCACGGCGGTCTCCCAGGGACATATTCGCATAACTCGCGTTGCTGTGGCCGCCTCGAATTTGGAGGAAGTTTTTCCCTGTGGAGCGTGCCGCCAGGTCTTGAATGAATTCGGCCCTGAAATGAATGTCATCACCATCGCCAGGGGCCAAATGGCCGCTTCATATAGCCTCTCGGAGTTGCTACCCCGCTCCTTTGGGCCTGCAGATCTGCAAAAATAGTTTAAAAACAGCCCTTTACTGATCATTCCGCCCATATTAGGGGCTCATAATGCTCATTTCCATGCTATTATAGTAAGTCAGCATCATGTTTCTCCTGGCGGTCGTTGAAAATCCAACCGCCTGATTATATATATTTGTTTGATTTCGTTGCGAAAGTGGCGGAACTGGCAGACGCGCTGGATTTAGGATCCAGTGGGCAACCGTGGGGGTTCGAGTCCCCCCTTTCGCATTTGCCCGCGTCGTCAGATCCCTGTTCATTATGAGTTTTCTGGAGTAGTGGTTTTGAAAATTGAGTTGTCGGACATCGAGTCTTGCGTTAAGAAACTCACCATTGAGGTTCCCCAGGACAAGGTTGAGAAGGAGAAATCCGTGGTGTACGCCGAGTTGGCCAAATCCGCCAACATCCCTGGATTCAGAAAAGGGAAGGCCCCCAAGAAAATCCTGGAGCAGAGGTATGGCAGGTCCGCCCTGGGTGATGTGGCCCAAAGGCTGATCCAGGATTCATACCGCCAGGCCCTGGAGGAGAAGAACCTCTCTCCGGTGGGGGACCCTGTTATTGAAGACATATCCTTCGAGGAAAATTCCCCTTTAAGCTTTTCCGCCACGGTGGAAGTGTTGCCGGAAGTTGAGCTGAAGGAATATGAAGGCGCCGTGGTGAAGAAAAAGATGGCCCAGGTCACAGACGATGAGGTGGATAAAACTATCAACCAATATCGCGAGCGGATGGCCCGGCTGGAGCCGGTGGAGGATCGCGCCGCCGAAGATGAAGATTTTGTGGTTATGGACTTTAGAGCCACCCGCGATGGCGCCGAAGTGCCCCCCCTCACCGGCCAGGGCAAGCAGGTTCACCTGCGACCGGACGATATGCTGGAGGCTGTGTATGGCGGAATCCGCGGAATGAAAAAGGGGGAGGAGAAAACCTTTACAGCCTCTCTTCCCAAGGAATTTCCAGACCCGGACCTTGCTGGAGCCGATCTTGAGTTTTATGTGAAGGTAAATGATATAAAGAAAAAGGTTCTCCCTGCGGCGGACGATGAACTGGCCAAAGAGGTGTCGGAGTTCGATACCTTGGCAGGATTCAGGGAAAGCATCGGCAGAACCATCAAGCGGCGCAACGAGTCGATGGCCGAAAACGACCTGCGCAAGGAGGTCATAGCCATGCTGATCTCGCAAAACGCCTTCGACCTCCCCCCCAGAATGGTGGAGAGGAGAGCCAACATCCTGGCGGAACGAACCGAGACCAGATTCCGGGAAAGCGGCGTGGACATGGGCCAGGGCCATTACAACCGCAAAGACTTCCTGGAACGTTACCGCGAGTCGGCCGAACTGGAAATCCGCGAGGAGATTATCCTGGCCTCCGTGGCCCGCAAGGAGAAGGTGGAAGTATCCGAAGAAGACCTGTCCCTGGAGATAAGTGAACTGTCCCGGATGCTGGGCCAGCCGGAGAATGTAGTCAAAGGCCATCTATCCCAAAACGATGGGATGATGGGGTTATACCAGAAAGTGGTTTTTGACAAGGCCTATAACACGGTCCTTGGTAAATTGAAAATAGAAGAAACCGAAGAGAAGAGCTGACATGAAACCAACCGGACATTTTTCCAATGGGGGATACGCCCTCGGCCAGGATAGCTTTCATATACCCCAGACAGCACAGATGCTGGTGCCCATGGTGGTGGAGCAGACCAACCGTGGGGAACGCGCATATGATATATACAGTCGGCTGTTGAAGGACCGGATCATCTTTCTGGGTACCCCTGTGGATGACTATGTGGCGAACCTTATCATCGCCCAGCTGATCTTCCTGGAGGCGGACGACCCGAACCAGGATGTGTTCCTGTATATCAACAGCCCAGGCGGAATGGTTACCAGCGGAATGGCCATCTATGACACCCTGCAATATATCAAGCCGGATGTGCAGACCATATGCATCGGTCAGGCCGCTTCCATGGGCGCCGTGCTACTGGCCGCTGGCGCCAAAGGAAAACGCCACACTCTTCCCAATAGCAGGATAATGATCCATCAACCCTCCGGCGGGTTCCAGGGACAGGCCACCGACATAGAGATCCACGCCCGCGAGACCATGAAGATCAAGGAAAAGCTCAACCAGATCCTGGCCAAGCACACAGGCCAAACGGTGGAACGGGTCACTGCGGATTCGGACCGCGACTACTTCATGAGCAGCGATGAGGCGAAGAATTACGGCCTGGTGGATGACGTGATCGTCTCCCGTCCGGATACGATGAAGAAGATAACTGGCGAGCCGAAGGAAGAAAAGGAATAAACCATCTGAAAGTAAGTAATGTGATGGAAATCCAGCCCCCTTCCAGTCAGTGGTTGCTCTCTGGCCGCCAGGCTGGGAAGGGCTACGGCGCGTATCCGCAACTGGCGCATTGCCGCAAGCTGCAGGATTTTAGACGAGAAAAGAGCTGAGCTCGAAATTAGAAATAAATCGAAAGAGGAAATATGACTAAGAAAAAGCCAGACGGGGTTTTGCGCTGCTCTTTTTGCGGTAAAAGCCAGGAGGAAGTAACAAAGCTTATCGCCGGGCCGACGGTGTATATCTGTGACGAGTGCATCGACGCCTGCAACGAGATCATCCTGGAGGAAACCAGCCAGACCAAAGAGACGACCCGTCAGCGGCAGCTGAAACCAACCGAAATCTTCGATCATCTCAACGACTACGTCATCGGCCAGAACCGGGCGAAAAAGATCCTCTCCGTGGCGGTATATAACCACTATCGCAGAATTGAGGCGCCCACTTCCTCCAGCGAAGTGGAGCTGCAGAAAAGCAACATACTGCTCATCGGCCCCACCGGCGCCGGGAAAACCCTGCTGGCCCAGACCATGGCCAAGAAGCTCAACGTCCCCTTCGCCATAGTGGACGCCACCACCCTCACCGAAGCCGGATACGTGGGCGAGGATGTGGAGAATATTATCCTGAGGCTTTTACAGGCGGCCGATTACGACCTGGAGCGGGCCGAGCGGGGAATCATATATATAGACGAAATTGACAAGATATCCCGCCGTGGGGAAAACCCCTCCATCACGCGCGATGTCTCCGGTGAAGGGGTCCAGCAGGCCCTGTTGAAGATCATAGAGGGGACCCTGGCCTCGGTGCCTCCTCAGGGCGGCCGCAAGCATCCCCACCAGGAGTTTGTGCAGGTGGACACTACCAATATCCTCTTCATCTGCGGTGGCGCTTTCGTGGGGCTGGACAAGGTTATCGAAAGCCGCATCGGAAAGAAGATGATGGGTTTTGGCGCCAAGCTGAGGGACAAGGGGGATCTTAACCTGGGTGAAGTGCTCAACCAGGTGCGCCCGGAAGATTTGCTCAAATTCGGGCTGATCCCGGAATTCATCGGCCGACTGCCGGTGGTGGCCACCCTACACGAGCTGGACGAGGATTCAATGGTGCGGGTGCTCACAGAGCCGAAAAACGCCATTACAAAACAATTCATCCGCTTTTTCGAGCTGGAGCGGGTGCTGCTCAAGTTTACCGACGGCGCCCTCAAAGCAGTGGCCCGGGAGGCGGTGCGAAGAAAAACCGGCGCCAGGGGCCTGCGCAGCATCCTGGAAGAGGCAATGCTCGACACCATGTACGATTTACCCAGCCGAAACGATGTGGTGGAATGCATCGTCACGGAGGAGGTCATAACCAAGCGGGCCGATCCGCTGTTACTGTACAAGAAAACAGACGAAAAACAGGCTAGCTGACTTTCAATCCGGTCCGGCGAGGATCTGCGAGGATCCTCGTCGTGGCCGCTATAGTTCGGCGCTCTTTTAACCAATGAAAAAAGAAATAATTCCTGGTTCCACCTGGGGCCAGGCGCTGCCGTTGCTTCCTCTGCGGGACTTGGTGATCCTACCGGGGACTACCGCGCCCCTGCTTGTGGGCAGATCCCACTCCATCACAGCGGTTGAAAGGGCCGATGCCGCAGGCGGTCTTATTATGCTCTCCACCCAGAAAAGCTCCCTTCTCAATGACCCGGGACAGGAGGATATCCACGAGATAGGATGCCTGGCCCGCGTGGTCAACCCGCGCGCGTGGCCGGACGGGACCTTGCAGGCGAGCGTGGAGGGATTGACCAGGGCCAGAATATCCTCCTTTGCCGACACAGGAGACCTTTTGATGGTCACCCTGGAGAAGGTTCGCGAAACCACCGGTGTGGGAATCGTGGCCTCGTTCCGGATGGCCAAGAAGTTGCTGGAGAAATACACCGGCCAAAAAACCACCTTTTCGGAGAGGGCCGCCAAAGCTCTGCTGGATGAGGAGGATCCCTCCTGCTTCGTGGACAAACTTGCCGCCGGGCTTTTCACTACGGTGGAAGAGAAACAGACCCATCTGGAAACCACAGGGGTGAAGCGCAGGCTGGAAATGGTAATCGACAAGATCGAATCCGAGATCGATATCCATGAGATAGACAAGACCGTGCGGGGCCGGGTGAAAAAGCAGATGGAAAAGAGCCAGCGCGATTATTACCTGACCGAACAGATGAAGGCCATCCAGAAGGAACTGGGCCGACAGGGGGGGGAGAAGTCGGAATTAGAAGAGTTGGCCGCCCGGATCAACAAGGCTGGAATGCCTGGTGATGTGAAGGAAAGAGCTTTCAAGGAACTGGGCCGACTGGAGCAGATGCCTCCTCAATCCGCCGAGGGAACCGTGGTGCGAAACTACCTGGACTGGCTCCTGGACGTGCCATGGGATAAAAAGACGGAAGACAAAATGGACATTGCCCAGGCGGAGCGAATCCTAAACGAGGATCATTTCGGCCTCGACGAGGTGAAGGAGCGAATCCTGGAGTATCTGGCCGTGAGAACCCTGGTGGAGAAAACCAAGGGGCCCATTCTCTGTTTCGTTGGTCCGCCGGGGGTGGGGAAGACCTCGCTGGGCCGTTCCATCGCCAGGGCCATGGGGCGTAAGTTCGTTCGGTTCTCCCTGGGCGGTGTGCGGGACGAAGCGGAGATACGGGGCCACAGACGCACCTACATCGGCTCCCTTCCTGGCAAAATCATCCAGGGAATGAAAAAAGCCGGGGCCAGAAACCCCGTGATGATGCTCGACGAGATAGACAAACTCTCTTCCGACTTTCGGGGCGATCCCTCCTCGGCCCTCCTCGAGGCGCTGGACCCTGAGCAGAACAAGGCCTTTAACGATCATTACATGGAAGTGGATTACGATCTTTCCGATGTCATGTTCGTCACCACCGCCAACGTGCTGGGCGCCATCCCAAAGCCGCTGCGCGACAGGATGGAGGTGATAAGCATCCCCGGCTATAACGACGAGGAGAAGATGCGCATCGCCGAGGATTTTCTTATCCCTCGCCAGATCAAGGACCATGGGCTCACTACCAGGGAGATCAGTTTCCCCAGCAAATCACTGGCGGAGATAATCCGGCACTACACCAGGGAATCTGGAGTACGGGAGCTGGAGCGGTCCTTGGCCAAGGTGTGTCGCAAGGTGGCCCGCGCCGTGGCCCAGCAGCGGCAGGCCTCCGCAGGAAAGAAGGGATCGGCCAAGCCATCGAAAGTTACCTTGAAAAAGGGAAGGATTGCTGAATATCTTGGGCAGAGCAAGCATCGCGAGGAACTGGCGGAAAAAAGAAGCGGAGCTGGGGTGGTGACTGCGCTGGCCTGGACCGAGACCGGCGGTGTGCTTCTGAAAATAGAAACAATCATCCTAGAGGGGAAGGGGAAGTTTATCCTGACCGGCAAGCTGGGGGAAGTGATGAAGGAGAGCGCCCAGGCGGCGCTATCGTACATCCGCTCCAGAGCCGCCGAGTTCGGCCTGGCCCCTGGTTTTTATTCGAAGATAGACATCCACATCCACATCCCTGAGGGGGCCATTCCAAAGGACGGCCCTTCCGCCGGGGTCGCCATATGCATATCCATGCTCTCCGCCCTGCAAAAGATACCGGTCCGCCACGATGTGGCCATGACGGGCGAGATAACTTTGCGTGGAAATGTCATAATGATAGGCGGGCTGAGGGAGAAGCTTTTGGCGGCCCAACGCGCCGGCATAAAGGCCGTGCTGATTCCCAGGGAAAACGAGCGCGAGCTTCTGGACGCTCCGGAAAGTGTGAAGAAAAAGCTGCGCGTAATCCCGGTGGGGCATATGGATCAGGCCCTGATCCCGGCCATGGAAAAATCTCCTTTCAAGGGCATCGCCCCGGCCGAAAGGAAAACCGGTGTTGCCAACGAGGACCGGGCGGCGGTAAATTAGGTTAGGATATATGTACGGAATGGTTTTCGGAGAAAATAGATGGCTGGACCTGCGTCGATAATGGGCATCGCCACAACACTCGCCCTGTTGTTTCTATTGGCTATGTCAGTTGTAGTGATTCTGCGCGCGCTAGAGAAGGGGGGCGCCCCTGTCGGCCCTGTGGAGGCGGAGAGCGCCACCGGTCCCACAAGCCCCGTTCGCCGGCCAGTCGCGCCCACCACCATATCCCTCTCCACCTACACCGGGAAGAAGGATCATTTCGCCTCCAGCCCTGAGGCCATGGAAGCCTATCAAACAATGGTAGTCAAGGGACAGATGAGCCGGATAGGTGATTACACGATCGACCAGATGCCAGGCTATGTCATCCGGGCGCTCTCCCATCCGGATCGCAACCTGCTTGGCATCATATACATGGATCCATCGGGAAGGACGTGGGTGAACCTGCAGACCGAATACGCGGATGGCCGGATAATAACCACCTCCTCCACGGAGAAGAGCGCGGCTTCCCTGGCCCGGCCCCATGGCATGCCTATATTCCACTACCCCGCCGTAGCAGCCGAGCAGCTGCTACGCCGCCACAAGCTGGAAATTCGCGGAGTGGAGCAGGCGCCGCCTCTGCCGGCGGAGGAGTTTGCCGCCAAGTTCGCCACCAACTACGCCAGGCTCCAGGAACGGGCCGCTGAGTATAATACGGCCATGTTGCGGGAGGAGGAGGCCGGGACAACCAGCCAGCAGACTGGCGGCGGCGCTGACTGGGAGAGCCATGATGACGCGGAGAGCCCCTTTGGCGCGGCGAGCGCAATCTCCGAGCCGGAGCCAAAACCCGACGAGCCGCGCCCCGACCAGGCACCCACCATGGAGCAGATGATAAAATGGCTGGAGCTGATCTTTAACAAGCTGAAGGTACCGCCGGACAGCAGGGAGACATTTCGCAAGGGGCTGGTGTGGATAGAGGACAACGCCCCTCGGGAGGCGGTGATAGACACCCTCAACGAGTTCGCCGATGTGAAGGTGGAGCCGGTTCCCGGCGAAAGGCTTGTGATTCGATCCAGAACCGGCGTTGAGGATATCGTGGACGCGGAGGGCCTGTTGGGAGCGGCCCTGTTTGAGGAGATTAACCAGCATCTGCCGGAGAGGACCAGGTTTACCAAGCTGGAAGTTCCCGCCGATGGAGTGGTGTTTTTCAGCCGCAGGGCGCCGAATCATTAATCATTTCCCTTTGGGGAAATTGTTGGCAGGCCCATTTCTTGGGCTACAATAGACATGTTGTGCGTGGGATGGTCGGGGTGCTTGGAATCTAATTTATGAAATTACAGTGGAAAATTGCCTTGTCGGTCGCCCTGGTGGGTGTCATAACCGCTCTACTCGTCAATATTGTTCTATATAAATATCTCTATAACCAAGGAATGGCCGAGGCCAAGCAGGAGGCCCGCCAGACCGCGTCGCTGATCCGCACAGCCCTGCTAAACGTCATGATATCCACCGGTGGTGACTACCAGGAGATACGAAGGGTCATCAAGGATATCCAGAACGAGCATTTCATGAACTTTCGGATGGTCAAATCCGCCCATGTGATAAAACAGCATGGCAAAAGTCCTGGGGAGGAACCGCTTGATCCGATGGAGAAGAGCGCTCTTTCTTCAGGTAAAATCATCGAAAGCATGGATAGTAGCCATCGGCTAAAGATTATATATCCTTTCGTGACCGATGAGAGATGCGGCCAGTGCCACATGGATATGAATGGAGTTCCTGTGGGTATTGGCGTGGTGAACGGGGCGGCGGTGCTGGAGTTCGACCTTTCCCCTAAACTGGAGGAGGGGCGTTCCCTGATCTTATACATCCTGGCGGTTATGACCGTGGGTGGCTTTTTGTTTCTGATGGTCATCCTGATAGTGATAGACAGAACCCTTACCATGCCAGTGATGAAAATCGCGGAAGCC
>JAOUMU010000022.1 GCA_029881335.1 Nitrospinota bacterium | reverse complement strand
GCCTCCGGCTGATCCCCCCTTGGCGAGAAGGGGGAGACTAGTATGAATTTGTTTTCCATGGGATCAGTATAGCGCAGGCGTCCATACGTGGGCCATGCGCGTTGGTTATGTCAAATATAATCCCCTATAATCCCCTTCCAATGACGGGGGGCAGGGGGAGAATGATCTGATATTGGGCGCTTCCCGAACCTTCTGGAGGGGAAGCGCCACTGCAAAATCCCTCGGAATCGAACCAGCGGTCCCCAGTGCGCGGCCCACGCTGTCAAGTACAACTCCACGCATGGCTACCGCCTTTACCGGAAAGCCTGGGTCTCCGGTAAAAGCGATATATGTAAAATATGTAAGGGCCTAAAACCCGTCCATATCATCATCCAGCGGGATGGTTTCCTCCGGAGTTTTATCCATCCTGCGCGGTGGCGTTGGCGCTTGCTTTGCCCCAGCCATCTTGTGCATCGCCGCTTTTCTGGCTACAGGCGCGGGCCTCTTGCCCGCTCTTTGCCCGCCAGTCAGCATCTTGGGCGCCGTATGCGCCCTGGAGCGCAGTTCCACATCCCGGCCTGATGCGCCCTCGATAAGTTTGGTCAGATCCACCACCATGTCGTTGAGCTTGTCCGCCTGGGCGTTCAGCTCTTCGGAGGCCGCTGCGGCTTCTTCGGCGTTGGCGGCGTTCTGCTGGGTAACCTTGTCCATCTGGGCGATGGCCGAGTTCACCTGGTCCACCCCCTGGGCTTGCTCGTTGGAGGCCTCGGCGATTTCGCCTATCAGGTCGCTCATCTTCTTGACGCCGGTGACTATCTGCTCGAGCACCTCGCCGGATCTGCGAGCCATATCGTTGCCATCTGACGCGCGGCGCACGGCTTCTTCTATCAGGGCGCCGGTGTCCTTGGCGGCGGCGGCGGAGCGCTGGGCGAGGTTTCGCACTTCCTCCGCCACCACGGCGAACCCCTTGCCATGCTCGCCGGCCCTGGCCGCCTCCACGGCGGCGTTGAGCGCCAGCAGATTGGTCTGGAAGGCTATCTCTTCGATTACCTTTATGATCTTGCCTATCTCCTTGGAGGACTTGTTGATCGCATCCATCGATCCGATCATTTCACTCATGGTGGAGGTGCCGGTTTCCGCCTCCTTGCGGGTCTGGCTGGCCTGGGAGTTGGCCTGGTTGGCGTTGTCGGCGTTCTGTTTGGTCTGGGCGGCCACCTGTTCCAGAGCGGCGGAAGTCTCCTCCAGGCTGGACGCTTGTTCCGTGGCGCCCTCGGCCAGGCTCTGGCTGGAGTTGGAAATATCGGTGGAAGCCTGAGCCACCTGGTTGGCCCCTTCGTTCATCTCACCGATAATGCGGTTGATCGGGTTTGCGATGGACCGCGCAATAATTATGGCGATCACGGTAATCGACACTATACCTATCACGCCGAAAATCAACATCCACATCTGCACTTTTGCCACGGCGGCGAAAGCCTCATTTTCATCAATCTCCGCCATAATCGCCCAGGTGGTATCGTACACTTTCACGGGAGCCCAGGCCGACAGGACGCTGTCCCCGTTGTAGGAGACTATGACATCAGCGCCGACGCCGCCGGAGAGAGCCTCCTTGGAGGCCCTTGTCTCCACCCGGCCGCTGCTCTGGTTGGCGAAGGAAGCCTTCACCGAGTGGGTGGCCGCGTCCTCGTAGGAATCGGACCGCATCAAATTATCTTTGCCAACCAGGTAAGTCTCGCCAGTGGATCCCATCCCTGCCCTGGCGGTCATCACCTCGTTGATGGCGTCGATGGAAAGCTGTAGCGCCACGATAATCTCCACTTCGCCTTTGTGGACCACCGGCTCGGCGATGAATGCGGCGGCCTCCCCTGCGCTGGGGGCGTATGGTTCGAAATCGGCGAACTGGAACTGTTTCGTGTCCAGCACCCGACGGACAAGCTTGCCCAGGCCGGAGCTGGCGTATTTACCGTCTACCATATTCGTTTTCAGGTCCGATTCCTTGGTGACGGTGTAGAAGACATACCCGTCCGGATTGACCAGGAAAAGGTCGTAGTAACCGTACAAATCCACATATTTTTTGTAATACTCGTTCCCATTCTGGTCCACGGGGGAGAACGCTTCCGCCACGTTGATCTCCGCCAATATGGCCCATGTCACATCGCCGATCTTCAATGGGGCGTAGGCGGAAACCACCGGGGCGCCGTTATAATCGATGATCACGTCGGCGCCGGTTTTGCCCGCCAGCGCTTCCCGGACGGCTTCAGTGTCCACTTTGCCCTTGTCCGGATTTGCGAAGGAGGCTTTAACGGAGCGGTTGGTGGGGTCCAGGTATGAGTTGGAGCGCATCAGCAGGTCCGATCCCACCAGGTATGTCTCCCCGGTTTTGCCCATGCCGTCGCGCTGGGTCATGATTGTGTTGATCTCGTCCAGCGATACCTGGAAAGCGGCCACGCCCAGCACTGACCCGTCCGTATTGTATAAAGGAGTGGCCAGGAAGCACGCGGCGTCATTGGAAACGTCATACCATGAGTAATCTATGAAAACCGGCTTGTTTCTCCCCTCACGAAAGGCCCGGGCCAGCCCGGTGTCCTTCAGCTTGCCGGTGAGCAGGTTCTCGCCCAGGTCGCCTTCCTTCTCCACGGTAAAGACCACGTTGCCGGAGTTGTCTATCAGAATAACGTCATAGAAGCGGAAGCTTTTCTCGAAGGACTGGAATCCTGGAAGCCTTCGATTATAAGCTTCTTTATATTGCTGACTATTAATCCCGTAACGGAAGACATCTTCCATCTCGGTGATACCGCTTGTAAACCTAAGGTTCCGCTTCACGTCCTCCAGCTCCGCAAGCTTGTTCTCGAAATGCATCTTGATTTCGTGTGCTTTTATCTGGCGCACGGCTTCCATCTTGCTGATCGCATCATGGCGCAGAGTGGCCACCGTCTCCATGATCACGCCCATATCCCCCCGGCGCTCCTTGAAGAACTTTTCGATCTGTAGCTTTTTTATCTCCCGCAGACCCTCCAACTGGCCATTGGCCTGGCTTTCCAGGGCGTTTCTCATCTCTATCTCGGCCATTACGCCGATAAACACGAAAGGGATGATACCCACCCCCAGGAAATAAACCAGAAGTTTGGATTGAAGCCTCCAAGTGCTCATTATCTTAATCTCCTCTCGCCGTCATGGAGTCGCCATGCGTCGAAAAAAAAGTTGCGAATTTATAGTTAGATGATTCTAAAGTCCCACGGTGGGCGGAGGACATGGCGTCCTCTCCTAAGGGGGGGAGAGGAAACAACCGGCGAAAACGCACCCGATTGAGGAACGTACTTCGCTGAATAGCCAGCTTACGTAGACACTCTCTCTGGGCCGAAACCGAAATTATATCTCCACCTTTCATGATGGGACATTTTATCACAGTTTTTCATAAACCATGAATTATTAACTAAATCGCTACAATTCTCCAAGGTTCTACATATGTATGAATTGTTTAGCCAATCTCAACACTTGGTTATGGTAGTTCGAGCCAATCTCCGCCCCATACCAAATATAGGGCTTCTGACTCATTCTTTCATATTTCATTTTGAACAAAATCTGGCCATCCTCGATAATGAAGGGCACATCGTGGGGCCGCACCTCCAGCACAGCCTTGGTCCCCTTCACCTCCCCCTGCTTGCCATAGCCGAAACCGGGATCGAAAAACCCGGCGTAATGGGTGCGCAGTTCCCCGGAGCCCGCATCGAATTCCACCATCTCCGCCGCGCAGCTCATCGGAACACGAATCCTCTCCTTCGAGGCGAA
Source organism: Nitrospinota bacterium (assembly GCA_029881335.1). Classification (GTDB taxonomy): domain Bacteria; phylum Nitrospinota_A; class UBA7883; order UBA7883; family UBA7883; genus JAOUMU01. Next base: position 30,775 of record JAOUMU010000022.1, on the reverse strand, counting down.
TATGTAAAACTCCTCCGGTTCCAGGATCAGCCTGCCGTTGCGGGGGGGGTATATCGGCTCCCAGAATTCATCGGCGCAATAGTGGGCCACCTTTTCAAGGTCGATCACATGGCTGTTTTTCTTTGCCTTGTATCCGATGGGCCCGCCGTTATCCGAGGTCAGATCCACACCCATCAACAGGCCGTCATCCACCAGACGGGCGCCAGGCTGTGTTATGAAGGTTCCGTCTGGACCGAACAAAAGCTCCTCCGTCTGGTACAGGGAGAACAATGCCCTCTCCGCCAAGCCCGGTTTTCTGTTCAGAAAGTGGCCCTCCTCCTCCGGAGTCCCATCGATGAAAAGCCGCAACTGATTGAGCCTTTGTCCCGTTTTCACTTTTATGGTGAAGGAACGGGGAACCACCTCCAGATACAGTTTTCCAACATATCCCGCCGATATCTCCTCGAACCTGGAGCAGTTGTCGGTGATCACCCTGGTGAAGACATCCAGTCGGCCGGTGGAGCTTTTCGGATTAGTCTTTCCCCGGACAGCGGCGCCCAGGCTCAGCTCCTCCATTAGCGGGATAAGATACACGGCGCCCCGCTCCAGGATGGCTCCTTTTTCCAGACCCAGATCGTACATCACCAGGTCGCTCATTTTATTGACTACTGTGTCTGACTGGGGGAGGAAGCTGGATTGGAGCCGGTAGGCCGTTGGGCCAAGACGCAGGTCCACGGAGGCGGGCTGGACCTGTGCGGCAAGCTTCGCCCCCGGCGCGGGCGGAGCCGTGATAGCCCCCCCCTCAATGAGCTTGATCAGCGCCTGCGAGGGGAGGACGCCCAACTTGTTTTCCTGGTTTCCGGCCATTAAAAGCCCCCATCGGCTTATGAATAATTGACTATGCTTAAGAACATACTATATCATCAATCGTTTAGCCATAATAATAGGCGTTATAGACAAATGGAATACACAGGCGCGGAGATTTTTGTCAAATCTCTGCTAAAACAGGGAGCGGACCTGATTTTCGGTTACCCCGGAGGGGTGGTGCTCCCAATTTACGACGAGCTTTTCAAGACACCCAAGCTGCGTCATATCCTGGTGCGCCACGAGCAGGGCGCCGTGCATATGGCCGATGGATTCGCCCGAGCCAGCGGAAAGCCGGGTGTGGCCCTGGTCACCTCCGGGCCGGGCGCCACCAACACCGTCACTGGCATCGCCACCGCGTATATGGACTCCATCCCCATAGTTGTGTTCACCGGCCAGGTGCCCACGGCCCTGATCGGCAACGACGCCTTCCAGGAGGCGGACATCATAGGCATCACACGCCCCTGCGTGAAACACAGCTATCTGGTGCGGGACGTGAAGGATCTTGCCTCCACCATAGCGGAGGCGTTTTATATCGCCACCACCGGCAGGCCCGGCCCAGTGGTGGTGGACCTGCCCAAGGACGTGCTATTGGCCAAGACAAAATTTGAGTACCCGGAGACGGTGGAACTGCGCAGCTATCGCCCCAACACTTCGGCCAATAAGCGGCAGATAGAAAAGCTGGCCGCCGCTCTGGAAGAGGCGAAACGCCCGGTGCTTTATGTGGGGGGCGGCATGATCCTGACAAACGCCGCCGCCGAACTGAAAAAACTGGCGCACACCATCCAGGCCCCCGTCACCATGACCCTAATGGGGTTGGGCAGCTTTCCCTCATTGGACGATCTGAGCCTGGGAATGCTGGGGATGCATGGCACATATCGCGCAAACATGGCCGTGACACATACCGACCTTATCGTGGCTCTGGGCGCCAGATTCGACGACCGGGTGACCGGTAAGCTGGACGAGTTCGCTCCCAACGCCAAGGTGGCCCATGTGGATGTAGACCCCACCGCCATATCGAAAAACGTTCCCACCCACATCCCGGTGGTGGGGGACTTAAAAGACGCCATGAAAAAACTCAACGCGGTGATCGCCGAGAGCAAGGTGGACTGGAAGGCCAAGCATAAGCCGTGGCTGGAGCAGATAGATGAGTGGAAGCACGCCAACAAGCTTGAGTATGTTAAAAAGACAAACGTGATAAAGCCCCAGTTCGTGGTGGAGGAGATCGACCGGGTCACCGGAGGGGACGCCATATTCACCACCGAGGTGGGGCAAAACCAGATGTGGGCCGCCCAGTATCTGACCCTGAAAAGACCGCGCACTTTTCTGACCAGTGGCGGGCTGGGCACTATGGGCTACGGCTTTCCCGCCGCCATCGGCGCCCAGGCGGCCTTCCCGGACAAGGTGGTGATAGACATCGCCGGTGACGGCTCCATCCAGATGAACATCCAGGAATTGGGCACGGCTGTGCAACAGCGTTTGCCGGTGATCGTGGCTATACTCAACAATGGATTCCTGGGGATGGTGCGCCAGTGGCAGCAACTTTTCCACGGCAACAGATACGCCTACACCTGCATGGAGAGCCAGCCGGATTTCGTGAAGCTGGCCGAGGCCTACGGCGCCTTGGGGATTCGCGCGACCAAACCAGAAGAGGTGGGCCCGGCCCTGGAGCAGGCGATCGCCGCCCGCAGGCCCACCATTATCGACTTTGTGGTGGATCGGGAGGAAAACGTGTACCCCATGGTACCCGCCGGTTCGCCGCTCAACAAAATGCTGCTGGCTTAAGGGGGGGAGAGCCATGAGACACACCATTTCAGTGCTGGTGGAGAACAAGTTCGGCGTGCTTGCCCGGATATCCGGGCTTTTCTCTGGCCGGGGATTTAACATAGAGTCGCTATCCGTAGCGCCCACCCTGGACCTGACCACTTCCCGGATGACCATCATCACCAGGGGAGACGACGCCATCATCGAACAGGTGATAAAACAGCTCAATAAGCTGATCGATGTCATAAAGGTGATAGACTTCTCCGAGGAGGATTTTATCGAGCGGGGAATCGTCCTGGTGAAGGTGAACGCCGAGCCGAGCAACCGCGCCGAAATACTCCGGATGACGGAGATATTTCGAGGCAAGGTGGTGGACGTTTCGGCCAAGACCTACACTATAGAAGTCACTGGCGCCGAAGCGAAAGTGAGCGCCTTTGTGGAAATGATAAAACCTCTCGGGATTATCGAGATCGCCCGCAGTGGCAAGATCGCCATGTCCCGAGGGAAAAAAACCCTGGGATAGGCCAAATACCGCATCCGGCCCTGTTCCACATAACCGAAAAACAAGGAGAAACTGATTTCAATGGCTATTATTTATTACGAGAAAGACGCTGACATATCGCATCTGAATGGCAAAACCGTCGCCATAATCGGCTATGGCAGCCAGGGTCACGCCCATGCGCTGAACCTGCGAGACTCCGGCGTCAAAGTGGTGGTGGGGCTGCGCGAAGGGAGCTCCTTCAGGGAAAAGGCTTCCGTGGAGAAGGACATCACAGTCATGACCCCCGCCGATGCGGCCAAGGCCGCCGATGTGATCATGATCCTGGCGCCGGACACTTCCCAAGCCGATATTTTTACCAACGACATTTTGCCCAACGCGAAGAAAGGCGCAGCATTGGCTTTCGCCCACGGGTTCAACATCCACTTTGGCCAGATCGTCCCGCCGGAGCATATGGATGTATTCATGATCGCCCCCAAGGGCCCAGGACACCTGGTGCGCAGGCAATTCACCCAGGGTGGTGGTGTGCCATGCCTTGTGGCCATCCATCAGGACGCCTCCGGAAAAGCGCAGGACATCGCCCTGGCATATGCCCAGGGGATCGGCGGAACTCGGGGAGGGGTCATCGAAACCACTTTCCAGGAAGAGACGGAGACCGACCTTTTTGGCGAGCAGGCGGTGCTTTGCGGCGGTGTTTCGGAGCTTATCCGAGCCGGATTCGACACTCTGGTGGAGGCTGGATACCAGCCGGAAGTGGCATACTTTGAGTGCCTCCACGAGATGAAACTGATCGTGGACCTGATATTTGAAGGCGGCATCGCCAACATGCGATACTCCATTTCCGATACGGCAAAGTTTGGCGATGTAACCCGCGGTCGCCGGGTGATCACCGAGGAGACCCGCATAGAGATGGCCGATATCCTGGAGGAAATTCAGAACGGCGAGTTCGCCCGCGAATGGGTGCTGGAGAACAAGGCCAACCGCCCCGTGTATAACGCCCTGCTGCGCAAGGACGCCGACCACCTGATCGAGGATGTAGGCGGCGAGCTTCGCTCCATGATGCCATGGATCGGAAAGAAGCTGGATTAAGACCATGCCGTTTGACCGCGAATGCCTTATATTTTTTATCCCGCTGGCCATGGTGGCGCTGGCACTCTTCCTGTTCGGATTGGCAAAGCCGGCATGGGCCTTTGTGGCGCTGGCGGCTTTCGTCCTCTTTTTCTTCCGGGACCCCAGCCGGGTGATCCCGGCGGATGAGGATCTGATCGTGTCCCCTGCCGATGGCAAGGTCATCAGGATAGACTCCTCTTATCAGAACGATGACTTCCCGGACGGGGCGGTGTGCGTCTCCATTTTCCTGTCCATATTCAATGTCCATGTGCAGCGCTCTCCCATCGCCGGGACCGTGGCGAACAAGAAGTATAACAAGGGGCTCTATCTGGCCGCATGGAACCATAAGGCCAGCGAGGATAACGAGAGCAACCTGACGATCTTCGACACAAGTATCGGCAAGGTGGGAGTCAAGCAGATCGCCGGGCTGGTGGCCAGAAGGGTGGTCACCAGGGTGAATGTGGGGCAAAGCCTGGCCAAGGGGGAGCATATCGGGCTCATAAGGTTCGGCTCCCGGGTGGACCTGATCCTGCCACGGAATGTAGAGCTGCTTTCCAAAATGGGGGACAAAGTTTCCGGGGGGAGCACCGTTATGGCCAGGATACCGGTCAAGGCTGACTGACGATGGATAGACACGAACAAAACCACACTGACAGCGCCGATGGCGAGATGGACCTCAACGGTATGCCGCCGGAGGAGCAAATGGAGCCTGGCGGCAGACTGCACAAGTTCCGCAAAGGGGTCTTCATAGTCCCCAGCCTGGTCACCTCGGCCGCCTTCTTTTGTGGATTCTACACCGTTGTGGCCTCCATCAACGGCGACTTCTACAAGGCGGCGTGGGGGATCATACTGGCCATGATCCTCGATGGGCTCGACGGGAGGATCGCCAGGGCCATGGGCGCCACCTCTAACTTCGGTGTGGAGTTTGATTCGTTGTCGGACTTGATGTCTTTCGGCCTTGCCCCTGCCATCTTGATGCACAACTGGGTTCTCCAGCCATACGGCAGGCTGGGATGGATGGCGGCGTTTCTGTTCGCCCTGTGCGGGGCTCTGCGGCTGGCGCGATTCAACATCCAGCAGTCCGACACGCGAAAGGACCACTTCGTGGGAATGCCCATCCCTGCGGCGGCGGGGCTTTTGGCCGCCACGGTGTTGCTGACCATTGGCGCGCTGGAAATGGAAAAGGCGCCTGGTATCCTGATGTTGGTGACCGTTTACGCGCTGGCGCTTTTGATGGTGAGCAACGTCCCATATCGCAATTTCAAATATATCGACACAAAAAAAAGAAGACCGTTCCATCTGTTTTTATGGATGGTGCTCTTCTTGTTCATTGTGGCCCTGTTCCCTCACCACATGCTTTTCGCCATGACGCTGGCATACATGGTCCACGGCCCAGTGGAATGGCTGCTGGCCTGGCGCAGGGGGGATGGGGACCTGGCACAACATCCGGAAGAGGAGACTTCCGGGCCTATGTAATCTCGGACTACAAAACAAACTCACCCCCGCTTATGGGGCACTGTGGTGATGTGATGACACCTGAAGAAGAAAAGCACCTGGCGATCCAGGAAGAGATATTGGACCGGAGCCAGCCGGAAAAGGCGCTGGATGACCTGTATCACCCGGCGGACATCGCCGCCGCCATAGAGCATATAGAGGACGAATCCAGAATGCTGGAGGCGTTCACTGCCGTCGGCGTGGAGATGGGGTCCCAGATCCTTCCACTGCTGGACGAGAGCTCCCGCGAACTTATCCTCGATAACTCCTCCCCCGAAGAACTGGCCGAGCTGATCGGCGAGATGAACACCGACGACGCCGCAGACCTGCTGGGGGAGATGGAAGTCGATGTGGCCGAGGAGGTGCTGGGGGCCACCTCGGCTGATGTGGATGAGCAGGTCTCCAGGCTTCTGCTGTTCGAGCCGGAAACCGCCGGCGGCATCATGCAGACCGAGCTTATCGCCGCGAGTGAGGAGATGACCCTGGATCAGACCCTGAGCCTTTTGCGCTCCCGCCCGGACATAAACCGGGAGGTGTACAACATATTCGTGGTAGACAACCTGGGCCGGCTGAAGGGAGTGGCGCCGATTATAGAACTGATGCTAAATCCAGGCTCCAAAAAAGTGGGGGAGATGGTGGATGAAGGACACCCGCCCATATATGTATACGCCGACGATGACCAGGAAAATGTGGCAAGCCTCTTTAAAAAATACGACCTTATTTCCCTGGCGGTGGTGGACAGGGATATGGTTCTGCTGGGGCGAATACTTATCGACGATATCGTGGATGTTTTTGTGGAGGAGGCGGACGAGGATATCATGGCTCTGGTGGGTGTGAACGAGGAAGTGCTCTCCCCCTCCACCAGCGTGGTGGAGATGGCCCGATACCGGCTGCCTTGGCTCACCGCCAGCCTGGGAGGCGGATTTGTCACAGGAGCGCTGATATGGTCATTCAAGGGAACTCTGGAAGCCGCCATGGCTCTGGCGGCCTTCATACCCATCGTCATGGGAATGAGCGGAAACGTGGGCGCTCAAAGCTCCACGCTGGTGGTCCGCGGCATCGCCACCGGCAGGATAGAGCAGGGTGACCTGGTGACGTTCATATATAAAGAATTGAAAGTGGGATTCATCCTGGGTGTCATATGCGGTTTGATCTCAGGCGTGGTGGCCGGTTTCTGGCAGGCTTCGCCGGGATTGGGTCTTATTATGGGTGGGGCGGTGTTCCTGGCAATAAACCTCGCCGCGCTGATGGGCGCCAGCATCCCCCTGATCTTCCGATGGCTGGATGTGGACCCGGCCATAGCTGGCGGACCGATTGTCCTGGCGATAAACGACATCACCGCCGTGCTTATATTCCTCACCCTGGCGACGTTGCTTATACACCTGCTTCACTAACATGGTTCCACCGGCAATGATCCCACCCGGCGAGCATAGCGGAGCCCCGGGGCCAGACGCGGAGCGGATCACCCGGCTGGCCTTTGGTGATCTTCGCAGAATAATGCTCTTTGGCCAGCCAGGGTCCGGAAAATCCACACTTGCCACCACCATGGCTTCCATCATCTCCAGCCAGGGAGAGACGTATATTTTGGCGGCCGATCCAGGCTCGCCCCCGTTCGGCCCCCCTGGAGCCATAAACCTGGGTCGGTGGCGCGATGGAGCATGGGAGCTTCTCCACGCCGAAGCCCTTTGCAGCCTCGACGCCGCCCGGTTCCGCCTTCCGCTGGTGGCGGCGGTCACAGCCATGGCGGCGAAAGCGCCGAAAGAAGCGTTCCTTATCATTGACACCCCCGGCGTGACCCGGGGCATGGCGGCGGCGGAACTGCTAGAGGGGATCGCCAGGGGAGCCAAGGCAGAGGCGGTGGTGATCCTGTCTTACGATGAATCCTCCCCGGCTCTGGCTTCAGAGCTTCGGGGATTGGATGTGAAAATCATTCCTGTGGGGCAGACGCTCGGGGCTGGATCCCCTTCAAGTAGGGAACGGGACATCGCCAGGACCAGGCTGTGGAACTACCATATGGATGGCGCGGAGATAATGGATATAGACACCCGCTCGGTCCCTCTGGTGGGCGCTCCCCCACCACTGGAGGCGGAGGAGGCGTGGCGGGGGAGGCAGGCAGCGTTGGTGGACAGCCACGGCGCCACTGTGTCGATGGGGGAAATAATTTCTATCGGAAAAGATGGCGTAATAGCCGCCAGGATGCCCCCTGCCGGAAAAGAATGGCGCAGTCTGCTGGTCCGAGACGCATACCGGGACTCTCGTGGGTATATCAGGACATCCCGACCCGTCGCTGGCCGGGCATGGGGGCGCGCGGCGCCGGATATGTATCCTGATTCGGAAAAGGCCATGAGCCACGGGCCGGCGTATGCCACCTGCGTGGGTCAGGCCAGCGTGGTGCTGTTGAATGGCGTGTTCGGCGACCCATTGCTGCACTTGCGCCTGCGAGACCAGCGCCGCAGCTTGTTGTTCGACTTGGGGGAAGCCACCCGGCTCCCCGGCAGGATCGCCCATCAGGTGACGGATGTCTTTATCAGCCATGCCCACATCGATCATATTGGCGGATTTCTGTGGTTATTGCGATCGCGCATTGGCATTCTTTCCCCATGCCGCGTCTATGGCCCGGCAGGGCTTTGCGCCAACATAAAGGGGATGGTGGACGGGATTTTATGGGACCGAATAGGATTGAGCGGTCCTGTGTTCGAGGTGGCCGAGCTGTCCGGCGAAGTCATGACCATCTGCCGGGTTCAGGCGGGCGTCGCCGTCGTGGAGCCTCTGGGGGAGAGGCGCATCACAGATGGTGTCATCCTGGAAGAGGACCTGTTTGCGATACGCGCATCGGGGCTGGACCATAAAACTCCGGTAATCGCGTACTCCTTCGAGCAGCCGGAAACCTTGAATATCCGCAAGGAGAAACTTCTGGAATTATCCTTGCCCCCCGGCAAATGGCTGGGGGAACTGAAGATCGGGATGATGCGCGGCGAGATGGACGCCATGATCACCCCACCCGGCGCAAAAGCCAGAAGAGTGGCAGAACTGGCCGATGAACTGGTGCTGCGCGCTCCAGGATGCAAAATGGTTTACGCCACCGATCTGGGTGACACTCCGCAGAACAGGGAGCGGCTTATCAGGCTGGCGGGGGGAGCGGATCTTTTATTCCTGGAGGCGGTTTTCACCCGGCGGGACCTGGCCCAGGCGGAGGCCACGAAACACCTGACCGCCACGGCCTGCGGACAGATCGCCCAGGCCGCGGGGGTTAGGCGCCTGGCGCCATTTCATTTTTCCCGAAGATACGAGAGCACCCCGGATCTGGTGGTAGCCGAAGTACGTGAGGAGTTTCCCGCCATCATGGCTGGTCCAGACCAGCGATAATTCCTGCGGCGGTTATCCCCTTGCCCCTCTGGCAATCTGGAAATATACTGATTAACGATATGCTTGTTTATTAATACGTAGCCAGCCCTGCCTGGCGCGTTGGTTCGTGAAGGGATTGTGATGAAATATAGCGTAAAAGAAATCCGAGCCGTCGAATCAAGGGCCGATGGCCTGGTGATCGGGGTGTTCGAGGGGGAGCTGGAGAAGGGGGATTTCGAAGATCTTGACAAGGCCCTCAATGGCAGGCTGGCGGATACGGCCAAGCGCCGCAAGTTTAAAGGCAAGCGCGGGCAGGTGATGCCACTTGAGACCATGGGCGCCCTGCCCGCCGGGTATGTGGTGGTGGTGGGTATGGGCAATCGCGGCGACTCCACATCAGAGCCGTACAGGTTCGCCTCTGCGGTGGCCGCCCGAGCCGTGAAATCCGCCGGCGTAAGGAGCTGCGCTTCCGCCCTGGTGTCGCTGGCCGGGTCCGACGAGGAAGCGGAAATGATCGCCCAGGCGGCGGTGGAGGGAACGCGGCTGGCGCTTTACAACTTCGACACCTTCAAAAAGGAGAAATCGCCCGTAAAGCTGGAGGAGTATGTGATCCTGGCGCAAGGGGCCAAGGCGGCGGCGGGGAAGGGGATGAAGCGGGGCGCGGTGGTGGCCGATGCGGTGATGCTGGCCAGAGATCTTATCAACACTCCAGCAAACTACGCCACCCCCACTTACCTGGGGAACCAGGCGGCGGCTCTGGGAAAAAAACATGGATTCAAATGCACTATCCATGGGCTAAAGGCCATAGAGAAAATGAAGATGGGGGGGCTGATCGGCGTGGCAAAAGGGAGCCAGGAGGAGCCCAGGTTTATCGTCATGGAGTACATGAAAGGGCCGAAGAGCCAAAAGCCGATCGTGATGGTGGGCAAAGGGCTGACCTTTGACTCCGGCGGCATTTCCATCAAGCCTTCCCTAAACATGCACGAGATGAAATCGGACATGTCCGGCGGCGCCGCCACTATTGCCGTCATGACGGCCGTGGCCACGATGAAGCTGAAAGTGAACCTGGTGGGGCTGGTTCCCGCCACGGAAAACATGCCCTCCGGAACAGCCACCAAGCCGGGGGATGTGCTCACAGGTCTTTCCGGCGTCACCATGGAAGTGCTGAACACCGACGCCGAGGGTCGGCTGATCCTGTCCGACGCATTGGCCTACGCAGGGCGGTATAAGCCGGATTGCACCGTGGATTTCGCCACTCTCACCGGCGCTTGCATGGTGGCTCTGGGCGCCCACTGCTCCGGCCTGTTCGGCAACGACGACGAGTTGGTCGGTCAACTTCAAGAGTGCGGTATGCGCACGGGTGACAGGCTGTGGCCGTTGCCCCTGTTCCAGGAATATGAGGATGATATAAAAAGCCAGGTGGCCGACATAGCCAATATAGGCCCCAGGGGGGGTGGCGCCAGCACGGCGGCGGCGTTTTTGAAAAGACACGTGACTGGCAAGTGGGCGCACGTGGATATCGCCGGCACGGCGTTCTCCGACAAGGAAAAGGGATACATCCGCAAAGGGGGAACCGGCGCCGGTGTGCGCGTGATGCTCGATTTCATAATCCGGAGAGTAGGCCTTGAGTGAGCGTCGCCCCCTGAAGGATATCCTGGCCAGCCGGAAGGCGCTCTTCGTAAAAAAGCCGGAGGCCGCCGTTTATCGTCCATCGGTCACCACGGAGTGGAAGGGGGGCCTGCTCAACGAGAACCGTATCCGGACCCATATTATCATGTCGGATTATCCCGTCCCCTCCGGCGGGGATGACAAAGCTCCGAATCCGATGGAGATGATGCTGATGGCGCTCGGTTCCTGCGTCAGCGCTGTATACGTGGAATACGCCATCATGTTGGATGTTGACCTGGAGGCGGTGAATGTGGAGCTCACCGGAGATATCGATCTGCGGGGGCTGTTCAACGTGGCGGATGTGAACTCGGGCTTTAACCATGTGTCGTACAAGGTCCGGCTGAAGACCTCCGCCGATGAAGGGAAAGTGCGGGAGCTTATTGATCTGGCCGGGTCCCATTGCCCCGTGTCTTCTACCATGAAGCTTGCGACGCCCGTGGCGGCGGAAGTGTCGGTGGAAAAGTAGAGGGCGCGGCCGCCCCAACGATTATGCACGAGATGTCAGTGGCGATGAGCATCGTGGATATCGCAGTTGCGCAGCTAAAGGAATCCGGCGCCGCAAAGGTGCTGAAGGTGAATGTGGCCGTGGGGGAGCTCTCCGGCGTGGAGGCCGCCGCCGTGGAATTTTGTTACTCCGCCTGCGCCAGGGGCACCGCCGCGGAAGGGAGCGAGCTGGTGATAGAGCGGGTAGTCGCCAGGGCGGTTTGCCCGGAGTGCTCATGTGAGTTCAGGCCGGAGTATTCTTTGGCGATATGCCCCATGTGCGGCGCCTTCGGGGGAAGGATCGTCAGTGGGGAGGAATTGTATGTGGACCAGATATCCGTGGAGTGAACGGTATGAAGATTATAGATGTAAAGAGGGACGTACTGTCCAAGAACGACCAGATCGCCGCTGGCATTCGGGAGAAGCTGAAGGCTCGGGGGATTCTGACCCTTAATTTTATAAGCTCGCCTGGCTCCGGCAAGACCACCTTGCTGGTGAAAACTATCGAGGATCTGAAATCGAGGATCCCCGTCGCAGTGATAGAGGGGGACCAGCAGACCGACAACGACGCCAAAAGGATCGCCGCCACCGGTGTCCCTGTAATACAGATCAACACCCAGTCCTCCTGTCATCTGGACGCGGCCATGGTGGAGGGGGCCCTCGAAAAGCTGGGCTTTGTCGGCCCCGGCCTTCTGTTCATAGAGAATGTAGGCAACCTGGTGTGCCCCGCTTCATACGACCTGGGGGAGGAGATGAAAGTGGCGCTAGTCTCCGTCACCGAGGGGGAGGATAAGCCGGTGAAGTATCCAAAGGCTTTTCGCGCTTCTTCGGCCATGGTTATTACCAAGACCGACCTGCTGCCTCATCTGGACCTGGATATGGCCAGGCTTTTGGATTACTCAATGAAGGTGAATCCGGCGCTGAAAGTGTTTCACCTTTCCGCAAAAAGCGGCGATGGGCTGGATGACTGGTACGGTTTTATTCTTTCTACGTACCTTTCAGTGAGTCCATGATTCGCCGCCTGATAAAGGTGGAGGGAATCGTCCAGGGAGTTGGTTTCCGCCCGTTTGTCTTCAACCTGGCCGAATCACTGAATCTTTCCGGGCATGTGCTCAACCACGCCAGGGGAGTTGATATAGAGATCGAAGGCCCCGTGGAGGGCATTGACGATTTCTGGCAAAGGTTGACGACCGAGGCTCCACCGCTGGCGCACATCACAAAAGTTGAACAGGAGCAGATACCCTCCCTGGGACCTTCCGGCTTTTCCATCCATAAGAGCGAAGACTCCGGTGGCAAGACGGCCCTGGTGGCCCCTGATTCGGATGTATGCTCCGATTGCCTGCGGGAGCTGCTCGATCCGCAAGACCGCCGCTACCGCTATCCTTTCATCAACTGCACCAATTGCGGGCCACGCTTCACTATTATCAGGGATGTCCCCTACGACCGGCCTAACACCACCATGAGCCGCTTTCCCATGTGCGCCCAATGCCGCAAGGAATATGAGAATCCTGCCAACCGGCGCTTCCACGCCCAGCCGGTGGCATGCCATGATTGCGGACCCAGGCTGGCTTTTCACAATGACAGGTTCGAGCTTTCCGCATCCTCCAATCCCTTGGGCGCCGCAGTGGAGCTGATCCGGCGGGGAAAGGTGGTGGCGGTGAAAGGGCTGGGGGGATACCATCTGGCGGTGGACGCGCTTAACGATGCGGCGGTGATGCGCCTTAGGGAGCGCAAGAAACGGGATGAAAAGCCGTTCGCTGTGATGTTTCCCAGTGTCGTGGCCTTGCGTTCCTTTGCCACTGTGGGTTCAAGAGAGCAGACACTGCTGGAATCCCGCGCTCATCCCATCACCCTGGTGGAAAAGAAATACGCCCGGCTCCTGCAAGGCGCTGCGCCGGGCAACCGGTTCATCGGCGCCATGCTGCCATACACTCCTCTGCACCACATGCTGATGAGTGAGGGGCTCTTCGGCTCCTTGGTGATGACCAGCGCCAACATGTCCGACGACCCGATAATATACAGGGATGAGGAGGTATTCGAAAAGCTGGGTGGCATCGCCGACGCGTACCTGGTCCATGACCGGGAGATCTTCGCCAGGGCCGACGATTCGATAGAAAGACCCATGGCCCATGGAAGTGTGATCTTTCGTCGATCCAGGGGATATACGCCAATCCCCATCCAGCTGGACCGGGAATACCCCTCGGTTCTGGCTGTGGGTGGTGAGCTGAAAAATACCTTCTGCCTGATAAAGGGGTCCAGGGCTTTTGTGAGCCAGCATATAGGTGACCTGAAAAGAGAGAGCGTGTATGACTCGTTTCGCTCCACCATAGAAAGCTTCATGCGGCTGGTTGATATCAAGAAGGTGGTGGCGGTGGCCCATGACATGCACCCCGATTATATGAGCTCCCAGTATGCCCTGGAGCAGGAGATGGCGCCGGCCATGGCCATTCAGCATCATCACGCCCACATGGCGTCCCTGATGGCCGAGACCCACCAGGGTGGCGAGGCTATTGGTATTGTGTTCGACGGCACAGGGTATGGCGAGAATGGCGGAATATGGGGCGGCGAGTTTTTGACGGGGGGAGTGGACGGATATAAAAGAGCGGGCTTTGTGAGCCCTGTTCCCCTGCCCGGCGGCGACAAAGCCATCAAGGAGCCCTGGCGGATCGCCCTGGCGGTTCTGATACGGCTGTATGGAGAAAATATTCCCACCTTGCCACTGCCATGGCTGCGGGAGCTGGATCCGGACACAATACATAACATCCGCCGGATGATGGCCGGCGGACTCAACACTCCCCTTTCTCATGGCGTGGGCAGGCTTTTTGACGCTGCATCGGCCCTGGCCGGAATACGCCCCGGTATATCCTTTGAAGGACAGGCGGCCATGGAGCTGGAGATGGCGATTGAAAAGCCGGTGGACGAAGGTTATCCTGTGAGCATGGTGGAGGAGGATGGAATTCTGACACTGGACTTTAAGCCATCCTTCAAGGCGCTGGTGGAGGATGTGGCCGCAGGCGAGCCAACGCCGCTGATCGCCGCCAGGTTCCACCAGGCGGTGGTGGCCGGAGCGGCTTCGATGGCTGGGGAATTGCGGCAGAAAACAGGCCTGGAGCGCGTGTTCCTCTCCGGAGGGGTTTTCCAGAATCGCTACTTAAGCGACAGGCTGGGCGATACCCTGGAGGAGATGGAGTTTACCGTGTTCCGCCATGGACGTGTTCCCCCCAACGATGGGGGAATATCCCTGGGCCAGGCGATTATCGCGGCGAGACGGATTCTTGCAGAAAAGGAGGGTTGATGTCATGTGCGTGGCAGTGCCGATGAAGGTGGTGGAAATTTCGGAATACCGTTGCGTGGCCCAGATCGGCGGCGTGCGCAAGGAAGCTAGCCTGATGATGCTCGATGGAGTGCGGCTGGGCGACTACGTGATGATCCACGCTGGATTCGCCATAGAGAGAGTGGACCCGAAAGCAGCCGAGGAGACCATAAGGCTGATGCGGGATATCCTGGATTCCGAAGAGCCAGGCGCATGAAATACGTAGACGAATATCGCGACAAGGAAGCCGCCGAAAAACAGGCCGAGGATATCCGCCGCTCCGCCGCCCGTCTGGATGGAAAAGTGACATTCATGGAGGTATGCGGCACTCACACCATGGCCATTTATCGCTATGGGATCAGGTCCATGATCCCGGACACTATCAAACTGGTTTCCGGCCCTGGCTGCCCAGTGTGTGTCACTCCCATCAGTTATGTGGACACAGCCATAGAGATCGCCGAGATACCCGATGTCCTGATAGCCACATTCGGGGATATGGTCCGCGTTCCCGGCAGCCGTTCCACCCTTCAAAAGGAACGGGGCGCCGGGCGGGATGTGCGCGTGGTCTACTCCCCTCTGGACGCGGTGGCCATGGCCCGGGAGAACCCTGGCCGGGAAGTGGTGTTCCTGGGAGTGGGGTTCGAGACCACGGCGCCGCTGATCGCCTGCTCCATCCTGGAGGCCAGACGCGAAGGGCTGACCAATTACTCCGTGCTCTGCGCCCATAAGACGATGCCGGAACCGATGGAAGCTCTGACATCGGGCGAGATCAGGCTCGATGGCTACATCTGCCCCGCCCACGTCTCCGCCATCATAGGCGCCGACGCCTACATCCCGGTGGCGAAAAAGTTTTCCATGCCATGTGTGGTCACCGGGTTCGAGCCCCTTGATATTTTGCGGGGTCTGGGCATGCTGGTCCGCCAGGCCGCCGAAGGACGCGCGGAGGTGGAGAACGAATATTATCGTGTGGTGAGGCCGGAGGGGAACCTCAAGGCCCAGCTGATACTGGAGCAGGTTTTCGTGAAGACCGACGCCTTATGGCGCGGGCTGGGGACGATTCCCGACAGCGGGCTGGCCCTATCGGAGGAGTTTGAGATGTACGACGCCTCCAAAAGATTCGGAGTCAGTTTGCCGGAGGCGAGGGAGAATCCGGCGTGCATCTGTGGCCAGATTTTAAAAGGACTCAACGACCCTCCCGATTGCAAGCTGTTCGGGAAGGCTTGCACACCGGATAATCCTATCGGGGCGTGCATGGTCTCCTCCGAAGGGACATGCGCCGCGGCGTATAAATATGGAGAGAGCGACCCGGCCCGGGCTTAAGGCAGGGGCGCCAATTATTTACGTCACGCCTTTTGGCCCATGGGCGCCGGTGGAGCCGAAGCCGTTTTCGCCCCGCTGTGTGGCTGAAAGCTCGTCCACCACGCGCACTGCCCAGTTGGTGACAGGGACCGGAATCATCTGGGCCATCTTCTGGTTCTTCTCAATTATGGTCTCGACGCGGGAATGGTTGGTGAGCGCCACCTTTATCTGGCCGCGGTAGCCGTGGTCGATCACTCCGGCGCTGACATGGATCTGCTTTAGCGCCATGGAGGAGCGGTCCTTGATCACTGCGCCCCATCCGGGGGGGAACTGGACGGCGATCCCCGTAGATATGGCGACAGTAGCCCCAGGGGTGATGAGGGCGCGCTCGGCGCAAAATAGGTCGTATCCCAGATCGCCTTCGGTAGCCTTCTCCGGAGCGTGGGCGTCCGGGGTCAATTTTTTCACAAGCATCTGGTCCATGTGGGCGGATCATATGGGAAAGGGGAGGGGATGTCAACATTGGATAGTTGACACCGAAGCCGCCGGATACTATCTTTCACACAACGACAATGGACTTGTAACCTCGGGAATATCGATGAGCATAAAGGATCGCTTGCGCGACGACATGAAAACCGCCATGAAGGCCAAGGACGAATTGGCGCTGACCACCATCCGGATGATGATAAGCGCGATAAAGAACAGGGAGATCGAGCTGACCCAGGAGATCGACGACCAGGAGACCGAGGCGGTGTTGGCCAAAGCGGTGAAACAGCGCCTGGATTCCGCCAGGCAATACAGGGAGGCGGGCAGGGTGGAACTGGCCGACAGGGAAGAGGCGGAGATAGAAGTTCTGCGTAAATATATGCCCGAGGGGCTGAGCGACGAGCAGATAGAAGTTCTGGTGAAAGAGGCGATCGGCAAGTCCGGCGCGGCATCCATGAAGGATTTGGGAAAAGTTATGGGAATACTGATGCCCCAAGTGAAGGGCCGGGCGGACGGAACCCAGGTGAACACCATTGTCAAAAAGCTGCTGGGTGGCTGAGGCGCAGCTCTTGTCCCCCACCAGCCTGCAGGAGCGATAATGAGCGTCATCCCCCCCCAGTCGATAGACGAGGTGCGCTCCAGAGCGGACATCGTGGAGGTTGTCTCCGGATATATCCCACTCAAAAAAGCGGGGGCGAACTACCGCGCCCTGTGCCCCTTTCATGAGGAGAAGACCCCATCTTTCAATGTCAATCCGGACAAGGGGATATATCACTGCTTTGGATGCGGCGCCGGAGGCGACTCCATATCCTTCGTCATGAAACATGAAAGCGTCCCCTTCCCGGAGGCGGTTCGTCTGTTGGCCAGGAGATATGGCGTTGTTATCCCGGAACATGGCGCCGCTGGGACAAGGCCCGGCTTCAGGGAAAAAATATACGCCGCCATGGAGGCCGCTGCCCGATTCTATCGGAAAAAGCTTGTCGAAGCGCCTGCCAGCTCCCCTCCGGTCGAGTACCTGCGCCTCCGGGGCGTTAGCGCGGAAATGCAGGATATGTTCGGGATCGGATGGGCGCCGGACCTGTGGGATTCGCTGACCAATACGCTATCGGCGCAAGGATTTGACAGGGAGACCATGGAAGCCGCCGGGCTAGCCAAGGAGTCGTCGAAGGGAAACCTGATCGACAGGTTCCGGGCCAGAATCATGTTCCCCATCCGGGATATTCAGGGCCGTCCCATCGCCTTTGGAGGGCGGTCGCTGGAGGAGTCGGCCAACTCCCCCAAGTACCTTAATAGTCCGGAAACCCCGGTGTATAACAAAAGCCGGGTTCTCTTTGGGCTGAACCTGGCAGCCCCGGCAGTCCGCAAGAGCGGGCGGCTGGTGGTGGTGGAAGGCTATATGGACGTCATAGCCCTGAGGAGCGCGGGGATCGAGAATTGCGCGGCGGTCTCCGGGACAGCGTTCACCGGCGCCCAGGCGGAGGTGATCAAGAGAATGTGCGACACCGTGACGGCGTTTTTCGACTCTGACAAAGCGGGGCTGGCGGCCGCTAAGAAGAGCCTGCCGATCCTGCTGGATATGGGGTTGCAAGCGAAAGTGCTGACCCTTCCGGGGGCCAAGGACGCCGATGAGTTCCTCGCCAGAAACGGAGTGGGGGAGCTGGAGAAACTGCTGGAGCAGGCGTCGTCATTCGCCCAGTTCGTCATAGATTCGGCGGTCCAGGCGGCGGACCTTTCCACAGTGGAGGGACGGGCTCAGGCCACCAGGGAGGCGCTACCTTATATCAACAGGATCCGTGACAGGATAGAACGGAATCAATATACGCAAATATTGGCGGAAAAGACTGGTGTGGAATTTGGGCTGATAAATTCCGAAGTGGCCGCCATGGACCGCAGCGCCCCGGGAGGCGCCCCTGGAAGAGCTTCTGCGATGTCCGCTCCGGTTAAAAAGCAGAGCCCCAGGCAAGGCGCCAGAGCCACCGCGGAGAGGGTAGTGATAAGGATACTGCTTGATTGTCCGGATTATCTTGATGAGCACGCCGGCGGTCTTGGCCCGGAAAATTTTGAGGATGAAGAGAACCGGAGGCTGTTTGAGTTCATAACCCGTTCGGCTCGTGCTGGCGCCAAGGACTTTTCCGGGATTCTGGAGGCCGCCAGGGAGGCGGGGATGCAGGCGAATGTGACGGACAGATCCATGGAAACAAACCTGTATGATGAGAAGGGGGCGGTCAAGGCGTTGGAGGACTGTGTGCGGACCTTGCGTTATCGTCCGGAAGAGAGAAGACGGAGCCTTTTGGCTCTGCTGGAGCGGGCAGGAGGGGATGACAAGAAAAAATTCGATGATGCGCAAAAAGAATATATCAAATCCAGGAATAATGGACTAATATAAAGAGTTTACGTCCTAAATTGATTTTGAGGGAGAACATGTCCAAACCCGGCAAAGGCGACTCAATAGAAACCCTCATCGGCAGGGGAAAACAAAAAGGCTATCTTACCTTCGACGAGGTTCTCGAATCCTTGCCGGAGAACATGGAGGCTGTCGGATTGCCCCAGCAGATAGAGAACATCCAATCTGCGCTGTCGGCCAGTGGTATCGACCTGATCGACGCCGCCAAGGAGCAATCCCACCTGGCGTCAAAGAAAACCGGCTTCGGCAGGAAGGACCCGGGCAGTGATGATGACGATGGCATGGCCTCCTCCGAGGACCCCGTCCGGATGTACCTTAAGGAGATGGGTTCTATTTCTCTGCTGACCCGTGAAGGTGAAGTGGTTATCGCCAAGGAGATTGAGAACGGCCAGAACAGGGTGATCAGCGCTGTTATCAATTCACCTGTCACTATAAACGAAATCGTCACCTTGGCCGATCGCCTGAAAAATGAGGAGATCGCGCTGCAGGACTTTGTTGATTGGGTGGAGCCGGTCGAGGAGGTCTCGCAGGCCAAAATCAAAAAGGAGACCCAGAATGTGCTCAAGCTGGTTCGCCAGCTGGAAGCCGCCGGCGGCAAATTGCAGGGCGTTCTGGCCAAGCTGAGGCTGAAAAAAACCACAGTCAAGGAGCGGGCCAAGCTGGAGAAGGAAGAGGAGAAACTGCGCGAGCAGGTGACTGAGCTGATTCGCTCCATCAAGCTAGAGCCGAAGCTGATGGAAGGGATAATTGATCATATCCGGGGCTTTGGACAGCGCTGCCATGAGGCGCAGACGATTATCCGCAGAGCGGAGGAGAAGCTGGGCCTGCGCGAGCCCACTGTGGTGGAGGTGGAGCGCAAGGGAAAAAGAAAGCCTCTTTCCAGCGAGAGAACGGCGGAGCAGGAGGCCAAAATAAAAAACGCCCGCAAGGATATCCGCCTGGTGGAAAATGAGTCCCAGGTAAGCCAGGAGGAACTGGAGGTCACGCTGCGGGCGATCGATGAGGGCTTTGCCCGGGAACGCAAAGCAAAAAGGGAACTGGCCGAGGCCAACTTGAGGCTTGTGGTTTCCATCGCCAAAAAATACACTAACAGGGGCCTTCAATTTCTGGACCTTATCCAGGAGGGGAATATCGGCCTGATGAAGGCGGTGGACAAGTTCGAGTACAAACGCGGATACAAATTTTCCACCTACGCCACGTGGTGGATCCGCCAGGCCATCACCCGCGCCATAGCGGACCAGGCTCGCACTATCCGGATTCCGGTCCATATGATAGAGACCATCAACAAGCTTATCCGCACCAGCCGCCAGCTGATGCAGCAGATGGGCCGCGAACCCACACCGGAGGAGATCGCCGTGAAGATGGAGATGCCGGTGGACAAGGTGCGCAAAGTGCTGAAGATCGCCAAGGAGCCGATCAGCCTGGAGACTCCGATCGGAGAGGAGGAGGACAGCCACTTGGGCGACTTTATCGAGGATAAAAAGGTGATGAGCCCCGTGGAGGCGGTGGTGCGCTCCGGCTTGAGGGAGAAGACAGCCTCTGTGCTCTCCACCCTGGCCGCTCGGGAAGAGCGAGTGGTTCGAAAGCGGTTCGGCATCGGTATGGACTCCGAGCACACATTGGAGGAAGTGGGTCAGGACTTTGAGGTGACACGCGAAAGGATACGCCAGATAGAGGCAAAGGCGCTGCGAAAGCTTCGCCACCCCAGCCGCAGCAAGAAACTGCGCTCCTTCGCGGAGTAGCCGGGATCTGGCTTATATAATACGGGGGCCCATAGCTCAATTGGTTAGAGCTTCCGGCTCATAACCGGGAGGTTCTAGGTTCGATTCCTAGTGGGCCCACCATTTTTGTTTCTCGCGTCAATTAAAACTTTCTTCATTTACCGGTCGATGGTTTCCTGTACAGCATCGAAACCGTCAGCCCGGCCAGATCCTTCAGCCCGTCCGGCTTCATCAGGAATTTGTCTGCCCCCATACCCAGGGCCTTTTCCCTGGCCTGGATGGAGGAGTCGGAGGAGAATATTATAATTGGCATCTCGGCGGCTTTCCTGCTTAGTCTCATGGAGGTGAGCAACGAATAACCATCCATGCCAGGCATTGAGAGGTCTAGAACCACAAGATGTGGCAAGTGGTCTATAATCACTTTCAACGCCTCCAGGCCGTTCTTCGCCTCCAGCACCACTCCCTCCACCGCCAGAAGGTATTCTTTTGTCAATGTCATATAGTCCGGATCGTCCTCCACCACCAATATCCGGGGGCGAACATCCGGCAAGGCAACCGTCAAGGCTGTTCCCCCGCCCGGGGCCGTAGCGGCGGAAATGCGCCCACCATGGCATGCCACGATACTTGCCGCGCGGAGAGGGGAGGGATCCGCATGGTTGCATGGCGGGGTCGCGTCATTGCCGCTGCCAAAAAGAGAGTTCAGCTCCTCTGTATCATCGGCAAAGCCATATTCAATGGTCAGAGTGGCGGGAGCGGAGCCCTGATTGCTTATGCGCACCGAGCTCCCTTTCGGAGCGCGCCTTGCGGCATGTAGGAGCAGCGATGTGACGGCTTCAGTGTACAATTCCCAATCGGCGTATATCCGCAAAAATTCCGGAGTATCGTTGATCATGGTTATGTCGTGGAAATGGCCGCCGGAACGGGCGGTGGCTATGATGACTTCCACTGTCTCTTTGGCAAGAATAAAACAAGGGTGCAACTTCATTGGCAAAACCACAATATTTAATTTACCGGTAGTGATAATGCAATGGTAACATACACGTCAGCCGGGGGGTCGCAAACCGGCAAACGGGCGGCGCCTATGACACGGAAATGGAGTATCATTCATAGGCGCGGAACTGAAAGGATGGGAATACATGGATGAAAACAGGGGGCAACCTCCTTCCGCCCCCCAGGCAAAAAAGCGGTGGGTGACGATACTGGTCCTTCTGGCGGCCATAATCTATGGAATATTACCTATAGACGCAATCCCGGATGTGATACCAATATTTGGGCTGGGAGATGACGCCCTGGTGATACTGGGTTCGCTGATCTATTTCTACAAAAACTTTGTAAAAACCCGGTCCACCGGCCCGGCGAGGGGAGAATAGCCCCAGGTTATGGACGAAATGGGCGATGGATCTATTCCCGATTCATCGATCCGGCAAGGTGTTTTACAAAAAGTAAATGTGGGGTCATTGCGAAAAGGTTTGGTTTATTATCGATCCTTTTGTACAATTGACATGTCCGGTATGCTTATCGGATCAAGAAACTGCAAAACAAACTGAGCCAATATACCCCCGGCTCCTCATCCGGGATTATGCGATAAAGAGGAAAGCATGGCTAATCTACCAATAGTCAACGATCTTGGTTTCTACGAGATCAGAATGGAATCGGTCGGCGGGTTCGGGGCGAACCTGGCCGGAAAGATTCTGGGCGAGGCCGGCGTGCTGGGAATGGGCTTTAACGGGTCCAACTTCTCCAGCTACGGCTCGGAGAAAAAAGGGAGCCCGGTGAAAGCGTTCATCAGGTTTTGCGCGCCGGAAGTCGTTGTCCGAGAAAACAGTCCCGTTATAGAGCCTCACATGCTGGTTATCTTTCTGGAGACGATGCTAGGCTCCCCCGGGATGCTCTCTGGTGTGGGAAAGGATACTGTAGTGATCGCCAACACATCCATGACCCCCGACCAAGCCCGCGACACGATGAAACTGCAAGCCGGGACGGTGGTCACCATCGACGCGATGAAGATCGCCGTGGAAGAGAAGACCCGGGTGAACACCGCCCTTTTAGGTACGGTGGCCGCCGCATCCGGCTTCATAGATCCTGAAGCGATCAAGGAGTACATAAGGAAGAACCTGGGAAAGAAATACGCTTTCCTGATAGAGCCGAACCTGAAGACCTTCGATAGAGGGGCCAGTGAATACACCTCCAAGTTCTTTGAGGATGACGGCAAATATCCGGCCCAGCCCTTCCGCGCGGATGGACAGAAGCTAGGCTATATGAACCAGGTGATAGGCGGCGCCATTCACACACCGGGCAACTCTATCCATAAGGACCTGACGGTGTCCCGCTCCGGTTACATCCCCGTGCTTTTGCTTGGCAAGTGCACCTCCTGCGGAGAGTGCGACATCACCTGCCCCGACTATTGCTTTGTCTGGGACAAAGAGACGGACAAGAAGGGGAAGCAGGTTCAGAAGCTTTTGAGCATCGAATACAAGCATTGCAAGGGTTGCTTGCGGTGCGTGGATATATGTAAGTTCGACGCCTTGGTCTCCAAGGTGGAATATGAAGTGGACAAGAAAATAATCGAGGACGGATACACCGATTAATCCGCCGGGCCGGATTGATTGCGCTGGGATCTATACGCAGGGAAAGGATTTCTGAATGAGCTCCGATACCAAGACAGAAATGAAGGGAAAAAAGGGAGGCAACGCCGGGCAGTTGGTGGACTTTAGGTCCGGCAACGAGATGGCTTCGCTGGCCGCTTCCCACGTGAACTTCCATCTGATGGGATATTACCCGATAACACCCTCCACGGAAGTGGCGGAGTATCTGGACGAGATGGGCGCCAACGGCGAGCATAACGTGCGCATGATCCCCGGCGATGGCGAGCATGGCGCCGCCGGCACATGCTACGGCGCCACCACCGCAGGGGGCAGGGTGTTCAACGCCACCAGCGCCAATGGGCTTTTATACTCTCTGGAGCAGTATCCGGTCCAGTCCGGCACCAGGTATCCGATGGTGTTGAACCTGGTTTGCCGCTCTGTTTCAGGCCCGCTGGATATCCGGGGGGACCATTCGGACCTTGTTTCCACCCTGGATGTGGGATGGATAGTGCTGTGCGCCAAGGATCCGCAGACTGTATATGACCTAGTGATCGCCGCTGTGAAGATCGGCGAGCATGAGGACGTTCGTCTGCCGGTGATCGTGGCGGATGACGGTTTTTTCACCTCCCACCAGAAGCGGCGCGTGGAGTACTTCGAGGATCGCAAGCCAATCCAGGATTTCATCGGCCCCTTCAAGGTGATGAACAGTTCCGTGGACCCGGCAAACCCGATCACCATCGGGCCATACATGAACGATCCTGACCAGATCAACAACAAAAAGCAGCTCTCCATGGCCATGGGCGCAGCCGAGAGCGTGATCCCAAAGGTTTTGGAAGAGTGGGGGAAGATATCGGGACGCAAATATCACCCGCTGGAAACGTACAAAATGGAGGACGCGGAGACGGCGATTTTTATCGTAAACTCCGCCGCCGACACCACCATGGACGCGGTGGACAAAATGAGGGCGGAGGGTAAAAAAGTGGGGATGATGTATCCCACCATGATCCGGCCCTTCCCGGCCGAGCATATCCGCCAGGCCTGCAAAAACATAAAAGTGCTGGTGGTGGCGGACAGGGCGGATTCATACGGCGCCCACGGCGGCCGCATGAGCCACGAGATAAAGGCCGCCCTGAAGGACGACCCGGATAACAAGACCATGGTCATCTCCAGGATCTACGGCCTGGGTGGCAAGGACTATTATTTCCAGGACGCTGTGGGCCTGTTCGACCTTGCTGCCGAAGCGGTTAAAAAAGGGAAGGTGGAGATCCCATACGATTATATAGGGACATCTCCAGGCGATCCTTCTTACATCCCGGTCAAGGGTAGGCCTGCGCTGACCAAGGAAGAGCAATCCCCCGGCATCATCAAGGTGGCGAAAGACAAGACCACCGGCAAGCTGGAAGTGAAGGGCGTCAAGCAGCGAGATCTTACTGCCATGCCGCAGAGAATAACCGCTGGCCATGGCGCTTGCCCCGGCTGCGGAATATTCCCCAGCCTGGGAACTTTCCTGAAAGGGATAGAAGGATTCGTGGTGATGCTGTGGCACACGGGATGCGGGATGGTGGTCACCACCGGCTACCCCAACAGCTCCTTCGCCGTCACTTATATCCATAACCTGTTCCAGAACGGCGCCGCCACCATGTCTGGCGTGGTGGAGATGTACAAGGAGCGTCAAAAGCGCGGGGAGATCGCCCAGGACCAGGACATAACGTTCGTCATGGTCACCGGCGATGGCGGGCTGGATATCGGCCTCGGGCCGGCATTGGGCTCCGCCTTCCGCAACCATAACATGATCCTTTTGGAGTACGATAACCAGGGATATATGAACACCGGCCACCAGCTCTCCTTCACCACGCCGATGGGGCATGCCACCAGCACCTCCAACATAGGCACGGTGGGCCGCGGCAAGACGTTCCACCACAAGGACTCTGCCCAGCTTTTCGCCGCGACCAACATACCTTATGTGTTCACTGGGTCGGAGACTGACTATAAGGACCTGATCCGCAAAGCGGCCAAGGCCCAGTGGTACGCCAAGAACGAGGGAATGGTGTTCGGGAAACTGTTCTCCGACTGTCCTCTGAACTGGCGCCACCCGGACAACAACGGGCAGGAAGTGGTCCAGGCAGGCATAGATTGCAATTTCTTTCCCCTGTACGAGGTTGAGCACGGTGTCACCACGCTCAACTATGACCCGGAAGCGAAAGGGAAAAAGATCCCCGTCACCGACTGGCTCAAGACCATGGGCAAGACCAAGCATATGCTAAAGCCGGAATACACGCCGATCGTGGCCCAGTTCCAGAAGGAAGTAGACCGCCGTTTTGCCAGGATAAAGGCCATGAGCGAGAACCCCCTGCTATAACAGAATGGATAGATGAACATGACGGTAAAAAGCTCTTTGGACAAATCCGCCCGCCGCCGATGCGCGGGCGGGTTTTTTTTGGGGTTTAGTCTCCCGGCTGGACGATCCTGGATCACCGGCATGCTGGTTTTCGCGGCGCTCATGGCTTCGGCTATGGTTGTCCCGGACACCGCCCTGGCCCAAAGCCAGAATGCTCGCAACATTTTCTATCTCGACCTTGGCCAAGCATTCCAGCAAAAGATGAATATCGAGTATCAGCGCGTTTCCTCCGATACATATTCCTGGACGATTCGCGGCATGTACTGGAACATAGAGGAGATGAACGGGTGGACGATAGAATCGTTCGGCATCGGCATGGGGCTGAAGTATCATACCCAGGGGAACGCGCCACTGGGGGGCTTCATGGGGCTGAGTGTGGACCTGGCCCAGGTCACCGCCGGCACATATGTGATGTTTGACACACCCCCTGACTTGCAGACATCCTTCTATGTCATTCCGACCGGCAGCGTGGGATACACATGGTTTATCGATTACTTATTCGTGGAGATGGGCATGGGCATGCAATACTTCGCCGGGGGAATCAAGCCCCGTTGGGAGGGGGACGACACCTTCCCGATGAAAGGACTTGTTTTTTACTGGACCTTGTCCGTGGGTATCCCATTTTAACCCACATACGCTGACCTGCAGGCGCCAAGCCGGGAATTTGCTCTTATATGAGCCAGGGGGTCACCCGTTGCCACAAGAGAGGGGATTCTGATGGATAAGCGGAACAGGTGGCAAGCATGGGGTGCGGACATAACCTGCTTTCTGCTTTTTGCCATGACTCTTGCTGGCCCCGCCATGGGTCAGGAATCCGGCGACGCTTCTCCACCCGTGAATCCCACAGCTGAACAGGATGAAGTTTACAGCACTCTTGATATAAATCCCTTCGGCCTCCTGATAGGAATGGCCAGCCTGGAATATCAACACACCATCGGTGAGAACCTCTCTCTTTCCGTGAGAGGATCCTATTGGAAGATGGATATCGAAGAATGGCGGTTTCAGTTTGTTGGAGCGGGCGGGGGAATGCGCAAATATTGGGCCGGACGCGCGCCCAGGGGTGGCTATGTGGCGCTGAACCTGGACGCCGGTATATTGGAGGCCACCTATACAGACACCGTGGGCCTGGTGGATACAGCTGTGGCTTTCAACCTGATCCCGAACATTATGGTCGGATACTCGTGGCTCTTGGACAGGTTTCACATCGACGCTGGGATCGGTGTCTCTTACCTGATGGGGGAAGTGGTGGTCCTCGGGTCCCGATTCCCATACAGTGGACTGTATCCCTCCCTCGGGTTCAACATCGGCTTTGGGCTGTAGGATTGGCTCTGGCCATGCGACGATGGATTGTTACCCTATTTCCTCCTCGCTACGGCTTTTCATTGTCATGACCCTATCCACTGAAGTATGATGAAAAGAGCGGGATTATGGAAATATTCAAGACAGACGAAAACAGGCGCCAGCAGATCCTCACCGAAAGCGGCACGAACGAGGTGGAGATCATCGAGTTCATGCTCGGCAGGCAAAGCTTCGGCATAAACGTGGCGAAGGTGCGCGAAATAGTCTCATATGACCGCTCCTCCGTCACCGCCGTCCCGGAGGCATATCACTCGGTGCTTGGTATGCTTCTTCTGCGGGAGAACACCCTGCCCCTGGTCGATCTGAAAAAGCATATGTCCTTGCCAAATTACGCAGCCGAGGATTTGCGGCAAGTGGTGCTGGTCTGCGAGTTCAACAAGATGGTGAACGGATTCCTGGTGGATGGTGTCCGCCAGATACACCGTTGCTCGTGGGACCAGATCATCCCCCTGTCACCTTTTCTAAGCTACTTCAAACCCGGCATTACCTCCTCGATCACCCTGGATGGCCAAAACGTGCTGATGGTGGATCTGGAGCATATCATGGTGGATATATATCCGGAGACAAAGCTGGTGTATAGCGAGGAGGTGGTGGAGGATCACAATCTGGACATCGCAAAGCGCCACCATGAGCGGGAGGAAACCCACCTGATCTTCGCGGAGGACTCGCCCATCGTGCGTCAATCGGTGAAAAAGGTCACGATGCAGGCGGGGTATAACAAGATCACAGTGTTCGACAACGGCGAGGACACATATCACGAAATCCAGAAGCTGGCGGATAAAGCCAGGGCCCGGGGAGTGGGAATCGGCGAATACGTGACAGCGGTTCTCACCGACATAGAAATGCCGAGGATGGATGGGCTGACCTTGTGCCGCAGGATCAAGGAAGATCTGCGGCTGACCCACCTGCCGGTGATAATGTTCTCCTCTCTGATCAACGACCAGATGATCAACAAGTGCAAGTCGGTGGGCGCCGATGGATGGGCGGACAAGCTGCAGGTGGAGGAGTTGATCCATGTGCTAGACAAGTTCTGCGTGGAAGATCGCTAAAACCTTCCAAGATACAGACTGGACTAGTTCCCTCCGTCCAACGAGTATTCCAGCTTCAGCCAGATCTCCCTGCGGGTCTTTTCCGTGTTATGGCGCGAGCTGAAATCCGCCGCCGGGTCGTATACTCTTTCATCCAGAAGGTTGTCGGCGCCAATGGAGTATCCCAGCCGGTCCGTGATCCGCCCGAATGCCGTTACGCTTAACATAAAAAAGGCTCCGGAATCATCATCCGTATAGTCGTTGGTGTCCTTCCGGTCGCTGTAATGGTATAGGGTGAACCCAGCAAAATGGCTCGGCAGATATTGATAATCGACGGCCAGGCCGCCTGTCAACTGGGCCAGGTATGGCAGTTTTCCCGTATCGGCCCGTTCCGCGTCAATATAGGTCGCGCTCAGCCGGACATGGAGATCATGGGTAGGATGAATCTGCAACAGCGCCTCCAGCCCGGACATTATCCACTCGTCACCGCTGTTGGAGAAATACTCGTCTCCGCCGTTCGGGGTGCTGGTTTCCTGTATATAGTGTTCAAAGAAGTTGCGAAAAGCAGTCAGCCCCAGAGCGGCGGTATCCCATTGGTAGGAGTATCCCACCTCGATGGTTCTCATACCCTCAGGCGCCGGCACAGGGGGGACGAAGCTGGAATCCTCCATCACCTTCAAGTATTCGCGGTAGACCGGGGTGCGAATCGCCGTGCCGTATAGAAGCTTCACCACCTGCTCCTCCGATGGGGTCCACACCATGGCGCTACGGTAGCTTAAGTGATTTCCAAAAACGCTGTAACCGTCAAACCGCCCTCCCAGAGTGACGGAAAGGCTGTCCGAGGCGTTCCATACATATTGGGCGTAGGCCGCGTAATCATTGTATACCGCCTGTGGGTCAGACAACAGCGAGCCGGATTCTGGGGTGTCCAGAAGGCCTCTTTTATAATGCCAGTAGAGCGAGTAATCCATGTTTTCCGCCCGGCCCTGGCTGACCGAGGCGCCAAGGGTGATATTATGTCGTTCGCCCAACCGTTTGAAGTATGTGGCTGTGGCGCCGGAGGTCTGGCCGTTCTGGTTTTCCGTGTAGGATACACCATCGAGGGAATTTTCAGTGTAGTACTCCATGGTGTCGTGGATGGAATAGTGGATTTTCACTTCAAGGCGGCCATGTTCTATATCGCCATGTTCATATTTTGCGGCCAGGGTCAAGGGGCGCTCCTCTATGAAGGCGGCTTGGGTGGGCGCCATAAAGAGAAAGGGCATGTTGTTTTGTTGGTAATTGGCGATAAGCGTCAGCCCCTCAAAGGGTTTTGCCTTTACGTATAGCCAGGAATGGTCCTCATTTAGCGGTTGCACGGTTTCGGCGCCGGTGAAGCTTTTGCGGTCTTCGCTGTAGGATGCGTCCTGGGCCAGATGGCTCCCGAAAACAGTCAACCATTCATCCCTATACAAACCCGCAGCCTTGCCGCGGTTGTTCGATGCGCCTTCAGAAGTGGCGGATATGGAGGATGATTCGGAAAAATTCCTGGTTGTGAGTGAGATGACACCGCCGAAGGCGTTGGCGCCGTACAGGCTGGAGGCAGGACCAAGCAGTATTTCCACTTTCTCGATATTCTCAAGGGAGATGTTCTCCCCAGCGGAGAAATGGCCGTAGTAGAGGCTCCTGACCGGGATTCTGTCAATGAATAGGGTCATCTTGTCGTTGTATCGGTCTACCACACCCCTGGCCCAGATCGCGTTATGCCGCTTGCGGTATTGGTTCAGCTGGATGCCGGGGGTCAGCCTTAAAAGATCATCCAGCCGTCGGGCGCCCAGACGCTCGAAATCTTCCCTGTCGAAGCTGTAAGCCGTGCCAGGGGCCTTGGATATTTGCGTCGGGGTCAGAGACGCGGAACTGAAAACCTTCAACGCCATCAGTTCCTTAAGTGACATATCCGCGAAAGGATAATCGGCATCATCAGCGCCCAGCGCCGGGATTGCCGTTGAAGCCAGAGCCACAACAAAAATGGAAAAGAGAAATGAGAATACAGGAGCGCCTCGGCGCCCCAGGAAGGTCACACGCGCCCGGAATATGCGTAAAGTCATAAACATTCTTGTCGATAATTGCGATAGCTGAATTGAATTATAGTGCGCGATGAATCCCTGACGCAATGCGTTTTAATTATGCATTTGTATTTGGATTCATACTTCTTTCTGATAAAGTTAAAGGTATCAGGGCCTTTGGCGATCCCCTCGCGGGGGGGGGTGATTTTCATGTTTCACATCTGAGCCACGGCTGGAGCAGGATATGCATCAATACAGGATTGCCGCGCTGTTGACATTCGCCAGGTGCGCCATGAGGGCCAAGTGGGTGGTGTGTAGTGTCTTTGGCCTGGTTTTCCTCCCATCGGTGGCCATGGGCTGGGCCGATGGCATGTCCCAGCGAGAGAGCGCCATCAAAGCCGGATTCATATACAACTTCGCTAAATTCGTCTCATGGCCGCAGTCCACCATATCCTCCGGTGTGTTGGTATTTTGTGTCGGGGGTAATAAGGAATTTTCCACGATATTCCGGAAGACAGTCGAGGGAAAGAGAATAGGGGAGCTCTCCGTGGATGTGGTGGATATAGAGGAAGGTGATTTGGTCAAACCCTGTAATGTCCTGTATATTCCGCAGACCGAGTCCGAAGTGGCGGAAAAGTATTTGGATGGCTACCCCGGCCAGCCGGTCCTGAGTGTAGGAGAAGCCTCCGATTTTATCGTCAAGGGTGGCATCATAGGTTTTTACCTGGACAGCGGCAGGCTAAGGTTCGAGATAGACCTTTCCAACGCCCGCAAAAGCGGTCTTGACATAAGCTCGGAGCTTCTGAGCCTGGCTAAGGTTCATCGATAGCCCTGTCATTAAGATGGCGGTGAACCTAACTCCGCCGAAGGAGCCTGCGGCTGGGGCGAAATATCCCCGCCTGTCAGCCGGAGTGGATGGAAAACGCTGATT
>JAOUMU010000021.1 GCA_029881335.1 Nitrospinota bacterium | reverse complement strand
CCAACTTCAGCTCCGATGTGGCCCTGATCCCCAATATAAGCGGATACCTGATGGGAAGTGGTGGGAAAAGAATCCGCCCCTTGCTGCTTATCGCCTCCTCCCGGCTGTGCGGCTATGCAGGAGGTCTTCACATTGATTTGTCGGTGGTGGTGGAATATGTCCATGCCGCCACGCTTTTGCATGACGATGTGGTGGACGGCTCGAACCTGCGCCGGGGCGCGGAGTCGGCCAACGCCAGATATGGAAACCAGGCCTCTGTGCTGGTGGGTGATTTTCTGTTCGCCAAGTCGCTGGAACTCATGGCCAGTGGAGGGGACATGAGGATCGTGGAGGCGGTGGCCCGCGCCACTCGCAACCTGGCGGAGGGAGAGGTGCTGCAACTGGTGAATACGTGCAACGCCAGGACCACCGAACAGATCTACCTGGACACCGTATATAGAAAGACAGGAGCCCTGATCCAGACCTGCCTGGAGATCGGGGCGATCCTGGGGAATAAGGATGACAAGACACTGCAAGCTCTGGGGGTGTATGGTAGGAACATAGGGATGGCGTTCCAGCTGATGGACGATTCGCTGGATTACACCGGTGTGGAGGAGAAATGGGGCAAGCCGATCGGAGCGGACTTTCAAGAGGGGAAGGTGACCATGCCGCTGATCCGGGCCTATCATTCAGCCAATGAGGAGGAGAGATCCTTTATCGAGACAAGCATGGAAAACGAAGGCTCCAGCCCGCAGGACCTGGCCAGGGCCATAGCCATAATGGAAAAATACAGAGCCATGGAAGGCGCTGTGGAGACAGCCCGGGAATATGTGGAAGAGGCCAAGCGAAGCCTTTCGATATTTCCCCCGACGCCGCACCTGGACACGCTTTTAGCCCTGGCCGATTACGTGATAGAGCGCCAGGTATAAAACGCTTTTGTCGAAGGAGAGGAAAGATGCCCGCCATGAACGCTACGGGGAGAGAAAAACCTTGACGCAATTGACCTGTTATTGATATCATTCGCCCTTTATACGCTTGAAATCAGCGGATCTTTTGGCTGTGAAAAAAGGCGCCGGGGATCGTTATGAACGCTGTAAATGCCTGAAGAAAAAAAGCCTGGGGATGGTATCGGCGCCGCCAAGGACATTTACCTTGTCACCACGGTCGGCCTTCAGATAGTAATTTCGGTTCTGATAGGGTTCGGCATGGGCCTTTGGATCGACCGATGGCTTGGGACCAAGCCCTGGTTCATGCTGCTTTTCATCCTGCTGGGTGTAGGGGCAGGTTTTTTGAACGTTTACAGGGTTGTGATACAAAGCGGCGTGTCCGAATTGAACGGCCGGACAAAGGATGATTTGGCCTCCGGGAAGAGTCCGGAGGATTGGGATGAAGAAGATTCCTGATTGTTGAGGGGTATGGTTAACGAGCGACGACCGGAGCCGGATATCAAGAAGACGGCGCTGGCTATGTATCTTCTGGTACTGCTTCCCACATATGTGTGGATGGAGTACGCCGTGGCGTTTTCCGTGGCGTTGGGAGGCGCCTTGGCGCTGGTGAACCTGGCGTTGTTGGAAAGATGGCTTGCCCGGCTTATATCGCCCACGGTGGACCCGGCGGCGGCCCGGGGGCTTGTATTGTTTTCTTTCTTCCTGCGGTTTTTGGCCACGGGAGGGGTGATATTGTATTTCAACTCGCTGAAGATAGTATATTTTCCGGCGCTGGCGGTGGGCCTTTCCATCCCGCTGGCGGCGATCACGGCATATTTTTTGATGGTACGTCCGGTAAAGGAATGGTATGAAGGAGCCTATTAACTACATAGTTATCCCTGGGATGGAGCATTACGCCCACGTGACTTATACATGGGTGATCATGCTCGGTTTCGTCGCGCTGGCTTTCGCCTTGCGCGGCGGATACAAAATGGCGCCGGAGGGTTTGCAGAACCTGATGGAGGTCTTCATTCATGAGCTGGCCAAATTCGCGGATTCGGTGATGGGCCACGAGGGTCGCAAGTTCTTCCCCATTATCGGGACGCTGGCGATGTTCATCTTCTGCGCAAACATGATTGGCGTGCTGCCGGGCTCCGTGGCGCCCACTTCCAACCTGAACACTACACTGGCCATGGCCCTGATCGTGTTCCTGCTGTACCAGTTCGTGGGTGTGTATAAGCACGGATTCGGGTACATCAAACAGTTTCTGGGACCGGTGTGGTGGCTGATGCCACTTATGATCCCCGTGGAGGTTATCTCCCACATTGCCAGGCCGGTCTCGCTGTCGATGCGGCTTTTCGGCAACGTCCGGGGTGACGAGTTGGTCATCCTGGTGCTGGGATTCCTTGTTCCCCTGGTGATGCCCATGCCGATGATATTCATGACGATATTCTTCGGGCTCATCCAGACCGTGGTCTTCGTCATTTTAACGATGGTATACATATCTGGGGCGCTGGAGGAGGCGCACTAGAAGGTATTTGATAAATTACGTTTTTAAGACACCTTTGACAGGTTATAAGAAGGAGATAATAAAGTGGAAAGTAAAAAGAGGGCAGCCGCTCTGTTGGTTTTTCTGGCGATCATTTTCGTTGCCCCCATGGCGTTTGCCAGCGGTGGCGAAGCCAGCATGGGCGATAGCCGTTACGACGGGTTCTTCAGCTTCGTGGCCCTGGCCTGCGTGGTGGGCCTCGGCATAGCCGCGGGTGGCGGCGGAATCGGCATGGGCTCGGCTGTGTCCGGAGTGGTGGGGGCCATGGCTCGCAACCCCGGGCTGTACGGCAAGTTCTTCACCATCCTGTTCATCGGGTTGGCGTTCATCGAGTCAGTGGTCATCTATACGTTGGTCATCGTTCTGGTGCTGCTGTACGCGAACCCATTACTCTAAAGAGCGTATCGCGCGGTCTTTGCCGCGAATAGGGCAGCTTTCGCGCCGGGGTCGGTCATTGGCCCTGGCGTTTTTTTATGCGTTCAAAGGCGCCGGCTCATTTTCCATTGATGATCATGGACATCCATCCTCCAAACTGTTAGACTACACCGTTATTTTTGAACCATGACATTGGCGATTACCACGCCTGATATTTTCATAGTTATAATATGCTCGAAGGACTGACTGAAAAATTCAGCGGCATAACCCGCCGCTTGCAGGGGCTGCACAAGCTTAGCGAGGAGAATATCTCCGAGTCGCTGAGGGATGTGCGGATGGCCCTCCTGGAAGCTGATGTCAACATCGGTGTCGTCAAAAGCTTCATCGCCCAGGCAAAGGAAAAGGCCTTGGGGATGGAGACCATCAAGGGTGTGCATCCTGGTCAGCAACTGGTCAAGATCGTTCATGATCTGCTGGTGGAGACCTTGGGAGGCCAGTCCGCCGATCTGAACATGTCCCCCAGGGGGATAACGGTGATATTGATGTCCGGCCTGCAGGGGAGCGGAAAAACCACCACCACCGCAAAGCTGGCCAAGCTTCTTTCCAAGCAGGGATACCGGCCGATGATGGTCTCCACGGACGTATATCGCCCCGCCGCCATGGAGCAGCTGCGCGTGCTGGGAGAGCAAATTGATATCCCCGTACATGACATCGCCGGCGAGACAGACCCGGTGAAGATAGCTCAACAGGCCCTGGCCGCGCCGGGAGGCGCCAATGTCTTGTTGGTGGACACTGCTGGCCGACTGCACATAGACGAAGATATGATGGAGGAGCTTGGCCGGATCAAGAAGATTGTGGAGCCGGACGAGATACTATTTGTGGCGGACTCGATGACCGGCCAGGACGCGGTGACCACCGCCAAGGTGTTTAATGAGCGGATCGGCATGACCGGCGTTGTGTTGACCAAGCTCGATGGCGACACCCGCGGCGGTGTTGCCTTATCGGTGAAGAGCGTCACTGGAGCGCCTGTTAAATTCATCGGTGTGGGAGAGAAGACGGAGAATTTCGATAAGTTCCATCCGGAGCGTCTGGCTGGGCGGATCCTGGGGATGGGGGACGTGCTGAGCCTTGTGGAAAAGGCCCAGGACAATATCGACCAGAGCAAGGCCCAGGAACAAGCGAAAAAGATGCTTTCCGCCAATTTCGACCTGGGTGATTTTCTGGAGCAGCTGCGGATGATACGCAAGATGGGCCCGCTGGACCAACTGATGAAAATGATCCCCGGTATGGATCAGGCCATTGGCAAGGCGGACCTGGACGATTATGAAATAACACGGACCGAGGCGATAATAAGCTCCATGACGATGACGGAGCGCTCAAAGCCGGGTATAATAAACGGCTCGAGAAAACGAAGGATCGCCCGAGGGAGCGGGACCCAGGTGGCGGATGTGAATCGCTTGTTGAAGAATTTTCTTAAATCACGCAAAATGATGAAAAATATGAGCAAGCTCAAGAAAGGTGTGGGTTCTCTCCCCTCCTTTCCTGGATTGAATTTCGGCGGCAGATAGACAAGCATCGAATAACCCTTTCATTATCAGGAGACATTTAGTGGCGGTAGTACTGCGATTGAGGCGCGTTGGCGCGAAGAAACTGGCGATTTATCGAATCGTCGCAACGGATTCCAGGTCCCCCCGCGAGGGAAGGTTTCTGGAGACTCTGGGGACTTATAACCCGGGAATTGCTGAAGACAATGTGAAAATCGACAAAGAGAAGGTGGAGCTGTGGCTAAACCGGGGCGCACAGGTGTCTGACACGGTCAGAAGTCTGCTCAAGAAGCAGGGTGTGCGCGTAAGCCACTGAATTATCAGTTCGGGATGTAGTAAGCGGGATGCAGTAAAACGAGAAAGCCGTCCCCCCCTTTAAAAGGCGGGGCACATACAAGAGGAGAATTCGTGATGAAGGAGCTTTTGAAGCATATGGTTCAGGAGCTCGTCGACCACCCCGACGAGATTGAGATCGAAGAGATGACTGGTGACAAAGTGACAACTCTGGAATTGCGTGTGGCCCCCGATGACCTGGGCAAGGTTATTGGGCGACGAGGCAGGACGGCGGGCGCGATGCGTCTTATCCTTTCCGCATCGGCGACCAAACAGAAGAAAAGAGCTGTCCTGGAGATACTGGACTAGACTTGGTTGCTGCGCGCCGGTCCGCCAAAGCTCCAGGCGGCGGGCTTATGATTGCGATCGGCAGGCTGGGTCGGCCTCATGGCGTGCGTGGGGAGATCAAGCTCTTCCCTTATTTCGGTCACGACCTGGTGGATGGATTTATTGGTCGCCGGCTTTATGTGAAAGCCGGGAAGGAACCGGAGATGGTGACTCTTGTCTCGTCAAGAGCTGCGGACAAGCTCTCCATAGTGGCTTTCGATGGGATCGGGTCTCCGGAAGATGTGGCAAAATATTCCGGCGGCGCCATACAGGTTCCCAGGGAGTCGATGCCCCCACCAACGGATGGGACCTATTATTACGAAGAGATCGTGGGCCTGCCTGTCTTCGACCCGGAAGGGAGGAAGCTTGGGGTGCTGACCGATTTTTTCGAGGCTGGGAGCGCCGATGTGTGGGTTGTCAAATCCGACACGGGCGAGGAAATAATGACACCGTGCATTCCGGAAACGCTGGTGGAAGTGGATCTTCCTGGTGGACGGATCGTCATGAAACTGATGGAGATAGAATGAGCCCACCCCGGGTGGGCGCCGGATCGCTTAACCTGGCCGCCGTGCAGGGAACCATTCGATATGAAATTTGACATTCTCACCATATTCCCCGCGATGTTCGCCAGCCCCTTTGGCGAATCAATAATCAGAAGAGCGGTGGAGGCGGGCGTGGTGGAAGTGCGGATTCACGACCTGCGCGCCTGGGCCACGGATAAACATAAAGTCACCGACGATTATCCCTATGGGGGAGGCCCCGGGATGGTGATGAAGGTGGAGCCGCTGGCCCGCGCCATAACCAGCCTTCGGGAGAAAAACCCGGGCGCCCCGGTGATCCTGCTCACGCCCCAGGGGAGGGTGTTCAAGCAATCGATAGCTCAACAACTGGCCGGTCAACCCGGTTTGATCCTGGTCTGCGGCCGCTATGAGGGGGTGGACGAGAGGGTCCGGCGGCATTACTGTGACATGGAAATATCACTTGGCGACTTTGTGCTCACCGGCGGGGAGATCCCGGCCATGGCCCTGGTGGACGCTGTGTTGCGGCTGATCCCCGGAGCGCTGGGGGGGGAGGATTCCACCTGGGAGGAGTCCCACACAGCCGGACTTTTAGAGTATCCTCAATACACCAGGCCCGCCGAATTCGAGGGGCAAGCGGCGCCGGAGATTCTTCTCTCCGGGCACCGCGCGAACATAGAGGCTTGGCGTCGTCGGGAGTCTATAATCCGGACATCGGAAAGACGTCCGGATCTGATTGAAAAAGCGGGACTGAAGGGAGAGGAGATGGAACTGGCCATGGAGATAATAAGGAAAGCGCGAGAGAAGAATGGACGATAAAGTCGGCTTGGCCGCGTCCCGTTTGGCGGTAGGGCTGATCCACTATCCCGTGGTCAATCGGGCCGGAGATACGGTCACAAGTTCAGTCACTTCCCTGGATGTGCATGACCTGGCTCGGGTATGCCGCACATACGGGGTGGGGGGGCTGTATATAGTCACCCCCCTGGAAGCGCAGGCAAGGCTGGTGGAGCGGTTAATCGGCCATTGGACTGCGGGGTATGGAAGCCAAGTGAATCCGGAGCGCAAAGAGGCTTTGACGGGTGTGAAAGTTGTTGACACCATTGAGGATATGTTGGATAATTTCGGGCTTGGCATTGAAGGGGCGGCGGTGATGGTCACCAGCGCCAGAGAAGGGCCGGATACGGTCGGCTACGCCGAGGGGCGCAAAGTCCTGGAAGGGGCGTCCCGGGCGGCGTTGCTGTTCGGCACGGCGCACGGCCTGGCCCGGCAAGCCATGGATCTGGCCACCGTGAGGCTGGCCCCGATACCCGGTGTTAAAGAGTATAATCATCTGCCAGTCCGGAGCGCGGTGTCCATCATCATGGATCGCCTCCTTGGACAGGGCGGCTAATGGAGATTTTATGAGCTTAGGTTCTGTTGAGTACATCGAAGACCAGTATATGAAAAAGACGACCCCGTCGTTCAAGGTTGGGGACACCATCCGTGTAAGTTTCCGGGTGGTCGAGGGTGAGAAAGAACGTATCCAGATCGTGGAAGGGGTGGTAATCTCCAGGAAGCATGGAGGTATCCGTGAGATGTTCACCATCAGAAAGGTATCCTCCGGCTTTGGTGTGGAGCGCTCATTTCCCCTGCATTCGCCCAGGGTGGAGGAGATAAACGTGGTTCGCGGAGCAAAGATCCGAAGGGCCAAGCTGTATTTCCTCAGAGGGCTCAGGGGCAAGGCCGCGCGGTTGGCGGAACGTTTCTAAAGCGTTTTTCGTGGCGCAACACTTCTTGCGCAGATAAGCCGCCTTTGCATCCGCCGGCTCACCGGTTATCCGGGTGATAGCAGATGATGGAGAAACCGTCCAATATTATTTCTGGCGCCCAGGAGAAGGCGGAAGATACACCCGCCGCGTCTGAGACGCCTAAAAGCCCTGCTCCCCTGCGTCTCAGCCGATTTCGCCGCTGGGTTTTGCGTCCAGCGATATATCTAGGCCTTTTACTGGCCGCTATCCATTACTCGGGCCGCTTTGTGGCGGAAACTTCCATTTTTAAAATATTAGTGGAGGAGCGTCTCTCCGCAAGCTCCGGAATGCTGGTGAGTATCGGTGATATCAGCGCGTCTGGCCATACTGGCTGGGGTGTCCAGATCGAACGGCTGGTGGTTATGGATGGAGCGAAGACGCTTGTTCATGCTCAAACCGCCATGGCGGAGCTGAAACTTTCAGCCGCGCTAAAGGGGGATATTCAACTTGCGGGATTCCAGCTGAGGGATGCAAGGCTGAACCTGGCCCGGGGCCGCGACGGGCTGCTGAATATTGGGGAATGGGAGGGACGAGGCCTGTCTGAGGAAGCCATATCTATTGTGCTAAACAGGTTGCTGGGAGCGCTGGGTGTGGTACATCTGGAGAACTGCTCGCTAACATGGACCGATTTAATGGTTAGTGAGCAACCTCCGTACCAGCTAAAGTTTCACGATATCAATCTGAAGTTGCATTCCTGGGGTGAGGGAAGCTTTTACCGGGAGCTGGATCTGCGAGCGGTGGCGCAAAGCCCCAAAGGTGCGGGGGAAGTCCTTGTCAAAGGTATGATCCATAGCGCTGGAAGGCCCCATGAAAGTCCCGGATTCGACGGGGATGTGAAAGTAGATAATCTTGACGTGGGGCATTTCTGGCCATACCTGGGAAAAGTACTTCCATTCCAGAAGCTGGACACCACGGCCACGCTCGAATCCACCATATCGATCAGGGGGGACAAGAGCTTTTCTTCCAAAGGGAGGGTGGCTGTGTCAGGGTTGGACCTTTGGTATAGGGAAGCGTATCGACAAGGGCTAAAAGCGCGGAATATCAGCGTTATCCACGATATAAATATCGCTGGAGATTCGATAACGGTCAAAAAAGCCCAAATAGACGCGGCGCCCCTTGCCATAAAGCTGGAGGGGGAGGCGTCTAAACTAAGAGGCGGGAATCCTGAGTTCTATGTGGAGATGGATCTATCTCGCGTGGATATTATGGAACTGAAAAAGTATGTGCCATTCAAATACCTTACCGGCGTCCAGGCCGGCTTTATTGAAAACCACATATTCGGGGGGGAAATAAAAGTAACCGGCCTGACTTTCGATGGAGACTTGCGAACTCTGGAAAAACTTGATCAGGTGGAGTCATACAAATCGCTTTCCGGGGCGCTGGATCTTTTTGGCCTCTCCTTCACGGTTCCTGGTCTTAAGCGAAAATTCGCGGATATACACGGCGAGTTTATCCTGGCGGACAATCGACTGGTGTTCAACGATCTGGCGGGCAGATATGGCCACAGCATTCTGACCAACGTCACCGGAATGGTGGATCAGCTTCATGAGTGGCCCACTTTCGAGGCCCGGATAAAAGCCGATGTGGATATGGAGGAGACAAGAGAAGGATTGGCCGCCCACATCGTCTCGCCGGAGTTTCTGCGGGTTTTCGACCGGGTGGAGTCAATGTCCGGAGCGGTGGGGCTGGACCTTGCGGTGGCCGGAGATTCCGGGATGATGGGGGATACATTGAGAGCGGAGGGAAGGATGGCTTTTTCCAACGTGGGGATAAAAAGCGCCTCGATCGCCGCTCCCCTGACAGGGATGAATGGAATGGTGGATCTGAGTCTGGACAAAATAGCGTTTTCAGGCATGGAATGGATGATAGGCTCGAGCAGGTTCACCATAAACGGGGAGATGGTGGATGTGCTAAGAAGCTCCCCATCTTTTGATTTGACCATTGAATCGCAATTGAACCTGGACGAGACGGCTGGATATTTCCCCCTCCAGGAGAAGGAATTGGAGAGGTTTACCGGAGCCGCTTCGGCGGTGACGATTCTGGAAGGAGGATTTGACGGCTACAGGCACTGGACGCGCGTCGATCTTGAGGAGGCGGACATTATATACAGCGACATGCTCTTCAAGCGGCCAGGAATGGAGGCTGCCATAGAAATATCCGGTAACGGGAAAGTGGGTGAAATGGCGAGAATCGACCAGGTTCGTGTGGAAATGGGGCGATCCTCCGCCGAGGTGAGTGGCGATATTTCCCGGTATTTTGTGGACGAAAAAGCACTATTGAAAGTCACTTCAGGCGGGGTTCACATAGATGACCTGGATTACTATACAGACATTTTCGACAATATAGAGAGCAAGGGGTATATCAGCGGGGATTTTACCGTTGAAAAGAGGGGAACCGATGGAAGGACATTGCTGTCTGGCGCGGCGAAAATTGTCGATGGGACGTTCAAGCTGAAGATATTTTCATCCATATTCAGCGAATGTGATGGTGACTTCGAGTTGGTTAACAACCGGATATTTTTAAAGCGCGGGACAGGCATGTTCGGAAAAGGCAGGTTTAACATGTTCGGTTCGGTGGAAGCGAGCGACCGCTCGGAGTTCAAGCTTAACGCCTCCACTTCCGCGCTGGACCTGGAGGATCTGTTTGGCGACCCAAATCCAGCCGTGATGAACCGACCCGGGGCCACAGGTGTGAAAAGAAGGCGAATAGCGCTTTCTCCTGGAGAGAAGAAGAAACCTGGTTTCTTTAACGGATATTGGGAGATAACGATCTCATCAGATTCAGGGGAATTGGGGCCGCTAGGATATAAGAATCTGGACACCAGGATCGAGTATGGGGACGGCAGGTACCAATTGTATCCTTTCACATTCGAGGGGCATGGAGGCAAATGGAACTGGGAAGCGAAAATCATTGATTTGCGAAAGGCTATCGATTTCAGGTCCAAGGTGAATGTTCGAGATGTGGCCATGGAGAGCCTGGGGGGGCAGGGAAAGGAAAAGCTGATATCCGGCCCGGTGAATATCCGGGGGGAGGTGAACGGCCATGGCCGGACCTGGGAGCAGATCCGGGGTACGCTGGATGGTCATCTTGATATCTCCGCCGGAGATGGAGTAATAAAACGGTTCAACCTGTTGGGAAAGATTTTTTCTTTGCTAAATGTTTCGCAGTACTTTAAACTTAAGCTTCCTGATATGAGTGTTGAGGGACTCCCCTTTGATAACATAACCGGATCGGTGGACCTGGCCGCCGGGGTGTTGTATACAAAGGATTTGATAGTCGACTCCGAGGCGATACGGTTATCCGCGGTGGGCAGCCACGATATCGGGGAGGACGAGGTGGATATGATGATCGGCGCCATGCCTTTCATCACGGTGGACAGGGTGGTCAGTTCCATACCGGTTATCGGCGATGTGATCACCGGAGAGGATAAAAGCTTTGTTGGTTATTACTTTCGGGCCAAAGGGCCCCTTGATAATCCGGAAATAGAAAGCGTGTCTATGGAAGCCCTGGCCGATGGTGTGAAGGGGATACTTGAGCGGCTGATGAGCTTGTCGGTGAGGGCAAGGGAAACTATATTGAACGAAAAATCCGGCGAAATGAAAAAGTGAGAAAAGAGGCACCAGAGGATGGAAACTGAAAGCATAAAGAAAATATACCATGCGTATTCGGGGGTATATGATTTCATTTTCAAGTCCTTTTTCCATCCGCGCCAGAAGCGGGCGCTGAACGATGTGGCGTTCAAGCCGGGGGATCGGATCCTGGACGTGGGAGTGGGCACGGGCCTCTCCTTGTCTCTTTATCCGAGCTATTGTAATGTTACCGGAGTGGATCTGAGCGCCAGCATGCTGGCCCAGGCGCAAAGGAAAGTGGATAAGCTGGGGCTTACAAACGTGACGTTACAGGAAATGGACGCCTGCGCCCTGGACTTTGAAGACGATACCTTCGATTATGTGGTGGCGACTCATATAATCTCCGTGGTGCCGGAGCCGATCCGGGTGATCGATGAGATGAAAAGGGTGACCAAGCCTGGCGGCACATTCGTTATAGTAAACCATTTCGTTTCCAGCAAGCCATGGATGGCCAAGGTGGAGAACATTCTTGATCCTGTATTCCGCAAATTCGGATGGCGCACGGACATGTCGCTTAACGATCTTATCACCACCACCGACCTGGAAGTGGACACTATATACAAGCATACCAAAATAGATTTCTGGCAGATCGTCCGCGCCAAGAACAATAAAAAGCGTTACTGTTAATCAGGGATTGGTCTTTGTTCTCTTCCGCCAGGAGCAAAAGTATAATGGCGGCTGTCTTTCTTTTGCCCGTTGCGGCGTTCTTCTTTTCCCCTGCTTCCCATGCGGGGGAGGTTTCCCCCTTTCGGCCGGGAGAGGATCTTAAATATGAAATATCCTGGATGGGGCTGATCGGAGGCGAAGGGAGGCTTTCCGTGACAGAGGAAACCGAGTTGCGGGGCAGGAAGGTCTACCTTCTGCGCATAATCGCCAGGTCCACAGGCTGGGTGAGGTCTCTTTATCCCGTAGACGACAAGACCGTCTCGTATTTCGATGTAAAGGGAAATTATTCCCGCAAAGTGGAAGTGTCAATTTCGGAGAACAGGTACCGGAAGAAGAAGATCATCGAGTTCTTTCAGGAGGATCGCAAAGCGCTGTATAAGGTGGACGATGATCCGGCGGAAGAGTTCGAGATAGATGAGAGCAGCCAGGATTCTTTCTCTGCCCTGTACGCTCTGCGGGGGATGGGAGCGGACCTGAA
The DNA here is from genome assembly GCA_029881335.1 of Nitrospinota bacterium. GTDB lineage: Bacteria > Nitrospinota_A > UBA7883 > UBA7883 > UBA7883 > JAOUMU01. The sequence continues at coordinate 22,601 of JAOUMU010000021.1, read as the reverse complement.
GGTGGGGCAGGTCATACATATCCCCATTTTTGAGGATAAGCAACGCTATAAGCTGAAGGTGAATGTGCTGCGCCGCGAAAGGATAGAGCTTCCGCTGGGGCTGGTGGACACTGTGGTGGTGGAGCCCAAGCTCATGACCGAGGGGGTTTTCAGCAGGAAGGGGAGCATGACTGTTTGGCTGGTGGACGATGAGAATTTGACTCCGGTCAAGATGATGTCGAAAGTCATGATCGGATCATTCAAGGCGGTGCTAAAATCCTACTCCGGAGCCCGGATCAACTTTATTCCAAAATCTCCTTGATGGTAGCTTTGTGAGGATATCCCGGCTTTCCCGAAATATGATGATTGATGCGTCCTCGAAAGTGATGTACATTACTTGACTGAATTTGAAAATGGTCCAGCATGAGGCGAGCATGTCGTGGTGGCGTATTGACAACAGCTAATATAGGAATGGATTCTTACGTATGTCTACGAATTTTGTCCCGAAGAAAATGTTCTTCACCAATGGAGTGGGCACCCATAAGGAGGAGTTGCGCTCATTCGAGCTGGCGTTGCGAGACGCTGGTATTGAAAAATGCAACCTGGTCTACGTTTCCTCTATTTTACCACCCAAATGCAAGATTATCTCCCGCAAGGAGGGGCTGAAGCTTTTAAGGCCTGGCGAAATAACCTTCTGCGTCATGGCCAGAGCCGGTAGTAACGAACCACACAGGTTGGTTCACTCCTCCATTGGCTGCGCCGTCCCGTCGGACAAGGCCAGCTACGGGTACCTTAGCGAGCACCACGGCTTCGGCCAGACCGAGCAACTGGCCGGTGACTATGCCGAGGATCTGGCGGCGGCCATGCTGGCCTCCACACTGGGCATAGAGTTTGACGAGGACAAGGCGTGGGACGAGCGGAAGGAGGTGTTCCGCATGTCAAACAAGATAGTAAAAACCAGGAATATAACGAAGACCGCCGTTGTGAAAAGAGGATACACCACCGTCCTAGCGGTGGCGGTGCTTCTGCTGTAAGAAAAGCTCCACGTCGCGCTTGGCACGGGTCTTGGTGGCGGTCGGGCTCCGGCTCAGCCTTGTTTTTTCCAGGGCCGGGGGATGAACATCGGCGTTTGGTCCCTGTATTTGCAGTACGCGGCCCCCAGCCGCATCTCAAGCTCCGGCTCCTCAACGGCCTTCACCTCGGCTACGTTCATCACTATGAACAGAGGGGTGAAAACGAGGACAATGGTTAACGAGGTCAATAGAAAGCCGATTCCGAAGAGCAGGAAGAAGATTCCGGCGAGCATCGGATTTCGCACATGCGCATAGGGCCCGACGGTCACCAGCTTCTGTGGAGGATTTATGGGGACAGGCGTTCCACCCGATTCGGCGAAAGTGAACACCGACCACATCATGAAATAAAGCCCAACCAGAAGCAACGGCAGACCCAGGGCGATCCCGACGCCAGTGGGGATATAGGCAGCCAAGCCCAGCGCCCGATCCACCATTAGCGACAATACCAGAAAAAGCGTCACGAGACCGAATATGATTGTCCCAGCCAATGGGGCGATTCTCTTTCTTCGGGCTTCCTCCCCGGTGGCAAGCTGATTGATGTTATGGACCCATCTCTCTCTTATAGTCACGCCATCTCTCCTCTATACGATAAATATGGCGTCTCCATAGCTGAAAAAGCGATATTTTTCTTTCACAGCCTCGGCGTACGCAGCCAGAGTCCTCTCCCTTCCGGCGAAGGAGGAGACCATGACCAGCAGCGTGGATCTGGGGAGGTGGAAATTGGTGACAATCCCCCCGGTTATTCGGAACTGGAACCCCGGAGTGATATAAAGGCTTGTCTCCCCATGTCCGGGAGTCAGACGCCCATCCGGGCCGATGGAAGATTCGAGGGCCCGGGTGGCCGTGCTCCCGACAGTAACGACCCGGCCACCATCGGCCATGGTTTGGTTGACGATACGGGCGGTCCGTTCAGGAATCTCGTAATATTCCGGGTCCATGCGATGATCCTCAATATGCAGGCACTTGACCGGTCTGAAGGTTCCTGGCCCCACATGAAGTGTCATCTCCACCACCTTTACACCGTGATTCCTTATGGACTCCAGCAGGGAACTGGTGAAATGAAGCCCTGCGGTGGGAGCGGCGCAAGATCCGGGTGTCTTGGCGAAGATGGTCTGATAACGCTCCGTATCTTCCTTGTCCAGTTGGCCATCGGGACGGATTATGTATGGGGGAAGTGGCGTCTGCCCCAGGGCGGCCATCACCTCACGCTCTTCTTTCTGGGAGCCGAAAGATATCTCGACCATCCCGCCTTCGACCCTGACGCCCAGCCGAACCCTGTAGTCGCCCGTCTGGAGCCACTCACCCTCTTTGAGCTTGGCCAGGCCTTTCACCATCGCCTTCCATCTGCCACCGCCCAGGTCACGGACCAGCAGAATTTCCACTCGCCCCCCCCAGCGGCGTGTGGCCAGTATCCGGGCCGGGATCACTTTTGTGTTGTTCAAGACCAGGGTGTCTGATGGATGAAGAAGTCCTGGCAGCGCGTCAAAGGAGTGATGACCGATAGCGCCGGAGCGCCTATCAAGGGTCATGAGTCTGCTTGCGTCTCTTTGGTCGGCAGGACGCTGGGCTATCAGTTGGGATGGCAGCTGAAAATCGAAAAGGTCAATCGATGTCATATTCTGGATTAGGGATAGATGAATGGTGAAGCGGTTAGAAGTGGTCGGCCCCGGTCTTGTTAAAGCGATTTTTTCAGCTCAATGAGCTTGTTCCTGGTGTCCTTGAATTCCTTGTCGGCCTTATAGACGGTGGCGAACATATTGTAAGCGTCCTGCAGCTTCCCCTGTTTTTTCATGGTTTCGGCGATCTGGTAACGGCTTTCGAGTTTGGTTTCTGTATCCTCGGCGGCGTGATGGGCCTCCTTGAAGGTGGCGATGGCAGCGTTCATATTGTTCATATGCCGGTGGATCTTGCCTATCATTACCAGGCTTTTCGCCTGCAACATTTTATCGAGCCTGCTCTTTTCAAACATTATCAGCGCCTGGGGGTACTGCTCTTTGTTGTAAAAGGACACCCCCTTGTTGAAATTCTCCAAGGCTGGGGAGGCGGCCTTTTTCTCTAGGTCCTTTGCCACCACCTTATCCTGGATAGTGGTCAAAAAGTCGGAAGATTCCTCAGTTGGAGGTAGCCTGTGGGGCGCCGCGCTGGGAGGCGATGGAATCAGCGGTTGCTTGGGGGCCGGGGCATTTGTCCGCTGTGCGCCAGGTGGCGGGATGACCTTGGCTCCAGGTGGAACCCGCAGCTGCCCAGGAGCGCCAGGAGGCCCCTCATATTTATGTTGAATTTGCTGTTGCATTTCCAGAAAATCGATCCAGGGGTCAAACTCCTCCGGACGACCTTGAAGAGCGAAATGCTTCTTTACGCCTTCAATTATATAATTGATTTTATTGGTTTTGGTGAAATATGAGGTGACTTTATACCTGCGCAGGGCAATCTCGTCCTTGACCTCGATCTCCTTTAAGTATGCGAATATTTCGGTCTTTTTCAGTTTTGGCTCCTTCTTGATGAGCTCAATGATCCAAAATGGTTTCTTGGGATTGGCGGGATCCTTGTCCATTATGACGATCTCGGGAACCATAGCGGCAAGCTGCGCTATCAACTTGGAGGAGGTAGTGAACGAAGAAACCTTGTACCCGGCCTTTTCCAAGCGGACTTTCAGCTGACTTTTGGTGGTGTAATCATCCTCAATGATAGCAATCGATCGGTTACTCACGAGCCCGGGTACCACAGCAAGTTGATGTCAAATCAGCCCTCTTAGCTCAAATATATTATATAAATCAATTATTTTAACTGATATTGGGGGTTTTGAAAACCTAAAGTCGACATAGGATAATATATATTCGTGTCCGTGAAATGAAATGATCACCTTTCAGGCATGGTAAACTCATTCGCATGAGGCGCGAATCCAATAACTGAATGTGGCATCACTATAATGCGTATGTAACTTCGTGAAGAAAAAAGTCAAAATTCGTTTTGGTGAAGAGCGGCGGCCGTCATAGGGGAGCGCCATGGGCCGTTTTAAAATCACAAGCATGTCGCAAGAGCGGCAATGGTTTAGAGGTTTGATTATGTCTGAAAAGAAAAAGAAAATTGAAACTCCCATGGTGGATGAGCTGCTGGATGGCCCTTGGCCTTCCTTTGCAAAGGATCTAAAGGAGTGGTCCAGCAAAAAACCGCAGGTAGGCCAGTTGCTCGGGCAGTTGAACCAGTCCTATGAGGACAAGTGGAACTACTGGCAGGGAACAGTGCTCAATGTGGATGGATACGGCGGAGGTGTCATCGCCAGGTATTCAGAGCTGGCAGAAGAGTATCCTGACATCGCCCAGTTCCACACCATCCGCGTAATTCCCCCGGCGGGATGGGTTTATTCCACAGAATCGCTACGCAACCTGTGTGACATCTGGGAAAAGCACGGCGCCGGAATAATGCAACTTCACGGAATGACCGGCGACATCCTGCTGCTGGGCAGCGACAACAAAACCACCTTCGAGGCGGCCGAGGAGCTGTTCGAAAACGGGTGGGATCTGGGCGGCTCCGGCGGCGCATTGCGCACCCTGGCATGCTGTGTGGGGGAAGCCAGATGTGAAATGGCCTGTTATGACACCATGAAAACCACCACCGACCTGACAAACCGGTATATCAGCCAGCTTCACAGGCCGGAATTCCCCTACAAGTATAAGTTCAAGCTATCCGGATGCGCTAATGACTGCGGTTGCAGCATGCAGAGAAGCGACATGCCGATTATCGGGACATGGAAAGATGACATCCGGGTGGACCAGAAAGAGGTGGCCGCGTTTGTCACCGAGCATGGCGCCGATTTCGTCCGGGACAACGTCATTAACCGATGCCCCACCAGGTGCATCACTCTCAATAAGAAAAAGATCGAGATCGATAACAAGGAATGCGTCCGCTGCATGCACTGCATAAACGTCATGCACAAGGCCCTGCGCCCAGGCGTGGAAAAGGGAGTGACCATACTCCTGGGCGGCAAGCGCACCTTGAAGATCGGAGATACCATGGGTGTCCAGCTGGTCCCGTTCATGCCGCTAAAAACCGAAGAGGACTACGATAAGCTTTACGATCTCGTGGAGCGTATATGGGAGTTCTGGGGCGAAAACGCCATGGACCACGAAAGGGTGGGGGAGTTTATCGCGCGCGTGGGGCTGGGAACATTCCTGGATGGAGTGGGTATTGATCCGGACGCTAGGATGGTGAAGGCCCCCAGGACCACACCATACATCAAGTTCGAGGAAATAACCCCCGGCAGGATGGGTGGCGAGGCGGAAGATGATCCCGCCGTGAGCAACGCAGAAGTTGAACAAATGGAAAAAGCTTAACCAGGTGGAGTGATAACAATGGCTGACGAAAAGAGAAAGGGCCCGAGAGACAACGGAGCCCCCGATTATAAGAAGAACCTGCACCCGCTCATGGCCAAGAATTACGGTCAGTGGTCCTACCATGAGAAGATAAAACCAGGCGTGCTGGTCCACGTGGCGGAGAATGGCGACAAGCTGTACACCGTGCGCGCGGGCAGCCCCAGGACCATGAGTGTGGATACAGTGCGCAAAATATGCGATATCGCGGACAAATACTGCCAGGGGCATTTGAGATTCACCAGCCGGGCCAACGTGGAGTTTCTGCTGGCCAAGAAAAAGGATATCGGCCCCCTGATCAAGGAGGTCAAGGAAGTCCTGGGCTTCCCCATCGGGGGTACGGGCCATTCGGTCTCTAATATCCTGCACACCCAGGGGTGGCTGCATTGCAACCTTCCCGGCACCGACGCCGCAGGCTCCGTCAAGGCGCTGATGGACACCTTGATGAAAGAGTTCGAGAGCGACAACGACCTTCCCGCCAGAGTGAAAATATCCGCCAGCTGCTGCCAGATAAACTGCGGTGGCCAGGGAGATATAGCCATAAACCTGCAGCACCATCACCCTCCAGTCATCAAGCCGGAAGGGGTGGGAATCTGTGAGCTGCCGAAAGTGGTGGCCATATGCCCCGTGGCGGCCATCCGCCCTCGGCAGCAGGACGACGGAGTCACAACCCTGGAGGTGGTAGATGAAAAATGCATGTATTGTGGCGCCTGCCATGGACAGTGCCCCACGATGGAGATTCGCGACGCGAAGACAGATACCCTGACCATATGGATCGGGGGAAAGACAGCCAGCACCCGCAACGGCCCCTCGTTCATGAAGCTGGCGGTGTGGGGACTGCCAAATAATCCACCCAGATGGACGGAGGTCTCCGACGCGGTCCACAAGATTCTCGACGCTTACAAGGCGACAGCTTATAAGTATGAGCGGATGGGAGAGTGGGTGGAGAGGATCAGTTGGCAAAGGTTCTTCGAGCTGACCGGATTCCCATTCACGAAGTACCATATCGATGATTCCGCGATGGCCAGAACCACGTACAACACCTCCGCCCAAGTGCGCTTCTAGGGGGGGGCCGAATGTATAGCCACACAGCCATCGACCTGATTGAATCAGGGCAGATGCGGCTCGCCAAGGATACAGCGGAAGATATCGTCGTAACCAACGGCACTAGCTGGAAATGCCCGACTTATGTACGCAAGTTGCCTCCTTGCCGGTTCGAATGCCCAAGCACCGAGGATATTCGCGGTTACCTGACCCATATCGCCCAGGCGGATCTTTACAAACGTGATCAGGATGCCTCCATCGATGAAGCCTGGAGGATCCTGACCGACAAGAATCCGCTTCCGGCGGTTCATGGACGCATATGCCCAAATCCCTGCGAGAAGGGGTGCAATCGGAAGGACAAGGATGGCGCCGTGGCCATCAACAACATGGAGCGGTTCGTGGGCGACTGGGGAATTTCCCGGGGGCTGAAGTTCAAAAAGCTGGTGGATCAGCCAACCGGCAAGATAGTGGCCGTCATCGGCTCCGGCCCCTCCGGGCTGTCAGCGGCCTTTCAGCTGGCCCGCCGTGGACACGAGGTGACTATATACGAAGCCTTCGAAAAGCCGGGCGGCATGCTGCGTTACGGAATACCCTCATACCGCCTGCCGAAGGACATCCTCGACGCGGAGATCAAGAACATTCTGGATCTGGGCGTGGAGTTGAAATGTGGTGTCAAAGTGGGCGTGGACGTGACCCTGGAGCAGCTTCGCTCGGAGAACGACGCGGTGTACATTGCCGCCGGAGCCCACAAGGGCGCCGAGCTGGGGGTGCCAGGCGAGGACGCGGCTAACGTATTCACCGCCGCCAGCTACCTGAACCGGGTGAACTCCGGCGCCAGGGTGGACGTGGGAAAACAGGTGGTGGTGGTGGGAGGTGGCGACAGCGCCGTCGACGCCGCCAGGACATCGCTTCGCACCGCGCTGGCATCGGAGGATGATGAAACCAGAGAAGCGGAGAAAGAAGCTGTACAGGAGGTTGACTCCGCTGGGAAAGCCGCCCTCGACTCGGCGCGGATTTCCGCCCGGATGGGGGTGGGTGTGACGATACTTTATCGGCGTACCCGCAATGAGATGCCGGCCATCGACCGGGATATTTCCGAGGCCGAAGAGGAAGGTGTGAATATTGAATATCTCACCGCCCCGGTGGAAGTGATGCGCGACAACGGCAGGGCCACCGCCATCAAGTGCATCCGGATGGAGTTGGGCGCGCCCGATTCCTCTGGTCGCCGCAGCCCCGTCCCCGTCGCCGGCTCCGAATTCACTTTACCGCTCAGCTCTCTGATCGTTGGTATCGGGCAAAAGCCGGAAATGCATGGCGACATGCAGGATATATTGGCGGAGAACGGGTGGGTGAAGGTGGACAAGGAAACCATGAGCACCAAGACCGCAGGAGTCTACGCAGGTGGGGACGTGCTGGGCTTGGGCATCTCCACCCGATCCGTGGGAGAGGGGCGCAAGGCAGCCATAGCCATCCAGGACTTCCTGATGCAGCGCCGCGCTGCGCCGAAAAAACGGGCTAGAGTGGTAAAGTCCCGCAGCATGAAACTTTACTATTACCCCACCAAACCCCGCAATGAAGAGACGACCGTGAAGGTGGATCTGAAGAACGAGGGTTTTATGGAACTGGCCAATACGTTGACCCGAGAGCAGGCTATCGACGAAGCCACCCGGTGCATGAGCTGCGGCCTGTGCATGGTGTGCGACCAGTGCCGGGTATTCTGCCCCTACGAGGCGATCAGCAGGGACAAGAAACGGGCCCAGGGGAAGACGATGTTCACCGACTACACGAAGTGTGTTGGGTGTCATATATGCGCCGAGGTGTGCCCATGCGGGTATATTGAGATGGGAATGGGGCTGTAAAGCTTTGCTTTAGCCCCGTTTCTGCAATATCATTAACATAGGGATTAAGCCCGTTGGGCCAGAAAGGCCCTGGGAAATACGGATTCAAGGAGACGATCATATGAGCATTGAAATCAATGGAGTGACCTACGAGACCGACGAGGACGGGTATCTTGTCAATGTCGATCAGTGGAACAAGGATGTGGCCGCGTACTTGGCCAAGGATGAGGGCGTGGAGATGTCCGAGAGCCACTGGGAAGTGGTGGATTTCCTGCGTGAATATTATGAGGAATACAAAATCGCGCCTATGATCCGTATCCTCACAAAGGCTATCGGCAAAAAGCTGGGCAAGGAAAAGGGAAACACCAAATATCTGTACGAGCTGTACCCAGGTGGACCGGCCAAGCAGGCGTGCAAAATCGCCGGACTGCCAAAGCCCACCGGTTGCGTCTGAACCCGGGTTTCTGAAAAAGAAAACCGGAGAAAGCTTGTGATGCGCAAGCGGGGGATGTGTCGCCCCAACGCCGGTTACTTTATGGTTGCAAGCTGATAACGAGGTTGTATTGAGAAGATGGAAGGGCTCACGGGGCTGTCTATAGTATTCATCGCGTTGTGCTATGGCGCATTCTCCCTGTTTCTTGTCGCGTTTCTGTCGAAGGTGTACGGCTACGCCGTCACACCTTCGCCGCTGAAAATCCCCACCACTCCCGCCCCCACCACCAGCCTGGGCGTGGCGGGGCGTATGGCGGGAGAGGTGTTTTTCTTCACCAGCCTCTTCAAGGGGAACAAGTGGACATGGCTGGGGGGATACCTTTTCCACCTGGCCCTGGCGGCGGTGCTGCTGCGGCATCTGCGATATTTTCTAGATCCTGTCCCCCTCCCCGTGGCCCTGATGACGTATCCCGGCCTGGAGCCTGGCGTGTGGGCTGGTGTGGTGATGATCGCCGCGCTGGTGTATCTCTTCTCAAGGCGGCTGTGGGTGGACCGCGTAAAATACATCAGCCTCTTTGCCGACTACTTCATCCTGACGCTTATCGGGCTGATCGGGCTCTCCGGCGTTCTTATGAAATTTGTTATAAGGACAGATGTGGAGGCGGTGAAGGAATTCACCCTGGGATTGGCCACCTTGCATCCGGTCAATATCCCGCCGGACCCGATGTTCATTATCCACCTGCTGCTGGTGCTGGCCCTGGTGGTATATTTCCCCTTCTCAAAGCTTATGCATCTGGGCGGGATATTCTTTTCCCCCACCAGGACACAGGTGGACGATTGCCGCGAAATCCGCCATGTAAATCCATGGGCCAGGAATTAATAGAGTCATGGCAAAACTGAATTTTGAAGTAGAAAAGCTAACCGGGGAGATAAAGATCCCCGCCATCAATCCCGGCGCCACGGCCCATGTGAAGCCCAACGCCGCCAAGGAAGACCACAACACCGGCATCGGGTTCCCCCCATCCAGGGTGGAGAACTGGGAAACCAAGGCCGTGGAAAAGATGGGCGAGCTTCTGGGCAAATACAAGTCCCTGCGCGTGTTCATGGACACCTGTGTCCGCTGCGGCTCCTGCACGGATAAATGCCACTACTTCATCGGCACCGGAGACCCGAACAACATGCCGGTGGCCCGCCAGGAGCTGATGCGCAAGGTATACCGCCGCAATTTCACCCCTGGCGGAAAGCTGCTGGGAAACCTGGCCGGCGCGGAGGAGATGTCCGAGAATGTCATGGATCAGTGGAACAGCTACTTCCACCAATGCTCCCAGTGCCGCCGATGCTCCGTCTACTGCCCATACGGGATAGACACCGCCGAGGTCTCCATGGCCGCGCGTGAAATCATGAACTCCGTTGGCATTGGCCAGAAATATTGCAACGAGATCCTGGGCAAAGTCACCACCGTAGGCAACAATCTGGGATTACAAAAAGCGGCGTTGGCCAACACGCTGGAGTTCCTGGAAGAAGATACCGAAGAGGAGACGGGCCATGCCGTGAAATTCCCCCTGGACGTGAAGGGCGCAGACGTTTTGCTGATCGCGCCTTCCGCCGACTTCTTCAGCTCGCCGCACATCGAGGGGCTCACCGGCTACGCCAAGGTGTTTCACGAGGCGGGGGTGAGCTGGACCATATCAAGCTACGCGTCGGAGTTCGCCAACTTCGGCATGTTCATAGGCAGCTTCGACACCATGCAGACCGTGGCAAAACGCATCCGCGACGCGGCGCAGGAGCTGGGGGTCAAACGCATCATCGTGGGGGAATGCGGCCACGCCTGGCGGGTGGCATATAGTTTCTGGCACACCCTCATCGGGCCGTGGGATTTTCTGGACCCGAAATACCAGACCCCCACCCATATCGCCGAGTTCACACTGGACCTGATCCAGCGCGGCGGACTGAAGCTGGACAAGAGCGCCAACGACGAGCGGGTGGTGACCTTCCACGACTCATGCAACGTGGCCCGGGCCAGCCGCATGGGGGACCGGCCCGGCGGCCAGTTCGATATCCCCAGAGAGGTGATCCGCTCCGTGTGCAACAACTTCGTGGAGATGGATGAGAACACCATCCGGGAGTTCACCTACTGCTGCGGCGGGGGAGGGGGCCTGCTCACCGACGAGCTGATGGAGATCCGCGTGAAGGGCGTCAGCCCGCGGGCCCAGGCTCTGCACGAAGTGATGGAGCGCAAGGGAGTGAACACCATGGCGGCGATCTGCGCCATCTGCAAGGCCCAGTTCACCAAGGTCCTGCCGGAATACGGCTTCGACATGGAAGTTGTGGCCAGCCTGCACCAGTTGGTTTCCGACGCGATTATTTTGGGCGGGAAACCGGGGGTGTAGAAGGGGCGGATGGCGTATTAGCCACCCTGTTTGTTTTCGTCCTCTTCTGTGAAGTCGTGGAATCTTTCAAGCAGTTCTAAGCGTGGCTTGATTTTATTCAATAACCCAGAGTTATAAAAGTATCCATTGGGGGTGATAATTTTTCTAATGATTTCGATTCGATCAGGCTTATCTTGTGGAATATCATTAGACTTCGATAATTCGTCTTGTTTCTGTCTGTATTCGCTAACCCTATCCTCTTCATAGCATAAAACAATGTAGGCTTCCATGATTGCCCCAGTATCACTTTCTAAAAATACAATTCCACCTGTCTTCGTCCTTATTGAATCAAGGATTTCACCATGACCAATTTCCTCGTTCACAAATCTATAGTAGAGTTTCGGATCTGAGTTTTTTATCACAATCAAAAGAGCTACGGCAAAAGCGTGCAGTGGTCTATCAGAGGGTGTCATATGAAAGAGAATGCTAAGTTGAATAAAGCAGTGCTCTTGTTTTCTAAGGGGAGTATTGTATATCTTGAACAACTCTGTAAATGCTTTCTGGAGATGGGATTTATCGAATGTATGGATATTGCTCTTTCTTGATTTAAAGAATTTATCCAGCTCGAATTTATCGAACAGGTAATTTACATATTTATCAGTCTTTGGCTCTGGTAATCTGGATTCCAGATCAATGAATCTTCTTAAATAACCGTCCACATCCAAATCATTACCATAGATAGTTGATATCATGCTCCCCATAGAATTCTTGTCATATGCTAAAACGAAGACAAAGCCTTTAATATTGAAAAAATGTTTTATCCTTTCTAGCAATTCCAATGCGAAGTTAGGGCGACAACGGTCCAGTTCATCAATTAAAACGATCACTGGCTTTTTTATTGGTTCATTGTTCTCATTCTTATAGGTAACAGTTGAGAATTTGCTCAGTGCATCCTTGAATTTATCGACTTCCTCTTTCTGTTTTTTGTATTCGTTGATTGATTTGGAGGCGAGTTTACCCATTAGTGCGTCAAATACCTTATCGTAATCCTTGCCGGGATCTAGTAACCCTTGAGATGCAAGCTTTAGCGCAAATGGAATTAACCTTTTCAACAGAATCTCGCCTGCTTTTTTAATGTTTTTGACTTCCTTGGTAAATTTCCCCTTAATTGTTTTGACGCTGGATTCTTCCACCTGGCTGGTGATGGCGCCTATAAGCGCTGCCAACGGATCTCCAATAAAATCGTTTTCCCATGCGTTGAAAGAGATACAACGGAAGGAATCCTTCTCTAGCTTCTTCCGAAACATTTCCAGGAAGGTGGTTTTGCCGGTTCCGTATTGGGAGTCGATCGCCAAGACGAACGGCTCATCCAGGTTGGATAACAAATCCTTAAGAGCGTCCGCCGCTGGTTCCCTTCCGAGTTTGTCATTTTTGAAGGGTTCTCCATAGGGTATCTCAAAATCGTCGGCTGGCTTAATCTTCATAGCTCATCCAAATAGGATTATTATTATATTGGTAGAGTATTTCTGTCAAACGCAATGCGAAGGGTGAGATACTCGGGTCGATCCAGGAATGAGATGGTGATGATGAGCTATTAAGGGGCGGATAACGAGTCGCCCTTTGGGTTAGCCCTGCTTGCTGGCCTTGATGATCTCCATAGCGGTGGCCTCGTCCGGGCGGATGGGGATGAAGTTGCGCGGCAGCTTGCCCGGCTTTGTGTAGCATTTTCCTTTTCCCATGAGGCAACACATATACACATACAAATTGTGTTCTTTGACTGTAAGATGTCGAAAAACTCGCGGATAGTCAATCGCTGATCCCGCTCCTTTTTTCTCCCCTCTGGGCGCCAGAGCACGGTTTCTGCTGTTCGACAGGTTTTGGTCCATAGATGCGGAGCCCCTCACCCCCTACAAAGAAACTATACAGTCTTGATTCCCCAATTCCATGCGCTGCTTACAATCTCATGCTTTTTATCTAATGTTTTCGCCGGAGAACACCGCGGCCTCGCCTTTTGTGCTTGCCACAGTTTTCGTGTAGAATGAAGATCATGGGTTATACACGTCAAGGCGAATGAGCGAGAAAAACAGGGGAAAACCCGTCATTTTCGGGGAAATTCTATTCGATGTTTTCCCCGATGGTGAAGAAGCGCTGGGGGGAGCGCCGTTCAACGTAGCTTGGAGTCTGAAGGGATTCGGGTACGATCCGCTGATCATCAGCCGAATCGGAGAAGACGCGCTGGGAAAGAAGATTCTAACCGCCATGACCCAATGGGGGCTCGATCCTTCCGGTGTACAGATAGATCCCGCTCATCCCACAGGGCAGGTCCGGGTCTCCATCCACAATGGAGAACCCTCCTTTGATATCACACCAAATGTAGCTTATGACTTCATCGACAATGAAACGGCCATCAACTTGGTGGGGAGCGTTCCCCCTCTGATTTACCATGGCGCATTGGCGGCCCGCGGCGGTGTCTCCCGCAAAGCTCTCCTCGGGCTCAAGAGTGAATATGATTCGCCTGTCTTTGTTGATGTCAACCTGCGCCCGCCGTGGACTCCGCTTCCCCTGTTGGGCTCCCTGGTGAGTGGGGCCAGGTATGTGAAGGTGAATCGGGATGAGCTGATGGAGATCACAGGCGCAAGTATACCGGAGGGAGAGGACCTGACCAAGTTGGCGCTGGGACTGAGAAGGGACTGGAAACTGGATGCGCTGGTGGTCACCAACGGGGATAAGGGCGCCATGATGGTGGAAGAGAGCGGCGCCGTGGAGGGGGCGCCATGGCGTGTGGAGCAGGTGGTGGACACCGTGGGCGCCGGGGACGCGTTCTGCGCTGTAGTGATCATGGGGCTGATGTCCGGCTGGGAGAAAGCGAAAATACTTGACAGGGCGCTGGAGTTCGCCGCGTCGGTGTGCCGCCTGAAAGGGGCCGTCACCCGGAACGCCAAACATTATTCCGGTATTGTGGAGAGATGGCGTGGAGAAGATGAAGAAAGAGGATAATCCAGGTTATTACATATTGATGATAAGTGTCCATGGGCTGATCCGCTCCCACAACCTGGAGCTGGGGCGAGATGCGGACACTGGCGGCCAGGTGAAATACGTGTTGGAGGAGGCCGCTGCGCTGGCTTCCCGGCCGATGGTGGAGCGAGTGGATCTTATCACCCGCATTCTGGAGGATAACCGGATATCAAGCGATTACTCCCAGGTCACGGAGCCGATCTCCGACAAGGCGCGGATAGTAAGGATATCCTGCGGTGTGCGGCGATATGTGCGCAAGGAGAAGCTTTGGTCATACCTGGACATTTTCGCGGATAATATAGCAAAGTATCTGAGAACCGTGGGACGCGCGCCAGACCTGATTCACGCTCATTACGCCGACGCGGGATATGTGGGAGCGCGGGTGGCCGCTCTTTTGGATGTGCCCCTGGCTTTCACCGCGCATTCCTTGGGGAAGGTGAAGAAACTGGGGCTGGCGGAGCAGGGGCTAAGTGAAGAGGATATGGAGCGTGAGTACAGCATAGACACCAGGATAGACGCGGAGGAGCAGGCGTTGCAAAACGCGGCGATGGTAGTCTGCTCCACCCATCAGGAGGTGGAGGAGCAATATGGGCTGTATGACCACTACCAACCAAATCGGATGCAGGTGATCCCTCCAGGGGTGGACCTGTCGCGGTTCGCTCCTCCCGGCCGATGGTGGCAGGAATCGTTCGAGCTTAAGGTGGAAGTGGACCGGTTTTTGCGCGAGCCTAAAAAGCCGATGATTCTTTGCGTGGCCAGAGCTGACAAGAAGAAGAATCTGGGAGCGCTGTTACATGCCTATGGAAAAAGCGAGAAGCTGCGGGAAACCGCGAACCTGGTCATCGTGGCGGGAAACCGGGACGATTACCGGCGGTTGCCCCGAGGGCAAAAGGATTCCATCAAGGAAATAATCCATCTGATAGATTATTACGATTTGTATGGGAAAACCGCATTTCCCAAGCGGCATTCCCAGGAGGAAATCCCACTTTTATACAGGCAGGCTGCGCGAAGCCGTGGAGTGTTCGTGAATCCTGCATGGAACGAGCCGTTCGGGCTGACTTTGCTGGAGGCGGCGGCATCCGGGCTGCCGGTGGTGGCCACAAACGATGGCGGCCCGATAGATATCATACGCAAACTCTCTAACGGCGAGCTTGTGGATCCGGCCGATCCG
The DNA here is from genome assembly GCA_029881335.1 of Nitrospinota bacterium. GTDB lineage: Bacteria > Nitrospinota_A > UBA7883 > UBA7883 > UBA7883 > JAOUMU01. Next base: position 7,310 of record JAOUMU010000021.1, on the reverse strand, counting down.
GTAAAGATCGGGGAAGCGATCAACCGCATTGTCACGGACAGAATGGTGTGGAGGGACTATTCCCGGCAAGGCCTGGCAGCGGTGGACAGGCATTACTCCTGGAAAACCCACGCCAAGTCGTACCTTAAGGTGGCGGGCAAGGTGATAACGAGTGATAGACGCCCCATTGGGAGGACCTTGCACCGTCGGCTTGTATCCCACGACCGGATGTTGATCTGCGATATAGACAATACTTTGACGGGTGACCGAAAAGCGTTGGCCCGGCTGATGCAAATGCTTCTGGACGCCAGCGACAAAATAGGCTTCGGGGTGGCTTCCGGCAGGAGCCTGGACCTGACACTGGAGGCTCTATCCAAATGGGACATAACCATGCCGAACGCCCTGATAACGGGGGTGGGAACCGAAATCCATTACGGCCCGAACCTGGTGCGTGATTGGGGATACTCCACCCATATAAACCACCGCTGGAAGCCGGAGGGGATACATAAGATCCTCGATAGACTGCCCGGCCTGAAACTACAGCCACAAGAAGGGCAGGGCGCTCATAAAATATCATACTTTATCGACCCTGAGAAAGCGCCTGGAAGGGCGGAGGTGGTCCGTCTTCTGCGCAGGGCTGGATTGTCTGTTTCGGTGATATACTCCCATGGCGCGTTTTTGGATATTTTGCCATCGCGCGCGTCCAAAGGGCAGGCCATCCGGCGGCTGGCGACGCGCTGGGAAATACCGCTGGAGCGGATAATGGTGGCGGGGGACAGCGGCAACGACGAGGAGATGCTGGTGGGCGAGATGCAAGGTGTGGTGGTGGGCAATTACAGCCCTGAATTAAAAAAACTTCGCAAAAGGCCCAAAATATATTTTGCCCATGGACACTTTGCAAATGGAGTAATCGAGGCGGTGGAAAAGTTCCGCTGGTTCGACGATGATTGGTCTGCAGCAAAAACAGAGGATGTGAGATGAATCCGGACATCAAAGAATATTTTACCAAACACGCGGACCAGTCGGCTCCAATAATGCGCGCATTCTTCTCCGCCGGGAAAAAGCTTCTGTTGCGCACTGAGGTGTTGGAAACTTTCGTCAGCTTCGCCCGGGAGAGCGGGGTGGAAGAGATTGGTAGCTCCCCCTTCACAGAGTTTTTCACAGGCGTCCAGGAGGCGGCTGTTGAAGATCCGTATATATATGTCGCCCACCGACCGCGCATAGGGGAGTGGGAGCATATTCGCCTTTGCGCAGAACCCCTTTCTGTGACGGCGATCTCCGTTTCCGAGTACCTGCAGGTGAAGGAGAGGATCGCCATTGGCAAGGAAAACGGATGGACCCTGGAAATAGATATGGAACCTTTCAATCGGGGATTTCCCAGGATGAAAGAGACACGCTCCATTGGCAGGGGTGTGGAGTTTCTCAACCGGAAGCTTTCCAGCCAGCTTTTCCAGGATATGGAGAGGGGAAGTGCGTTAATTCTGGATTTTTTACGGGTTCATCAATACCGCGGAACACAGCTGATGGTCAACGACAGGATAACTAATGTCTCGAAACTTCGCTCCGCATTAAGACGCGCAGAGAGTCTGCTTTTGCATCGTTCCAAGTCCGAATCGGTGGAAAGTATCCGGCATGTCCTTCAGGATTATGGGTTCGAGCCAGGATGGGGCCACACCATAGGAAGAGTGGCCGAGACGATGCAGTGGCTGACAGATATACTGGAAGCGCCGGATCCCGATCGATTGGAAAAATTCCTTGCCCGAGTGCCGATGATATTCTCCATCGCCATCATCTCACCCCATGGTTATTTCAGCCAGGCAAAGGCGCTGGGCCTGCCGGATACGGGTGGACAGGTAGTATATATTTTGGACCAGGTGCGGGCTCTGGAAAAAGAGATGTTAAGACTGGTTGTCCAGCAAGGACTGACCATAAAGCCGAGGATAGTAGTGATCAGTCGGCTTTTACCGGAAGCCAACGGTACCACTTGCGATCAACGGATCGAAAAGATCAACGGAACCGAGAACGCCATCATATTACGGGTTCCATTCACCAACGACAGTGGGGAGGTGATTCCCCATTGGATATCCCGGTTTAAAATATGGCCCCACCTGGAGCGCTTCGCCGAGGAGGCCTCCAGGGAGGTGACCGCCGAGCTTGCCGGAAGACCGGACCTTATCGTGGGCAACTACTCCGACGGCAACCTGGTCGCCTCGCTGATGTCGGATAAAATGAAGGTGACCCAATGCAACATCGCCCATGCCCTGGAAAAGACCAAGTACCTCTTCTCCGATCTTTACTGGAAGGACAACGAGGAGAAATATCATTTCTCCTGTCAGTTCACGGCGGACCTTGTCGCCATGAACTACGCCGATTTCATAATAACATCCACTTTTCAGGAAATATCCGGCAAGGCCGACTCCGTGGGGCAATACGAAAGCTACTCATCCTTCACGATGCCCGGTTTATATCGAGTGACGAACGGGATAGATGTATACGATCCGAAGTTCAATATAGTTTCGCCAGGTGCGGATTCAGACATATATTTCCCTTTCACCGAAAAGTCCCGCAGGCTGAAGTTGTTTCATGAGGAGATCGAAATCCTGATAAACGGAGACGGAGAGGGGGAGGGCCGTCGGGGTAATTATGAAAACAGGGAAAAACCTATTATTTTCACCATGGCCCGCCTGGATCACATCAAGAATATTACCGGCCTGGTGGAATGGTACGCCAACTCACCGCGCTTGCGGGAGAAGGCCAACATGCTGATCATCGCCGGTCAACTGAATCCGGACCACTCGCAGGATCAGGAGGAGAGAGGCCAGATCGAGTGGATGCACGAATTGATGACCCGCCATCAGCTTGATAATAATGTCCGCTGGATCGGCGCCCGTCTGGACAAGGCCTTCGCTGGTGAGCTTTATCGGGTGATTGCGGACCACAGAGGCATTTTCGTTCAGCCGGCTCTCTTCGAGGCGTTCGGCCTGACCGTCATCGAAGCGATGATATCCGGGCTTCCTACCTTCGCCACCTGCTTCGGTGGACCTCTGGAGATCATCGAGGATGGGGTGTCCGGTTTTCATATAGATCCGAACCATGGAGCGGAAGCGGCCGAGAAACTGGCCGACTTTTTTGAGCGATGCTCCAATTCTCGGGATTATTGGGAGCTGATATCCACAGGCGGCGTCTCCAGAGTCCAAAGCCGGTATACCTGGGAGCGATACGCCGAAAAGATGATGACCCTCTCCCGGGTTTATGGCTTCTGGAAATACGTGACCAACCTGGAGCGGGCCGAAACCCGTAGATACCTGGAGATGTTTTATGGTTTGCAATATCGAAAGCTGGCCGCGAATGTGTAAGGAGAGTATTTCATCGGCGGCAAGTAGCCGATCCCGGAGTGAATCCGCTTTCGGTTATAGACGCTCTTGATGAGCTCCGGAATCCCTTCCACAAAGTCTGTGAAGCTCTCATTCTCCCATAGGGGCGCCTCCTGGTATTTAAGCGCTTTCATGAACCATTCGGCGAAGGCGTTGTCATTAGGACTGCCGGGAAACTGCGCCCAAAGTTTTCGGCAAAAAATCGTATAGAGCCTGGGCGCAATATTCTTTCATGCTCCGCCCGTCGACGGTCCCGATGATCAGGCGTGGCTTGATTACATCATGATCCAGATGATGGAATCGAAGGAATCGGATGCGAATCCGACCTCCGGATATTTCTGCGGCGACGATATCTCCACCGGGTCGATGGCCTTTTGGCGGCCGGGCGTCGTCATCGCCGGCAGCGCCCAGACAACTGCCACAACGAACGGGGGGGGCGGATATAGATCTGGTAGCAGGAATCGCACAGCCCTATTGCCTTTCAGGCCCAACGTGGCAGAAGGATATACACCTCCCCCTCTATCCCAGAGCGGGAATCTTAATCATCCCAGGCCTCGGGCACACCATGATTGGAGAACGAGCCTGGGCGATTAATACTGCTATCCGCGCATATCTGAGATGAAATGCGATAGCTTGGCACGTGGTATGGTGGTTATTTCCATAGTTTCTGTATTATCAATATTCTGACCGCGCCAGAGAGCAAACGTATTTTCAGCATCACCTCTTCCTTTCCGCGGCTCGTTGGCCCTATACTATGCTGATCAAAAACAGACGGATACCATGTTGCTTTTAATAGACAATTACGACTCCTTCACCTACAACCTGGCCCAGTACCTTATCGAGTTGGGTCAACAGGTGGAAGTGGTCCGCAACGACGCCATCACCGTGGAGGAGGTGGAGCGGATGAATCCGGAGCGGATAGTCATCTCCCCTGGGCCGAAGACACCCAACGAAGCGGGGATATGCATGGAGCTTGTGCTAAAGATGACCGGCAAGACCCCTATTCTGGGCGTGTGTCTGGGGCATCAGTCGATGGCGGCGGCTTTTGGCGCCAGAATAATCAAGGCAAGACGCCTGATGCACGGAAAAACCAGCAGGATCGAACATGACGGCAAGGGCGTGTTTCTCGGCTTACCCATGGGGTTTATGGCCACGCGATATCATTCACTGGTGGTGGAGGAGGCCAGCCTGCCGGATCAGTTCCAGATCACCGCGCGGGCGCCGGATGGAGATATCATGGGCATCCGGCACAAGAGCGCGTCAGTGGAAGGAGTGCAGTTCCACCCGGAATCGATTATCTGCGAGCATGGAAAGGATATTCTGAAAAACTTTCTGAGAATATGAGGGGAAATAGATGATAAAGGAGGCGATTGGCAAGTTGATCCATTGTCAGAACCTGGAAGAGGCGGAGATGGTCCAGGTGATGGAGGAGATAATGACCGGGGGGGCGTCGGAGGCGCAGATAGGCTCTTTCCTGACAGCGCTGCGCCTGAAGGGGGAGACGGTGGAGGAGATATCCGGCGCCGCGAGAGTGATGAGGGAGAAGTCTGTGAAGGTGGATCCTGGTCCGGAGCCGGTGGTGGACACATGTGGCACCGGGGGCGACGAATCCGGAACGTTCAACATATCCACGGCGTCGGCATTCGTAGCGTCCGCTGCCGGGATCACCGTGGCCAAGCATGGCAACAAGGCGGTATCCTCCAAGTCCGGCTCGGCGGACGTGCTGGCGGCGCTGGGAGTGAATATCCAGGCGGAGGTGAACCATGTGGAGGAATGCCTTACCGAGGTGGGGATCGGGTTTCTCTTCGCGCCGCTAATGCATGGGGCCATGAAATACGCCATCGGCCCGCGCCGCGAAATCGGAATAAGAACCATATTCAATATTCTAGGCCCGTTGACTAACCCGGCCGGGGCTAAGGCTCAGGTGGTGGGGGTCTATTCAGACGCGCTGGTGGAGCCAATCGCCAAGGTGCTGGGGAAGCTGGGCAGCCGCCATGTGATGGTGGTCCACGGCTCCGATGGGTTGGACGAAATCACCATCACAGGCCCCACTACCATATCTTCCTTCAAGGATGGAAGAGTGGAAAACTTTACCGTAAAGCCGGAGGATTACGGGCTCTACCCCCGGTCCATCGAAGAGATAAGGGGGGGCGACGCGGCGCGGAACGCGGTCATATTGCGCGATCTGCTCTCCGGCAAAAAAGGCGCCCCCAGGGATGTGGTTCTGCTCAACGCCGGGGCGGCGATATTGGTTTCCGGCAAGGCTGCCTCCATGGGTGAAGGGATAATCCTGGCCGCCGAGGCGATAGATTCCGGCGCGGCCATGGCCAAGCTGGAAAAACTAATCGAGTTCTGCGGGGTATGACAAGCGATCAAAAGGAACGCCGTCGCCGCTTGTTGACAGACGCCCGGAGGATAGTGGTGAAGGTGGGCAGTGGTGTGCTGACCGGTGAGAAATATGAGGATCTGGACGAGAACGTGGTTTCGCGGATCGTCGGTCATGTAGCGGGGCTGACCGAAAGCGGGTGCAAGGTGGCGGTGGTGAGTTCCGGTTCCGTGTCTTTGGGGACCAAGGCCTTGGGAATACCGCGCAGGGGTCTGCCCATCCCTGTGCAGCAGGCGGCAGCAGCTGTGGGGCAGGGGCGGCTGATTTCGCTTTGGGCCAAATGCTTCGAGATCCACGGGCTGAAAGTGGGGCAGGTGCTGCTGACCCATGACGATATGGCCAACCGCCGCAGGTTCCTGAATTCTCGAAACACGATAAATTCCCTTTTCGACTTCGGCGCCATTCCGATTATCAATGAGAACGACACTGTGGCGGTGCATGAGATAAAATTCGGCGACAACGACACCTTGTCCGCCAGAGTGACCAACCTTATGGAAGCGGACCTTCTGGCGATCCTCTCTGACGTGGACGGGCTATACTCCGCCGACCCAAGGCTGGACAAGGAAGCGACGAAGATAGAGTTCGTAGAGGAGGTGGACGAGGGGATCTTCGCGGTGGCGGGGGACTCCTCCAGCCGCACGGGGCTGGGGGGCATGGCGAGCAAGGTGCGGGCCGCAAAGGAGGCGTCACGGTTTGGCGCGTCAACCATCATCCTTCCTGGGGCCAGGGAAAACAGCCTCAAGGACGCCATGGAGGGGGGGGATATCGGCACATTCTTTTTCCCCCACGACGACCCCATGAACAGCAAGAAGCACTGGATAGAGTTTACGCTGAAACCCCGGGGCGCCTTAGTGGTGGATGGCGGCGCGAGACAAGCGTTGCTGACAATGGGGAAAAGCCTGCTCGCCTCCGGGGTGGCATCGGTGGAGGGGGATTTCGAATCAGGCGAGGCGGTGGAGGTGAAAGGGCCGGATGGCGCGGTCTTTGGCAAGGGGCTGGTGAACTACCATTCCCACGAGATGGAAAAGATCAAAGGATGCAGATCCAGCGAGATAGAGAACATCCTTGGATACAAATTCTATGATGAGGTTATGCATCGGGATGATATGGTGCTGCTCAAGTAATGATAAAACTGAGTGTTTGAGGCAAGTTTTTAATTCATAAGGTGAGAAATGACCGTTGACAGACAGGAGGAATGATGCCTGATTATATTAAAAGAAGAGAGTTGGGATCCGGAGGATTTGGGGAAGTATGGAGTTGTATTCGAGAAAATGAAAGTAAGGAATATGCGGTAAAAACACTCATAGATATAAGTGATAATTCAGTTAGAAGGTTTGTTAAAGAAGTAAATATACTGTCAAAACTCGAGAGTCTGTAAATTAAATTGTGTAACTGCTCATAATTCCTTAATCTTCGCAAAGGAGGATAATGAGCATGACGACAGACCGCAAGAAACTGGAGGCGATCGCCAAAGAGCTCGCCCGTGATATCAAGTCCGAGAAAGACCTTTCCGACCTGAGCCGCGAGATTGTAAAAATGACAGTCGAGGCGGCGCTGGGAGCCGAGATTGA
>JAOUMU010000191.1 GCA_029881335.1 Nitrospinota bacterium | reverse complement strand
ACGGGCCTGCGAGTGATAGGGGTCTCTCTGTCTTTTAAAAAACTCCAGGCAGAAAAGGCCGCCGCCACTCCGAGAGGGCCGTTGATATAGAAGATCCATGGCCACCCCACATTGTCCGTGATCCATCCGCCCATGATGGGGCCAACTATTGGCGCTATAACTGTGGTCATCGCCCAGAAGGATAGGGCCGTCCCCCGGCGATCCTCCGGATAACAGCGCAGCAAAAGGCTCTGGGAGAGGGGAATCATCGGCCCGGCCACGGCGCCCTGCAATATCCGGAGCACCACCAGGGTTTCGAAGTTGCCTGCAAAACCGCATAAAACTGACACTGCGGAGAAGAGGAGCGTGCAGGTGAGGAATGTGCGAACCTCGCCGAAATTGGCTGCCAGCCACCCGGACAGGGGGATCACTATGGCCGTGGCCACCGCATAGGAGGTGATGACCCATGTCCCCTGGCTGGGGGTGACCGCAAGCCCCCCGGCTATGGCGGGGATGGAGACGTTGGCGATGGTGGTGTCCAGCACGTTCATGAAGGTGGCCAGCGCCACTGATATGGTGACGCCGGCAAGCGCCCACCCCTTCATCGGCTCGTAATGGGTCATCGGCTACTCTTCGGGCGGCGCCGGTCTGGCCGCCTCCAGACTTGCCATATAAACACTCTCCACCATTTCTTCCACCCCCTCGGCCTGGTCGGCGTAAACATCTGTGGAAGTTCTTTTCCTCTTGCCCGGTTCGCCGCCAGTTAGCCTTTTCCCGCCACGGTCGGAGGTGTCCACCGTCACCATCATGGAAAGCCCCAGGATCAGCGGCGCCTCTTTGAGGTTATTTTGTTGATCCAGTTCGATCCTTACCGGCGCTCTCTGGACGATTTTTATCCAGTTGCCGGTGGCGTTCTGCGGGGGAAGGATGGCGAACACTCCGCCCGTTCCCGCGCCGAATCCGGCCACTTTGCCGGTAAATTCGACAGCCGAGCTGTACAGGTCGCTCTTGAGCGTCACAGGCTGGCCCAGGCGCATGTGGCGCAGCTGGGTTTCCTTGAAGTTGGCCTCCACATACACGTCGTCCAGCGGGATCACGCTCATCAATGGCCGACCCGGGGCCACCAGCTGACCCACCTGCACGGAGCGTTTGGCCACATATCCGTCGGCCGGGGCCACCATCACCACTCGGCGCGTGTTCAGGAACGCCTCGCGCAGAGCGGATTTGGCGGTCATGATCCTGGGATGGGACCCCACATCCTCCCCCCCCGCCAGGATGCTCGCCGCTTCCATATTCAGCCGGGCAACTTCAAGGGATACCACTGCGGATTCATAAGCCGCGCGGGCCTTGTCGTACACCTCACGGCTCACCGCTTTTATCTCCACAAGGCCCTTGCGCCTTTCCATTTCATCGCGCGCCATGGCCAGGTCTATTTTCCCGGCGGTGAGGGCCGCTTTCAATCGCTCCACCCTGGCTCGCAGGTTGGCCACCGTCAGGACGCTTTCGGAAAGCTGGGCCTTGGCCCTCTCCATGGCGATGACAAGGTCCGCATCCCCAAGCCGGATCAAGGGCTGCCCCTTTTTCACATACTCTGTATTCTCGGCGCCGATCCACACCACGGTCCCCGCCACCTGCGGTTCCACATAATACATCCCTCCGGTCACATATGCGTTATCCGTGATTTCGCGGTACTGGCCAGCCGTCAACCACCATCCGGCGAACAGAACGCCTGAACCTATGAACACCACCGCCAGCGATAACAGCGCCAGTTTCCTGTTGCGATTAGAATTATGAGGCGCCTGCGCGCCCTGTTTGGATTCGTTCATTGCTCTTCCGTTTTTTCCATCCTGAATCTATCATTCTGATATCCTCCACCCAACGCGGCGAATAGCGCCACCCTGGCCTGGGCCGCTTCCCCCTCCAGACGCGCCAGGTTCCGCGACTGACCATACAGCTCATCCTGGGCCTGGAGAACCATCAGGTAATCGTCCAATCCTGTATCGAAGCGGACTTGGGTGAGCCTGTGTATTTTCTCCGCCATGGTCAGCGCCCGCCGGGCCACTGCGATTCTCCGGTCCAAATTGTCGATCCGCGTCAGGGCGTCCGCCGCCTCCCTGGCCGCGTGGATGATCATGCTGTTATATGTCTCCACCGCCATGTCATACTCCGCCTCCGCCGCCCCCAGCTTGGCCCGCAATCCGCCACCGTCGAAAATGGGGAGATGGATCGCGGACACGGCGTTGTACACCAGGCTGCCGCCGGAAAGCAGCTTGCCTATCTCCACAGATTGCATGCCGATCAATCCTCTGAGGTTAATATTTGGATAGAACGCCGCCCGGGATGCGCCAATGGCGCTGGCCGCCGCCTCCACCCTCCACCGGGCGGCGATGATATCCGGCCTGCGATGAGCCAGGTCCAGTTTCAGTCCGTCTGGCGCCATGGCGGCAGGCAGGCGAATGTGGCCAGGGGGTTCCGCCATCACCATCCCTCGGTCCGGTCCGGCGCCTATCAAGGCGGCCAACCGGTTTCGCTCCATCGCCTCCGCG
>JAOUMU010000020.1 GCA_029881335.1 Nitrospinota bacterium | reverse complement strand
GAGGAGGGCCCATTTGCTATAATGGATCGATGTCACTGAGGGAATTATCGGAGAGCGCGCCATGAGCAGAATCGCGGCAATAGACCTGGGAGCCAACACAGTCCGTATTCTTGTAGCCGAGCCGGAGGGGGAGAGTTTTTCCATCGTATATTCCGACCAGGTGATAACCCGCCTGAGCGCGGGGCTGGGCAAGAGCGGGAAGCTGGCCCCGGCCGCCATAAAAAGAACTGTGAATGGGGTGGCCTCGCTTTTGAAAAACGCGGAGCCTTTCTATCCGTTTAATCTGGTGATCGCCGCCGCCAGCGCGGGGCGCAACGCCGCCAATTCCGATGAGCTGGATGTAAAGCTGCGCTCCGCTGTAGGCCATGGACTTAAGGTTATAACCTGGGAGATGGAAGCGCGGCTGGCCCTGAGAGGCGCCCGTTTGGTGGTTAAGGATGGGGAAGCCGGATTCATCCTCTTCGACATAGGCGGCGGCAGCACCGAGTTCATCCACAGTAAAAGAAAAGGGAAAGGCGCCGCAGTGGGATCAGACCTGGGTGTTGTGCGTTTGTCGGAGACATATCTGACCGCGCATCCGGTGATCGAATATGAATATCGTAAAATGGCCGAGGAGGTGAAGGCGAAGGTGGACCAGGTTTTCACCCAGCTTGCCCCGGACGGGGGAGAGAGCATCGTAGGCACTGCGGGGACGGTGACTTCGCTGGCGGCCATGGACCTGGAGCTGGACGAATACAACTCCGCCATGATCAACCATCACAAGCTGACCCTGAAGGCTGTGGAGGCTATGCGGCTGAAGCTTTTCACGATGACTATCGATCAGATGTCACGCATCGGCCCGCTGAAGGGGGGGCGCGAAGATCTGATCATCCCGGGTGTTGCCATGGTGGAGGCGGTAATGCGTCGCGCGGGGGTGGATCATATCATTGTGTCGGATTTCGGACTGCGGGAAGGGCTGATATTGGAGATGCTGGAATATGGCTCCATCATATAGGGTGGCTGCCCTGCCGCTGATGGTGATGATCCTGGCCGGATTTGGCGGGCCCGCCCATGAAGGCGCGGCGCTGCAAGGTCTGGAGGACTACCAGGGAGCCCTGGAGGAATACAAGAAAGCCCAACAGACGGACCCGGACAATAAAAAACTGGACTACAACATGGGGGGCGCCTACCACAAGCTGGGAGAGTATCAGGAGGCGGCCAAGGCCTTCGAGCGGGCTGCCGGAGCCGGGGGAGCGCTGGGAGAAGACGCCGCCTTCAACCGGGGAGTGGCCTTGTACCGCGCCGGGGAGGCGGCGGAGAAAAGCGGTGACATGGAGAACGCGCAGAAGAGCTATGCCGCTGCGGCGGAGGGTTACAAGGCTTTGCTGAAATCCGGCGCTGGTGGTGATGACTCCCGCCACAATCTGGAGCTGTCCCTGGCCAGAATCCAGGAGATTGAGAATAAAAAGAAGCAGCAAAGCCAACAGGATAAAAAAGAGGGCCAGGATGGCGATAGCAAGGATGAGGAGAAGAGCCACGACCCGCGGGAGGGTGAGCAGTCACAAAAGCAGGATCAATCCGGCCAGGGAAAGCAGGATAAAAATCCGGAGCCGGAGCAGATGAATGAAAAGGATGATAGAGCGAGGGAAATGACCCCGGAGGAGGCCAAGATGACCCTGAACGCCATCGGGAAGGATGAGCAGGAACTGAAGAAGGAACTCCGGAAGCAGGCGTCACCGCCGTCCCGGAGGCCGGAGAAAGACTGGTGAGTAAGATCAATGTCGCCGTGATAGGGGGAAGCGCAGCCTACAACCTGCTTAAGGAGAAAGTCTTCGGCCGGGTGACGGATACGCCAGCCATCAAGACTCCCTTCGGCCAGGTGGATGACATCAAGCAGGTTAACCATGCGGGGATCCAGTTCTACTTCCTCTCCCGTCACGGGCTGGAAAGGTATGCGGTGACGGCGCCTTTCATAAACTACCGGGCCAACATCTGGGCGTTCAAGGAACTGGGCGTGGAACGGATAGTCTCCTGGTCCGGGCCGGGTATAATCAATCCACATCTGGATGTGGGCGGATTCGCCGTGCCGGACGACATTATCGATATGACAAAAAGCCGCCCCTCCACCTTCTTCACCAAAGGGGGGCTGGGCTTTATCAGGATGAGCCATCCCTTCTGCCCGGAGCTACGCCACGCTCTGCTATATTCCGTGGGCCGGATGGATCGAAATGTCGTGGAAAAGGCCACGTATTTATGCACCGAAGGTCCCAGGCTGGAGACCCCGGCGGAGATAAGGCTGTTCCACTCCTATGGGGCGGACCTGGTGGGGATGACCCTCTGCCCTGAGGCTTTTTTGGCAAGGGAGCTTGAAATATGCTATGCGGCCATCTGCTATCTCACCAACTTTGCCGAGGGGCTGGTGGAGAGGGAGTTTCGGCAGGGAGTGCTTTTTGAGGGAATGACCACCGGGGATGAGAAGCGAAAGGTGGACCGGGCCATGGAGCAGATGCCGGAGATCGTGGCCGAGGCGCTGAAAGTGGTCCGCAGCCAGCCGCGCGACTGCCAGTGCAAAAGCGCCATGCTGCGCTACAGAACCCAGGGGATCATTACCGAGGATTGGCGCAAATGGATCGACCCGTAACCGGAGCCACCCTGAAGGTCACCGCTCAGGTTATCATCATCGATTCCTCCACTGTTCTGCGCGACGGCGCCATCATCGTCCATGAGGGGAAGGTCGCCGAAATTGGTCCATCTGAGTCCCTGAAGGGAGTGAAGGCGGACAGGAGCATCCGGCTGCCCGGCCATATCCTTCATCCAGGTTTGGTAAACGCCCACTGCCACCTGGAGCTTTCATATATGAAGGGGAAGCTGGCGCCCGGCGCTCCCTTCACCGACTGGATAAGGGAACTGATGGCTCTGCGGATCAAAACGAAAAACTCCACCATACGGGGCGCAATCGCAAACGGCGTCAGGCGGCTAATGGCCACGGGAACCACATGCGTGGGAGATGTAACACAAACCGGGCTGACGGCGGCTGCGCTGGCGCGACAGGGAATACGGGGCGTGGTGTTCCACGAGGTACTCGGGCTGGATCCCTCTCTGGCGGAGGAAAGATTTGGCGGCCTTCTCCTGCGAGTGCGAGAGGGGAGGGGGAGCGATGGAATGTTGCGCCAGGGGGTGGCGCCGCATGCCGTCTATTCCACATCCGGGGTTCTTATGCGGGAGGTGGCGCGATTCGCGACCAAGGGCCGTCTTCCTCTCTGCATTCATCTGGCGGAGACTTTGGAGGAGCAAGAGTTTTCGCGCCACGGGAAGGGGCCGTTTCGTGATCTGTTGCGTTCGATGGGCCAATACAAAAAAGAATGGGCGCCGGGGAAGAGACCCTCGGAGGTGGTGAGGGACGCCGAAGCTCTGGAAGGGGCGCTGGCAGTCCACTTTAATCATCCATCAAGAGGCGATATAGCCGCGCTGAAAAAAGCGGGCGCCAAGGTGGCGTATTGCCCCAACTCCAACCGCTGGTTCGGCCGCAAGGCGCCTCACCCGCTTCCGGAGCTTCTGCGGCAAGGCGTCACGGTTGGGCTGGGGACCGACTCGCTGGCGTCCAATAGTGACCTGGATATACGAGCGGAGATGAGGAGAGTGATGAAAACGTTTCCCGACATGGGCGCCGGGGAAGTGTTCCGCATGGCCACGGATGGTGGGGCAAGGGCTCTGGGGTATACGGGGGCGGCGCCAGGGACGCTGGCGCCAAGCGCTCCATTCGACGCTGCGGCTATCAAGTTGAAGATAGGCCCAAGGCGCGACCCTTTGAGGAGTGTAATCGAATCCAGGAATGATTATTCCAGGCTATGGGTGGAAGGAAGGCCCTTACGAATACCGAAGGGATTTGAATGGCGGAAATGATTTATTTCCAAGACCGAGCTTATTTCTGAGCTTGTCAGCGATCAATATGGCGCCAGTGTTGGCATCCCCCCGCTTGTTCGGTTACCTTTCATGCACTGTGTTATTTCACCTGCAGGGTGTGTGATATCACACACCCTGCATGAGCAATCCGCATCCGCAAGGCCATATCATTATGATATTAAAGCACTAAGATATTTGGCAACCTTCTTGCTCATTAACAGTCTGCCAAGCGCCACAAGCCTTTCACGTCAAGCACGCATGGGGTTGTAGATAGGAACTTCCTGTCGTAAATCTGGTACAGCATTGGCGCCAGGGATGTTTAAACGCCGCGCACGAACTGGCGACTAGTAATCGCCAGGATCGTATGTGTCATAAATCAGAAGCTTTCGAAGGGAGACAAAATGCATAAACTGGTAATGATCTTGCTGTTACAGGGATTGTTATTTATCACATATTCGCCATCATTTGCTATGGCTGAAAACGATGAGGATCTAAAAGGCGAAATAACCGTCACCGGCGCCAGGGAGGAGCAGAAAAAAGCTGACACTCCGGCTACCGTTGATATGGTTGATAAGGAACAGATCAGGAACATAAAGCCTTCCCACCCTTCGGAAATTGTCAATCGAGTTCCCGGCGTCTTGGTCAGTGTGACTGGCGGCGAAGGGCATACGACCTCCATCCGACAGCCTCTCACCACTGCGGCTGTCTATCTCTATCTGGAAGATGGTATCCCGATCCGGTCCACCGGATTTTTCAACCATAACGCGCTGTATGAGGTCAACATTCCGATGGCTGACGGCTTGGAAGTGACCAAGGGGCCAGGCACTTCGCTATACGGATCCGATTCCATCGGCGGCATAATCAACTCCCTGACCAAGCCCGCGCCGCAACAGACAGAGGCGGAGGCCAACCTGGAAGCGGGTTCGTTCGGCTGGACAAGAACCCTGGTGGGAGGTGGCACAAGCTGGGGAAATCATGGCGTGCGGGCTGACCTGAACGTCACGCATACGGACGGCTGGAGAGACTCTACAGATTACGACAGGCAAAGTACCACTTTCAGATATGACGGGTTTGTGGGGGATTCGCTGGCGATAAAGTCGGTGATTGCATATTCGAAGATAGACCAGCAGACGGCAGGCTCTTCACGCTTGTCAGAGGAAGATTATTTAAACAATCCCGAATTCAACTACACTCCAATATCCTGGAGGAAAGTTGAAGCGCTACGCTTCAGTGTTTCCCTGGATAGTGAGACTGCCGATAGCCTTTTCAGCCTCACGCCGTACGCGCGGATGAACAAGCTCTCCTATATTGCCAACTGGTCGCTGTCGTATGATCCATCGATCCTTGAATCGAGCAACGACTCTGTCGGGGTGATTGTCAAGTACAGGCGCAAATTCGCCCCCATGGACACCATGCTGGTTATTGGCGCCGATATCGACCAGAGCCCCGGTGGACAAATCGAGGACAAGATCAAGCCTTCTAAAGAAGGAAACATATATACCGGCTATACGAACGTGGGCGCGATTTACGATTACAAAGTGACATTCACTGGTGTCTCGCCATATGTTCACCTGGAGACCAAACCAGCCGACAAGCTGCTGTTTTCCGCCGGTGTCCGATATGACAATTTGGGATATGGATACATCAACAATCTGGATGATGTAGACACAGGCTCCCACCGCAGGCCAGCCGACACAAATGTCAGCTACTCGCACATGAGCCCGAAGCTGGGAGCCGTGTACCAGTTTAGCAGCTCATTTAACGGATTCATTTCGTACAAAAACGCGTTCCGCGTCCCCTCGCAGAGCCAGCTTTTCCGACAGGGGAAAACAGAAAACTCTGTTGGATTGAAGCCTGTGAATGTGGACAGCTATGAAACGGGAATTCGGTGGACATCTTCCCGGGATACCGGATTGGAGATTTCCTTTTATCAGATGGAAAAGCGCGACGATATCGTCTCCTATACCTATCCGGACAAAAGCTCTGAGCTGAATAATGCAGGCAAGACGATGCATAAAGGTGTGGAAGTGGGCGCGAAAACGCGGCTTGCGGATTGGGCGACTTTCAACATGTCAGCCTCGTGGGCAGAGCATACTTATGAAGACTGGAAGCCTAAGGAAGATCTGGATTACAGTGGTAATGAGATGTCCTCCGCGCCAAAGCTGGTGGCAAGCGCCTGGCTCACCCTGACTCCCGATTTTCTGGGAGGCGCCTCGCTGGAGCTGGAATATGTGAAGCTGGGCGAGTATTGGCTGGATGACGAGAACACCGAGAAATATGACGGGCACGACCTGTTCAATCTAAGAGTGGGCTACGTTGTGGGCGCCTACAAGATCTATGGCAGAGTGATGAATATCACTGATGAGCGTTGGGCGACAGCGGCAAGCTATTCGCAACGCGGAGGCAGGGAGTTCGCCCCTGGTTCGCCGTTGTCGTTCACCGGCGGATTCACATACTCGTTCTGATGACGCAGACTAAAGAGGCAGCATTGATCATCCCCCGCGCTGTGGGATATATGGAGCCTCCTGTGCCCTTGGCTCCCCCAAGGCGCGGGAGGATTACCATGCACAGTGTCCACAAGTGGGGTGGTCTGATTTCCGCCGCCTGGCTTGCGGTTCTTGGAGTCACCGGATTTCTGCTGGACCATCGCGACTGGCGATGGATCTGGCAGACACCAGCGCCCCAGATACTTATCCCGGACAGGATTCTGGAAAAAGAGCGCGCCGCGGGCTTTATGGTTTACAAGGTCAACGCTGACGATCCCCGATATCGGATCGCCGCAGGCAAAAGGGGGCTGTTTGCGGATACGGGCGAAGGCTGGAAAGAGGCCGGCTTCGAGGGAATAGACGGATCGCCCCAGGTTTTTGATGTGATGAAGGACGCCAGGTATGGCTGGGACCGGCTCTATGCCGCCACCGATGATGGAATATGGATAAGTAAGAACGGCGGAGAATGGTTCACCCCCTATGCGCTGGCGGGGGATTTTATAAACGCGATCGCTCCCGGCTCAAGTGATAGGGAGATTGTAGTGGCTGTAGCAAGAAGCAGTCTCTACATTCTGAACACAGACACTTTTGTCATTTGGGATCTGCGTCTATCCCCCGCCGGCCCCTCCGTAGCCGCCCAGAGGATTGGCCTCTCCCGGTTCGTGCGAGACCTCCATTATGGCCGTGGGATCGTATCCGGCTTTGGATCCTTGCTGATAAACGACGTGGGTGGCGTTTTGATTCTGGCTCTTTCCATCACGGGATTTGTCTTCTGGCTGGCGCCCAGAGTGTGGCGAGGAAATGAAAAGAGGGCGCGACACGTCAGCAGGATGGCCCATCGAAAAACCATGAAGATCCTGCACAGGAGCCATGGGCTATACATGGGTCTTATCGCCATCATCCCCGTGATATACCTTTCGCTCACCGGAATCGTAATCGACCATTCAGACTCGCTGATGGACTCGATGAAAAAGATTCAGCTGGACAGAAAATATCTTCCGCCTGTCTACGATCTCAACTCATGGGATGGGGAGATATTCAGTGTGATGGGATATCCGGACCAGCCTGGGAAAATAAGCATCGGCGCCAGAAGCGGCCTGTACACTTCCACGGACAGAGGCAAAAGCTGGGCCATGGAAAAGCTTCCCGGCGCGCCATCATGCTTTGTGTGGTCTCTCTCCAGGTTGGAAAACGGTATCTTCCTGGGTGGCATGGGATGCCCCAATTACTACAGGGAAAATAGCGGGGAGTGGATCGCGGTGAAGGGGTCGGGACACATGGCCACAAGCGCTGGTATCCTTCCCGATGGAAGGCTGGGATTGTTGTCCCATGGCGCCTTGAAAAGCGGTGATATTGGAGGAGTGTTCACCACATCCCCTGTCGATTTTCCCGAATATGATGATCCTCCACTGTTTACCCTCATTGAGGGGCTGCATAGCGGACTTATCATTCATACCCAATGGATATGGGTCAACGACGCTGTCAGCGTAGCGGCGATCATTCTCTGCATCACGGGTTTCGTGAGAATAGCAAGGTTCCGGAAAGTGATCGCGCGCGACTTTTCATGATTGGGCAGACCACTTAAATAATGACCTGAGTCAGATTGAGGAGGATATGGATATATACGATATTTTCGACAAAGGGGGAGTAGTCGTTTGGATTCTTGCCCTATATTCGGTGGGCGCCCTTGCCATCGTTTTGGACAGGTATATCCACTTCGCGCTTATGGGCAGCGCAAACCCTGATATTGACCTGCTGGCCGCCTCCGCCGCCAGGGAGATGCAAACGGGAGGCCTGGTCTCGGTAAAGGGGCCGGAAGCCGCCATCGCAAAACAGATGATCTCCGCCGCGTCTCAGGGGACAAAGGACCTGGTCCGCGTGGCTTCCCGAGTAGGATCGGATGAGCTGGTGCGGATGGAGTGGGGCCTCAGGACCATGGCCTTTTTCGGGAACACGGCGCCTCTGCTTGGGCTGTTCGGCACAATAACAGGAATGATAAAGGCTTTCATGGTCATAGAGCAGGCTGGGGGGAGAGTGGACGCCCAGGCGCTGGCTGGAGGAATCTGGGAAGCGATGCTCACAACCGGAGTGGGCCTGGCAGTGGGCATCCCGACTCTTTTCCTGCTTCATCTGCTGGAAGGCAAGGTGGACAGCAGAGCGCATATAATGCGGCGAGTCGGCTCCATTGTCCTTGAAAACCTCTCTTGCGCCAACTCTTCATCTCCGGACATTGAGGAAATAAAACCTCACATAGAAGAGGTGATGGATGGAGTTTAAAGGTGTCAAGAGGGGGGCGCACCTTCCCAATCTTACACCGATGATAGACATCGTTCTGCTATTGCTCGTGTTCTTCCTGCTCACCGCCCATTTTGTCAAAAACGAAAGTATTAATGTGGACCTGCCATCGGCGGAGAGTTCAGAAGCCATGGAAAATGACGAGGTCGTGGCCATTACCCTCGATTCTGACGGGAAAATACTTATAGATGGCTCAGCGGTGGAGGAGAGCCTGCTGGAAAACAGAATCCGCCTGGGCTTGAAAGGGCTGAAGAAAAAAATGGTGGTTCTCCATGGTGACAAGGCGGCGGCGATGGGCAAGGCGGTGCTGGTTATGGACGCAGCCAAAAAAGCCGGGGCCGACTCCATGGATATAGTCACGCAAAAGCCATGAAGAGAAAACGGTCCCAGGTTGGCGCCGCCGCATTGGCGGTCTCCATACTGATCCACGTTGGCGTGGTTTACGCCATGGCTGAAAGATCGATAAAACCTTCAGGCCTCGCAGAGAGGAACCGTATAACCGCCCATTTGCAATTCAGGAAAACTCCTCCACCACCAGAGGAGGCGAAGGTGGAAATTCCTGCTCCCAAGCCGCCTCCGGTGCCCAAACCAAAACCAAAACCGAGGCAGGTTGAGAAGCGGGAAACTCCACCCGAGCGGCCCAAGCCGGAGCGGCCCAGGCCGGAGCCGGAGTTTATCCCGCCTCCGCCGAGCCAGGTGGCCGCCCTTGATCCCGGTCCGCGGCAGGATCTGGAGGAGGAGCGGGCTCGTCGTGAGCGAGAAAAGTACTTCACTGAAATAATGAATAAAATTGAGGGAATGAAGTACTACCCATTAGCCGCGAGGAGAAGAGGTATCCAGGATACGGTGCGAATCGAATTTAACGTGAGTGCGGATGGCACAGTGGAGATGCTGGAGGTATCTGGAGAAACCAGGATTTTGAATCAGGCGGCAAAGGAGGCCGTGATTAAATCCTCTCCCCTGCCTCCGCCGCCGGGGGCGCATGGTTCATCCATGAAGGTGGAGATCGCAATGAAGTTCGCCCTGGAATAGGCGCAAGAGAACATTAGGCGAGTGATATTTTCTTTAGCCGGTAAAGAAGGGTGTCTCTGCTGACGCCCAGCATCCTGGCGGCCTGGGAGCGGTTGCCATCAGTCCGCGCAAGAGCTTGCCTGATAAGCTCCTCCTCGATTTCCTTAAGTCCCATCCCGAGATCCAACAGGGAAAACGCCGCCGAGATTCTCTCCTTGGCCTGGGACTTTAGCTCCATGGGCAGGTTCTCCGGCTTGATAACCCTCCCGCTTAACAGAATGGTCATCCTCTGGCAGAAATTCCGAAGCTCCCGGATGTTCCCCGGCCAGTTATGGCGGCGTAAAATATCCATGGCCTCGGGGCTGAATACAGGAGCCGCTAGGCCGTTATCCGAAGCAAATGAATTGATGAAACTGCCCATGATCGATTCTAAGTCTTCAAGCCTGTCGCGCAGTGGGGGCAGCTCCAGCGGAACCACGTTGAGCCTGAAAAAAAGATCCATCCGGAATCTGCCATTGCGGGATTCTTCATACAGGTCCCGGTTGGTGGCGGATATGATCCGCACATTCACCCGGAAAGGCGCCGAGTCTCCAACGGCCATGCATTCGCCAGACTCCAGGAAACGGAGCAGCTTGGACTGGACAGGGTGGGGCAGCTCACCTATTTCATCGAGAAACAGTGTTCCTCCATTGGCGGACTTGATAACCCCAGGTTGCGCATCGGAGGCGCCGGTAAAGGCGCCTTTGCGATGGCCGAACAGCAAGGATTCGGCAAGGGACTCTGGAAGAGCGGCGCAGTTTAGCGCCACAAAACATTTATCGGCGCGCTGGCTCTCTGAGTGGATCATCCTGGCAAGCAGCTCCTTGCCGGTTCCGCTCTCTCCGCGAATGAGGGTCGCCACATCAGCGCTGGCCACGAGGCGCGCGGCCCGAATCACGGAAAGCAGCTCAGGCGATGAACCAATCATATTCCCTATCCCGATAATTCTATTTTTCGACTCAGTGGGGGCTGTGTCCAGCCCCGGTATATATAAGGCTGGCGGCTCCCATGATTATAATCGTGGCGCCAGCCAGCTTTTTGAAATATGGCAAACGCGAAACCCATATCATGAACCAAGCCAGTATACCAGTCGCCATTATGGCGGGTAAAGTCCCAATTCCAAAAACCAGCATATACATCGCCCCGGCGGAAGCTCCACCCGACGAAACCGATAGGATAAGTGTAGAATACACCAGTCCGCATGGGAGCCAGCCCCAGACAGCTCCCAGCACAAAGGCATGTAGCGGAGTCCTGGCTGGAATCATCTTTTTGCCCATCGGCTCCAGGAGATTCCACAGCGGCTCCCCCAGCTTTTCCACATGGGCGAACCGAGGAAACCAACCGGCCAGATACAGACCCATACCAACCATCACCAACGCGGCTATCACTCGTAAAATAGTGTGACCATACTGGGGGCTGATGGCATAAAAGATGGTCTGCCCCAAAGCCCCGGCCAGGGCGCCCGCCAGAACATAGCTGGTCAACCTTCCGGCGTTATACATCCCCACATACAATGCCAACGTCAGCTGGTTGTCGCGCACCTCCTCCCGAAGGCTCATGGTAAGCGCGCCGATGATGCCACCACACATCGCCAGGCAGTGCAAAGCGCTGGAAAAGCCGAGTATGAGAGCCGTATATAGTGATGAACTCAAAAGGTCATGTTTCTTATGGAAATTAAAAATGAGGTTCACAATAGTATGAGCCCGTGCGGCTTTTAGCTTATCAAGGATTGAGTTGGTTTAGCAATAAGTATGAGCCCACGTGAATGGGGGATAGAGGCGGTTGAAGGAAAATTGTCCGCCAAGAAAGGACCTAAGGCGGAAACAATCCATGAACTAGATTCAAAACAAGTACAAAGTCCATAATATCAATTGGATATCTACATTGCAGGTGGGAAGAGCCCAATAAGTCGGATTTTATATCCCAACACTCCCCAAATGTAGGCAAACTTAAAGTAATTAAGTAAAATATATTGACTATTGGGTGTTAATATAGTATCATTACCTTACTAAGTTTGTAAGTGTATACAGACTGCGGTGGTTTGGTTTCGGTGAGTCGGTGGTTATTTGCGTTTCCGTCGGGCATTGTTTTGTCTGGAGCGCTGATCTCTTATTACCAAGGCGCGCCTGGCACTATCCGTCCGCGGTTTTGAGTTATAAACCTTGTCAGGTTGGCGATTGGGCCAACCTAATTATTAGGAGACATGGAAATGAAAAGAACCCTGGCGTTCGGCTTGGCCGCCGTTTCCATGGTGTTCATGATCTCTTGCAGCAGCGACCCCTGGGGCGATATCACCGGCAGCAAGAAGGAAACCAAGGCTCAGTTTTACAACGAGTCGTGGTATAGCGATGGCACATCCTGGACCGCGACGCTGAGGCTTGGCGACAATGCGCAGATGTCCGCTGTCTCTGGCACATGGTCCGGTGAGGCTGTGATTAACGACTGCGATGGTGAGCATATCCACATGGCCACGCTATTTGATGATATTTACCCTGTTTATGTGTTTACCAACGTTCCGATAGAATGCGAAAACCACAATCTCTACACTATTCGTGTGCTCGGTTTCCAGCATTACATAGAATGGAGAACCGGAGGCCGGATGTAGCCCGGTCGCCAACAAAGGCGAACCAAAAAAATAGCTGGATCAAGCCGAGCCAAAGGAAGCCAGGGGCTGTTTAATCTTTTCCTTGCGTGGGAGGGAGTCTTCCCTCCCCCCATCGGATGTGTCGTGGTATTGTAATAAATATCTAACAATGCCAGCTTCGGTAAATTCAGGGCGGATCGGGTGGCAGTTTATTTCTAGCATCAGTACGATGCAGTCAAATGCCTTTAATAGCCTGATTGTAAAGGCTGTAATCAGCCATCAAAAACAACTATTCTGTTTGTTGTGATCAGATAGTGTGGTACAATTAATCATTATATTGTATATGAAGAAAAAATCATGGAGTCACTTCTTTTCTTTGTGTCCGTCAAAATAAACTGACCGGAAAATTATGGTTTGCGGCCGTGCGATCCTCCGGTTTATATGCGAACAATTAAATCTACATAAATAGCGCCATGACAAAAAAACTATACGGAACAAACGCAACCATCTTCCTGGTCTCAATTCTATTTTCCCTAAGCTCCTGCGGCGATGTAGCCTTCGAAAACGGCCTTCCCATGCCGGCAAATCGTACCCAGCCGACAGTCATACAAAGCGTGGAGCTGGTGGACGACAAGCTGGTGGTGAAGTGGACCAAAGTCAGTGGCGCCAATAAATATAACCTGTATTACAGCACGAAAGCCGGAGTGACATCCAAGGCAAATGAAGGAGTGATTACCAGCGCCACGGCCTCCTCCACCATGGATGGTGTCAAGCAGTATACAAATTATTACTTTATTGTCACCTCCTTCAACTCAAAAGGGCTGGAAAGCGAACAATCCAATGAATACAAATATGTGGCGCCCCTGCCCGAGCCTGAGCCGACCCCAGGGCTTCCGCCGGGAAATCCCATCGGCGATTGCACCAAAACCCATACCATGCCGGGCCACACTCCTGTCTGGTCCTTCCTCCAGTGCAATCCGGTTACCGGCCTGAAGGTGTTTAAAAACACGGCGGGAGTGGATGGCGCCACATTGGGCAACACCTCTATAAACTACGGACGCGTCTCCTTTTCAGTAACTGGAGCCTCCAATGCGCAATATGATCCCACGTATACCCTGGTGTTTATTACATTGCTGAAAGCTGTGGGACATGGAACAGGCGAGGCGAATTGGCATTGGCTCTCTTTCGGAACCGGGTCCGCCATAGAAGCGAGGCTGGTTGTCCAGAGATTCGACGGAACATGCGCCAATTTCTGCGACCACAGCACCCAGGAGTTCGGCCTCTGGTTCGACAACCCAAAGGACGCCTGGACATGGGATTGCTCGTGGGACACTGCCAATGTAAGCTGCGACATATACAAGAACGGAACCTTGAAGACCAAGGTCACCACAGCCACCAAGGGGCCTTACAACACGCTGGACTATTGGGGATTGGGCGACCAGACCACCTCTGGGTATGCGGGATTGACGGGGATGTTCTCCAACATCAGGATGACGATATTCAAGTAATAGGATAGGTGGGGCCGGCGCTTATTTATTGAATAGGCGCCGGTACCGCCCATCCGTTTCGCCCACATGCACCGCCATCCAGTTGGCCAGAAATTCCGTCACTTCCAGGCTCGGCTGGCCACCTTCCTTCTCCTGCCTGCCGCGGATTTCAAAAAGCTCGTTTAATAAGTTGCGATGCTCATCCTGGTGTTCTAACAATTCATTGTATCCCCGCTTTTCCAGTTCCGCCTCCTCTTCGGAAAAATGCTCAAGCGCCAAAGAGATAAGCTCGTCTAGCAAGGCAATCCAGCTTTTCTTTTCCCCTTTCTTCTCCGCCAGTTCCGTCATTTGCCCGATCAGCTCCACCATAGCCAGGTGCTGGTTGTCGAATGGCTTGTGTCCAACGATGTATTTGTCTCCCCACTCAAGTTTCATGGCGTCTCCTACAGCTTCTGATATATGGTTGGTTGAACGTATTTAAGTTCGTGAGAGGTGTTGGCTAGGCTCTCTGAATGGCCTATGCAAAGATAGCCCCCTGGAGCCAAGGCGCCGGTGAATTTGCGGATCAACTCCTCCCTGGTAGGCTTGTCGAAATAGATCATCACATTGCGGCAGAATATGATGTCAAACTTATGCTTGAAGGGGAATCGCGCGGTGATAAGGTTGAACCATCTGAAGTTCACCATCGCCCGGAATTTCTGCTTGAGTACGTAGTCATCGTCTACAAGATCGAAATATTTATTCAACAGCCCTCCCGGCAAGCTGTCCATTTTGGTCGCGGGGTAGGAGCCCTTAATTGCCTTTTGCAGCACCTTGGTGGAAATGTCCGTGGCCAGCAGTTTGATATTCCACTTGGAGGTGAGCCCCTCGTTCTCCAGTAGCGTGAAGAGCATGGAATAGGGCTCCTCGCCAGTGGAGCAGGCCGCGCTCCAGACGCGAAATTCAAAAGGACCGTTCTTTTTTTTATTCAGGATTTCCGGAATGGCTTTCTCAGTCAAAAACTCGAAATGTTTGATCTCCCTGAAAAAGCTGGTGACGTTTGTGCTCACCGCGTCGATAAGCTCTGTTAGCTCCTTTCGAGACCTGTCCTCGTTCACCAGCTTATAGTACTCGCTGAAGGTTCCAAGCCCCAGGGCGCGAATGCGCTTGTTCAGACGCTGCCGTAAAAGATCCTTCTTGTTGTCCCGCAGTCGGATGCCGCTCTCCTGATAGATCAACTCCCGGAAGGTTTCAAACTCCCGGTCATTGATTACTATGCCGAAATACTTGTCGTCCATCAGATGGGGTTATCTTTCGATAGATTGTTGACTGGCCCTTCCTATGATTCTAAACCGGCCCCACAACAAAGGCAAACATTGATCAGCTAGCATGGCCTGCTGGAAGGTTTTATCTGATCCTCAAAGCGCCCTATTTAAGGGTGATACGGTACGCCAACGTCAAACAATCCTCTTGATAATCTCCATATTTATGGTGGTGGGGTCTGTGGGCGCCAAGGATGCGAACATGAAGGCGGCCCCGGACATGGATCACAGCTTCATTGCTAAAGGCCCGATCATCCTGATAGACCTCTTCCCCACAGCGCATTTCACCGCCGCCATATGGACCCCCGCCCGCGCCACCTCTGTGAGGGCCTGCGCGAAAATGGGATCGGTATAGACGTTCGGGCTGAAGAGCTGGGCGTCGGAGCGGAGGATGATAAAAAGGACCATGCGATCCAAATCCTCGGACCTCATGGCGCCCAGAGCGCGAAGGTGCGAGGCGCCCCGTTCAGTGGGAGCGTCGGGAAACATCGCCACTCCGGCTTTCACCAGCGTCACGGATTTCACCTCCACTATCATTGGACGCATTCCCTCTCCATCCAGACGCAAGTCGAACCTGTGGGAGCCCATGGTGACCTCCCGGCGAATATGGCTGTAACCATCGAATAAAGGGAGCATGCGCTTCCTGGCGATGTGCTCTGCCAGGGCGTTGGGAGTGGTAGAGTCTATACACACCCAACGGTTATTGAAACGGACCGATTTCAGCGTAAGAGGAGTCTTTCGCTCCGGGTTGGTCGCCCGTTCCAGGATTACTTCCAGGCCAGGCGTCATCAGCTCCTTCAGACGACCGGAGTTTGGGATATGCGCCTGGTACGCCATCCCATCCACCGTCACCTCAGCCAGGAACCGGTTTACTTTCCTGGTGAGAACTCCGGGGATTGGCTGGGCGACAAAGATCACTTAGGTGGTGTATTCGGCGTTAATGCGGATATAGTCATATGTGAGATCGCAGGTCCACACCTCCGCCGAACCGGCGCCGGAGCCCAGGTCAGCGGAAATCTCTATCTCCTTGTTGGCCAGCTTTTTTTTCAACCGCGAAAGCGAGCCGCCGATAACCGCCAGCCCCCTGTTGAATACCATCATGCCGCAGATGGAAAGCTTTGCCTTTGCAGGATCGAAAATTGCCCCGGAGTAACCCAGGGCGCACAGGGCGCGGCCCCAGTTGGGGTCCTGGCCGAATACGGCGGTTTTCACCAGGCTGCTTTTGGCCACAGCCATGGCCGCCATCCTGGCCTCCCTGGGGTTGCGGGCGCCGGTCACGCGCACGGTGATGAACCTGGTGGCGCCTTCGCCATCCCTGGCTATCATCTGCGCCAGTTCACGGGCCACCTTCGTCATGGCTCCCAGCAGGATCTTAAAGTCATTTCCGGAGGCGGAAGTGATTGTCCTGGCCCCGGATGCGCCGTTGGCCATTGTGATGAACATGTCGCTGGTGGAGGTGTCTCCATCCACTGTTATGTTGTTAAAAGAGACCTCGTTCACCCGGCGAGTCATCCCCCGCAGGGCCGAGGGAGTCACGGCGGCGTCGGTGGTGATAAACGCCAGCATGGTGGCCATGTTTGGGTGGATCATTCCGCTACCCTTGGCCACTCCACCCACCGTCACTTTTTTGCCGCCGATGATGGTGGTGGTCTGGGCCTCCTTGGCGAAAGTGTCTGTTGTCATGATCGCTTTGGCGGCCTCCGCACCACCCGCCTGGCCCAAGGCGCGGGAAAGCCTCTTTATGCCAGAGGTGATTCGGCCAATGGGCATGGGTCGGCCGATCACACCGGTGGAGGCGACAAGTATCCTGTTGGCCGGGGCGCAGAGAGCGTCGCCAGCCGTTTGGGCCATGGTCATGGCGTCGGTGGCCGCAGTGGGGGTCATAACGTTAGAGTTGCCTGAGTTCACCACTATCCCTTTGATAATCCCCTTCTTTACATGGGCCATGGATAGAATCACCGGGGCGCCCTTGACCAGGTTTGTCGTGAATACTCCCGCCGCTGAGGCCTCGGTCTCCGACACGATCATCGCCAGGTCAGGATCCTCGGTCTTTTTCACCCCGCAATGAATGCCTCCGGCGGAAAAACCGGCCGGGGCGGTGACACCGCTTCGTTTCCTTTTCATATCCGTCAGTCCAATCCCTCGGCCTCGTCCAGGCCGTACATCAGGTTGAAGCATTGCATAGCCTGGCCGGAGGCGCCCTTGACCAGGTTATCTATAGCGCTGGTTATGATGGCCACTCCGGCGCGTTTGTCCACTCCTGCGCCTATAAACGCGTGGTTGCTGTTCACCGCCCATTTCATCCGGGGAAAGCCGGAGACCACATGGACGAAATGTGAGCCAAGATAGAAATTTCGTAGCGCTTCCATGATCGTATCCTCGGATATATCTACAGAAGTTTTCATGGTGATTGTGGAGTATATTCCCCGGATGACCGGCAGCAGGTGCGGAATGAAGCTTACTTTTACGCTCCGGCCAGCGGCGGCGGATAGCTCCTGCTCCATCTCCGTGGTGTGGCGGTGGGTGGGGGCGCCATAGGCGTAGAAATCGCCATCCAGTTCGGCGAACATCAGGGCCTCCTTTGGCACGCGCCCGGCGCCGGAAACACCGGATGCGGAGTTTACGGTTATTGTTTCGGTGTCCAGTCCGGGAATGTTCATCAACGGCGCCATGGCCAGGATCACTGAAGTGGGATAGCAGCCAGGGACAGCCACCAGGGTGGCGCCCTTAATCTTATCGGCGTAAAGCTCCGGCAGACCATAGACCGCGCCTGGTAAAAGCTCCGGGGCTGTGTGCTCCAGATGGTACCACTCTTTGTAAAGGGCCGGGATTTTGAGCCGGAAATCGGCGGAGAGATCCAGAACCTTCAGTCCATTTTTCAGGTAGGCTTCGGCCGAGCCCATGGCCTGGCCGTGGGGCAGGCAGAGGAACACCACATCGGCGCGGGAGGCTATGGCTTCAGGAACAGCGCGTTCAAGGGTCAGGTGATGATTGCGAGCGAAATGAGGGAGGACCTCGCCCAGATGTTTTCCGGCGGATGACTCGCTGGTGACAACGGTAACCTCCACATCCGCCCGCTTAAAGAGAAGCTTTAGCAGCTCCTGACCGGTGTATCCCGTGGCGCCGATAACGGCCACTTTGACCATTTCAGATTTACCCCCATGCCTTGGGTTCAAAAGGCAAATGCATGATATCGCATTTTGCCCATGGTTGAAAAGATCCGGGAGGGGGAGCGGAAAAAATAAAAGAGAGCGCTGTCGTCAAATGGAAAAACCCAGCCCCGCGGACGAGTGGATATCCAGATTCTCCCGGCTTAACGCTTGGAGAACTGGAATCTTTTTCTGGCGCCGGCCCTGCCAGGTTTTTTTCGTTCCACCATTCTGGGATCTCTGGTCAAAAGCCCGGCTCTTTTGATGGAACGGCGCAGCTCCGGATCGTAGGCGACAAGGGCTCTTGACAAGCCGTGGCGCACGGCGCCAGCCTGGCCGCTGAGCCCGCCTCCGCGGACGGTGCACATGACATCTATTTTGTTGGAGAGTTTGGAGATCTCAAGCGGGCTTACGACCATGGTCTCGCAAGTGGGGCGCTTGAAGTATTTTATCGGCTCCTGCTTGTTGACGATGAATTTGCCCGAACCGGCCGTGATCCAAACACGGGCGGTGGCCGTTTTTCGGCGCCCAGTGGCGTAATATCTTCCTTCGATCTGCTCAACCATCGTCTATAACTCCAAAGCGGTAGGGTTCTGGGCAGCATGGGGGTGCTCGCCGCCGGCGTAAATTTTAAGCTTAAGGATAATCTGATCGGCCAGTTTATTCTTGGGGAGCATGCCTTTGACAGCCTGGCGGAGGACTTCCTCAGGCTTTTTGCTGAGCATCTCCCGAGCGGAAACCGACTTCAGGGAACCCAGATATCCTGAGTGCCTGTAATATATCTTCTGATCTTGCTTCTTGCCGGACAAGGCGACCTTGCCCGCGTTTATCACCACGACAAAGGCGCCTGTGTCCACATGGGGAGTGAAAGTTGGCTTGTTCTTGCCGCGAAGCACGTCGGCAATCTTACAGGCCATCCGGCCCAAAGCCTTCCCGTTGGCGTCCACAACGAACCACTCTTTGTCGCCGAGGGGGAATTCCTCTTTTTTGGCGGAATAACTTTTGGCCGCAGGTTTCATAATCACCGATAAATCGAATTTGTGTAAAACGCTAATTGTCTATTTTTGCGGCTGTTTTGTCAATCGTAATTTTCGCTATCCGCGAAGAATGAGAGTTTCGCACTTCCCCCAGGCTTCGAGTGGCTGCCAGCAGCCAGAAAGCCAGGGTGGTGGCCAGGGCGGCTTCCGCTGCCAAAATGGGGTAGAGATTCCTTAAGCCGATGGTCTGTTCGGCCCATGCCACCTGCCACACGGCCAGCGAACCCACGCCGAAGGTGAAGGTGAACTTTATACCGTAACCGGTGGATATCCACCGTGAGGGGATGAATTTGGAGACAAGGCTGTTTTCTATCGGTTGCATTCCCAAGTTGAAGAAAACCATCCCTGCCGCCGCAAAATAGAGAGGAATCCCCGAGGTTATCCCCACTAGCGCTATGAACACCGCAGTCATCCCGTGGAAGAATATATAGCCGTGGCGCAGGTCTGTCCTGTCCGCGACCTTTCCCCCCACAGCCTGCCCCGCCACGCTGAACATGAAGATGGATGAGACGATAATGGCGGCTGCTCCACTCCCCGCGTCGTGGCCCAGGCGATCTGCCACCGTGGTTATTATATCGGCAAGCGCTCCGCCGGAGGAGGTCTCCAACAAGGTGGGTAGCGCCATGGTATTGGCCCGGTATATGAGCCCCACCACGGTCATTACGGCCAGGAGGATGGTGAAGTATTTGGCCTTGTGGGCCGAATCATCTTTTGGGGCTCCAGAGGCTGGGGCATGGCCTTTGCGTTCGCGGACCTCCAGCAAAAAAACAAGGAGAAGAGCGGCCATGCCCATGGCGCCGGTGACAAAAAAGACATAACGCCAGTTTGCGAACATAAGGATCGCCCCAGCCAACAGTGGCGCGGCGGCGATACCCAGGTTCCCGAAGATTCCGTTTATCCCGTGAGCGCGGCCCTGCTTGCCGATTTCGTGGGCGATGAGCCCCAGCCCGGCAGGGTGGTAGATTCCGCAGAAGAGACCGAGCAACGCCAAGGCCGCGGTGAGTCCTGCCGTGGTGGAGGAGAATCCGGCCAAAAACGATGCGGCGCTGATCCCTGCCGCGCAGATTTTCAGTATCGATATCCTGGGCCACTTGTCCGCCATGAAGCCGGCTGGCAGGGCCAACCCTCCGTAGAGTAAATACATGAAAAACGCAATGGATATTATGGTGGAAGGCGTTGTGATCATCTCCCTGGCGATGGGCAGAACCATGGCGGGGAAGATGAGCATGGACATGTGGGTGAGAAAATGAATCGTGGCTGAAATGGTGATGATTTTCGATTCTCTGGACATTGTACTGAATTCAGTTTCCTGGGGGATGGGGGGGGGTTAGATGATAATTCTTCTGGCTCGGGCGATCATTGCCTCCATGTCCAGAGGCTTGGTGACGAAGTCCGCCGCACCGGCATTTAGCGCTTTTTCGGCCTCATTGGTTTGGTGATGTGCAGTGATGGCCAGGACGGGGATTTCCCGAGCTTCCTTTTTGGAGGTAATAGACTTGATGAACTCCAGTCCCGCCCCAGGGTCGTATTCCAGGTCTGCGATAATCATATGGACGAAGTTGTTGTTCAGGATTGCCTTGGCGGCGCCGAAATCCGCGGTCTTGAGAAACTCCACCACTTCCTCGGCAAGAGCAAGCTCCATAAGGTGGGCTATTTCCTGGTCTTTTTCCACCACGAGTATTCTTGGGGTGATATTGGGGAGGTTTGCAACGAAGAGGCTTCCTCCATTTTCCGGCGCGGAGCATTCCAGCGTGCCGCCGTGAGCGAGCATTATGTCATAGCTCAACGGCAGGCCCAGGCCTGTGCCGGTCTCGCCCAGGGTGCCCCTGGTGTGGGTTTTTTCATCATAGCGGAAAAGCTTGTCTATATACTCCATCCTCACACCCACCCCGTGATCCAGTACAGCCAGCCCCGCCTTGCCATCGCCAGTGGCGATGATCCGCACTTTGGATCCAGAATGGGAGAATTTGATGGCGTTGTTTAAAAGGTTGGTGATCACCTCGGTGTAGAGGCGCGGATCGGCGAATATCCTTGTCCGCTCCGGGACCAGGTTTTCCAGAACCACGTTTTTTCTGGCGGCGATGTGGGAGAGGGAGGCAATGGCCATAAGGGCTATGTTATAAGCGTCCAGGAAGCGTCGCCGGGGCGTGATGACCCCAGTCTTCAATCTACTGATGTTCAATAGCTCGTCTATTAATCCCACAGATTGTTCGCTGGCGTTAAGCGCTGTCTTCAGCATCAATGAATGCCTTTCTGACAAATCACCACCTTCCTCCGACACCATCAGGGATAGAAGGCCGGAAATCGAGACGAAAGGGGAGCGCAGGTCGTGGGCCACCAGGGACACGAACTTGTCTTTCAGCAAATTTGACTCCTCCGCGTCTTCCTTGGCCCCTATAAGCGCAAGCTCGGTTTTCTTCCGATCAGTGATATCCTCGGTCTGGGCTATGAAGAAACGTGGTTCATGGCCCGTTTCACGGACCAGCGCCGCGTTGAGAAGGACCCAGATAGTCTCCCCGTTCTTATGGATATACCTTTTTTCCATTTGGAATGAATCAATATCCCCCCGCAAGGCGCGTTGGACGTTGAGCATGTCCTCCGCCAGGTCCTCCGGATAGGTGATGTCGGAAAAAGTCTTGGACATAAGCTCCAATTTGCTGTAGCCCACCATTGAGCAAAAGGCTCCGTTGACTTGCAGGAATTTTCCGTCGAGGTCCACAAGCACCATGCCAATGGCCGCGTTTTCGAAGGAGCTGCGGAACTTTTCCTCGCTTTCGGCAAGGGCCTTGAGGGCAAACTCCCTGTCGGTGATATCCCGTAGCGCACCCACATAGAAGCATTGGTCACTGGTGGTGGTTTTTTCGATACGGGCCTCCATGGGAAAAGTCTCGCCCGATTTGCGTAGACCCATGATCTTGGTTCTTCGACCGGTGGCTGTTAACAGGCTTCTGAAAGGGCCAGAGTCGGCGGCTGTCAGGCCTTCCCGGCCCTCGAGAGGGTCGACCGGGGAGAGGATGGTGATTTTTTCACCGGTCAGCTCATCTTCTGAGTAACCGAAGATGTTCAAAAGCTCTTCGTTCACCATCTGTATTCTCATTTTCTCGTCCAGCACCACGATCCCCTCGCCGGCGTTTTTAATGATCGCTTTGACATTTTCTTCAGAACGCTTCAGCTTCTCTTCGTTGCTCTGACGGGCGCGGATGTGATCGGCCAGGGGCCGGATCAGCAAAAAGGAGATCATGGGGAGGATCAGCACGGAAAGAAGAGTGGCGTCCACCGCCGCTTCGGTGAGCGGACCCAGCTGGGGCGCGGCTTGAAGCGCGAGCATGACGATGAATTCCGACATGAAAACTATTAGAACAGTGACCCCCATCAGGGCAATGGGGGAAACCTTGCTAAAGGGGAGGCCTCCATTGGTCCCTGAGTATCTGTCCTGGATTTTAAGTGTGATACCGATGAAAATGATGAAGATCGCGTACAGGATGACCAGCCTGCCGGAAAGCCTTCGCGATTGGGCGTTGACCATATTGTCCGGGACGAGCGAGATTACCTTCCATGCCTTCATCCCTCTTGACTCCTCACCAGATATGACGTGATGGTGGATCGCCTTGGGAGAATAAAAACTCTCGTATGTGAATAACCCTAAATCGTTGATGAACTGGCCCGATTGCGAGCTACGTATTTTTTCCCATGCCTCCGGAAACATGGCGCCTATAGGCAGCGAGGAGGGATTCACCACGATTTCGCTTTCCCTTCCAGACCTGGGAGGCAGGAGCCATCGTCCTTCCATGTCCACAATCATTATGGAGTCTGGAGAATTGGCGAATATTTTCATCAGGCGCCGGGACAAGGTTGACAGGCGGTATTCGATCATCACTACGCCCACCATGCTGGAGGAGGCGTTATAAACCGGAGCAAGGAAAAAGATGGACATATCATCTAGGGATTCAGGGCTTGTCTTCGGCGTGGAGTCCATGGGGAAAGTCATGTACGTTTGTCCGGCGACTATTGAAACCGCTTCCTTGAAATAATCAATATCTGCTCTGGAAACAAGCTCCGCTTCCTCCACACTGGCCGGGGCGCCCCCGTTATAGTTCACACGGACCTTTTCCATCCCCTTCTTGTCCATAAAGGTGATGCTTTCGTATACGCGCTTGCTCTCCAGATAATGGCTAAAAAGATGTTTGATCGTATCGATGATGTATATTTGGTCCACGGAAGAACTGTCGCTGAAAAACTGGCTGGCCGAAAGGATCTCCAGGTCGGAGACAGCATCGGAAAAGTCTTCCTGGATCATTTCAACGGCGAAGGAAACCGAGCTTCTCTCCGCTGTTTTAAAGATATCCATTTCATTTTCGGAGTCTGAATAAAAGAACAGGAAGATAAGCGCTCCCACCATCAGAGCAATAGGCAGGAAAACGAACTTGAATTCTTTATTCTTCACCAGCTAAAACCGAAAAAGTCATGAAAGGAGATTACTTTAATTCCGGGTAGAGGCTACGGGGCCACCCAAACAAGTTTGTCGTGGATCCACCCCACCTCACCATCGGCGTCCTGGACCTTGAGCCAGCTTCCCTTGACGCTGATTACCTTGAATATATAATGCTTCTCCACCACGAAAACTATAGGCGAGTCCGCGGATGGATCTTTTCTGATATTCGCCTTGCTCTCCAGTACGATGAGAGCTTTTCCCTTTGCCACTGAATCCTGGTGAACCCACCCCACGTCATTTTGGAAATCACGCACCGCGAACCAATCTTTATACTTGGCCAGGTATTCCAGCGGCGAATAGCGGGGGGTCTCCCACAGAATACTGTATTCAGTCCCGGGCCCGGAGCGGATGCGGGCTTTCTTCTCCTCTA
Organism: Nitrospinota bacterium; assembly: GCA_029881335.1. Classification (GTDB taxonomy): domain Bacteria; phylum Nitrospinota_A; class UBA7883; order UBA7883; family UBA7883; genus JAOUMU01. Next base: position 11,059 of record JAOUMU010000020.1, on the reverse strand, counting down.
CGTATAGCGGGTCCGCCCAGCCAGAGGCGGCCAGCGCAATAAGGAAGACATGCGCTAGGGCCATGGATTTCATGATTCCGGGCGAATACATTTTTATCTGGCAGGCCGCCTGCGGCCACGGCTGCGCCGTCTTGGCTGGACAGGGCCGTCTGTCAGGTTCTTGGCCTCCTTCGGGACTTTGCCATCTTTGATACCATCCGCTGTAGCCGTTGGCTTGGGGGGCTCGCCTGGTCTTTTCCTGTTCTTGTCCTGTGGCTTCTCGGGATTTCTTCCCCTCTTGGGTCTGCCCTCCTCTCGCGGCCGTTCCTTTGGTCGTTGTCTGGGATCGCTCCTTCCGTGCTGCCGTTGCCCTTTCCTTTCGACAAAGGGAGTATCCTCCATGGTCCCGGAATTGGAGGGCGGAGCGTCGGGCCGTCTTTCTCCCAGAGCGCCGGTTAGCGGGTCAATATCGTATTCGGTTCTGGTTCCATCCTCGAAGCCAACCGATAAACGATCCATTAGCAGGTTAAGCTGGCACACCTTTCCCCGCTTGCCGTCCGGTGTGTCCACTAATTTCCCCATTTTCGGCGATTTTTTCTGAAGTTCTGTGTAAACATCGTTTTCATATGACAAGCAGCAAAGAAGCCTGCCGCAGACGCCGGAGATTTTTTCCGGGCTCAGCGCCAGAGATTGATTTTTCGCCATGCGGATCGATACTGGGGCGAATTCCGGCAGGAACCCGGAGCAGCATAGCTCCGATCCGCAAGGGCCGCACCCTCCTTGCAGCTTGGCCTTATCCCTCACGCCCACCTGGCGCAGTTCCACCTTGATCCTGGTGAAGCTGTTCAGCTCCTTTACCAGTTCACGGAAATCCACCCTGGTGTCCGCGGTGAAGTAGAACAACGCCTTTTTTTCATCGAAGCTGTAGCTGACCCTCGAGATGCTCATTTTGAGGCCATGATCGATCACCTTCTCCCTGCAGTACTCCAGGGCGGATTTCTCCCTGTCGGCAAGCCGCCCAACTAGGGCGATATCAGCCTCGGTGGCCTTGCGAAGCACTTTGCCCATGGGAGCTTTCTTGGCGCATGAGGGAAGATATGGTCTTCTGGTCAGAGCCACGGATCCATACTCCGCGTGGCCATCGTCCAACACCACGCAATTGTCACCCACCTGCAGCGTCACGCCATTCCAGTAATAGTCACTCATCCTTCCACCGGAATGCAGGAGCACTTTCACGACGAAATCCAGAGCCTTTGCTGGCTCGGGAGGGGATGACAGGTTGGCTTCGGTGTCTTCGCCCGCGCCCGCCATGCCCTGTGGATCGTTGGATATGTCGCTCATGGGTCCTTTCTAAACTCTAAAAAGAGGAGGCTGAGTGTCAGAAACGGGTTGATGTGCAGGCTCCTGGCAGCCATGAGTTCCTCTACCGCCGCCGCCAGGCCGAGAATACATCTTCCTGAATACCCACGCCCAGCCTTATCCAGTCCATCTACTATATCAACATTTACCACGTTATCATATTTTCCAGTGAATTTCATGACAGCCATTTCCCGAAGCAGAAAGAGAATCATCGATATGAACTTGTCCACGGTCTCTCTGTTCTTTTCTTTGTCCATGGCCCGGGCCTGCCTGTAATATTTCGCCGCTGGCGCTCGCCTGGCGTCCGTGATGAAATCAAGAGCCATGGCGCGAAGCTCGATATCCTCCTTCAGCCGCTCCGGATCCGAGGCGCCCACCGCCCCTTTGCTCATCACGGCAATGGTCCGGGCCTTTTTCTCGTCAATGCCCAGCTTCCCCCTCAGGTATTCCACCATCTCCCCTATGGGTGCTGGAGTGAAGCGCACTATCCTGCATCTGGATAAAATGGTGGCGGGAAGCCTTGATGGATTGGAAGCGGTGAGGATCGCTATGGTGTCCCCGCTTGGCTCTTCCAGAGTCTTTAAAAATGCATTGGCCGCATGCAGATTCATCTTGTCCGCTTCTTCAATTATGGCGATTTTACGCGCCGCCTCGTATGGCTTGTAGGCCAGCCTTTCGATTAGCTCCCGCACGCTGTCTATGTCGATATCCTGCTTCACCTTCTTCGTCTTCACCGTGGGCGCCAGTATCAGCAGATCGGGATGAGCCCCGTTTTCTATCTTGAGGCAGGGGCCGCAATGGCCGCAGGCGTCATGCCCATCCCTCTCTACGCAGAACATGGCCTGGGCCCATGCCATGGCGGAGGACATTTTCCCCAATCCCATCGGTCCGGCGAAGAGGTATCCACTTCCCGGAAGGCCCGGCGGAAGGGCGGCCCTTAATATTTTAACCGCAGTGGCCTGGCCCACTATCTGGCTTAGTCTGAGTATCTTTTCAGACAAGGGGCAGCCTCGCTCCCAGCGAACCGGCGCATGTCTTCACGACTCCTCCCCCGGCCGGGGATCCCGCCATCTTTCCCAAGGCGCATGTCAACACCCTTGTGCCTGCGAACATCGCGTAGCCTGTCATATCAGCAAATCTCCGGATATGGATTGATCGAAAGCAGTTTAGCAACAAAACAGTGGGAGTATCCAACGAAGAATTATCCAATAACAGAACTGGTCGGCTTGTTATCTGTCATCCTGTGAAAGGTAAGGGGGGAAGCTAGAAGAATGCGGTGTACAGTATAATCTGGGAAGTCCAGCGCCCGCTATGCAAAGTCGGCATGATTTCTGGAGAGAGCATAAGCAATATAAGGCAAGAAAATACATTGTATTGCAGGAGTAGGGTGGTTGGATGATAAGCTTTGGCTTGAAAAGTGTCTTGTGCTGTATATAATAAAGACTCATGTGGACATCGGAATATTAGCAAGTAGAGCTTGATTTATCTATGCGGCCCAACGATGATCTGAAAGGTGTATTGGATGGTTGACAGAACGAGCAATAGTCCGCTCATCTTGATATATTGTGAACATTTGAGCCATGAATGAAGATTTTCCATCGACGATCGACCAGGTCCTGATATCTCTCCGGAGGATCATCCGGGCGGTGGATCTCCACTCAAAGAAGCTAGTACAGACGTTCGGGCTGACGGGGCCTCAGCTTGTGGCGCTATCGGAATTGGATAAGCTTGGCCAGGCAAGCATAAGCGAGGTGGCTAAAAACATTCATCTGAGCCATGCCACAGTCGCCGATATATTGTTCCGTCTGGAGAAGCAAAGCCTGGTGACCAGGGAGCGGAACGAAACGGACAAACGTAAAGTGTCCGTGACGCTGACCGACAAGGGAAGGGATGTCATATCAAAAAAACCCTCCCTCCTGCATGAGAAGCTGACAAAAGAGTTCGAGGAACTGGAGCAATGGGAACGGACCATGCTTCTTTCCTCTCTTCAAAGGATAGTTGCGATGATGGAAATGGAGAAGGAGACCGCAGACTCCACCAACATCCTGGTTTCCGGTCCGCTTGGGCTCCTGCCGGAGACTCAGGTGAGCTATCTGGATGCTGGCGCCATGGAGGAAGAGCGGGCTGTGAGGGAGAAAGACAGCGCCAAATGATGATTGGAGGTAACGGCTCGAAAATCGGCGCATTCAAGTTCAGGACGCCGGAAAGAAAGGATGGCAGCGCATTATACCGCCTGATACGCGATTGTCCCCCGCTGGATGTGAATTCCATATACGCATACTGCCTGCTGGCCGATCATTTCGCCAAAACGGTGGTGTTGGCCGAATATGAAAATGGTTTGGCCGGAGCTGTCACGGCGTACATCCGCCCGGAAAATCCGGACACCTTGTTCGTATGGCAGATAGCGGTGGTGGCCGATGCCCGGCGTGCGGGTCTGGGGAAGAAAATGTTGCACGGGCTTATGGAGCGGCCCGTGTGCTCTGGCGTGAAATATATGGAGACCACCATATCCCCTTCAAATGAGGCCTCAAAGAATCTTTTCATTTCGCTTGCCCAGCAATTGAAGTGCGGGATAGAAACCAGGCCTTTCCTTTCGGTGGCTGATTTTGCCGAAGGTGTCCACGAAGAAGAACATTTATATCGAATAGGGCCGTTTGGCCCTGCGAATTATTTGCATGGAAAGTAGGTGCTTAATATGCGTATCATTGAAAGAATGGAATCTAATGTCCGAGGCTATGTGCGGTCATTCCCGGCGGTATTCGACAAGGCGGATGGGGCTTTACTGTTCGATCAGCACGGAAACCGATATCTCGATTTTTTCGCCGGGGCTGGAACGCTCAACTACGGTCACAACAATCCCTTGATCCAGCAGGCTCTTATCAAGTATCTGCAGGATAATGGTGTTGTCCACGGTTTGGATAAGGCGACCGTGGCCAAGATCAATTTCCTTCAGAAGCTGATCGACGTTATACTCAAGCCCAGGAACCTGGAGTACAAGGTGCAGTTCACTGGGCCCACAGGCACCAATGCGGTGGAGACCGCCCTGAAGCTGGCAAGAATGGTGAAAAGGCGTTCCTCCATCATCTCCTTCACCAATGGTTACCATGGGTTAACCATGGGATCGCTGGCTGTCACTGGAAATTCGTTTTACAGGGACGAATCCTATGGTGTGCGGGTGAACACGGCGTTCATGCCATACGATGGTTACTTCGGCCCGGATGTGGACACGCTCACTTATCTTCGCAAGTTTCTGGAAGACAGTTCCAGTGGAGTAGATCTGCCGGCGGCCATTATTGTTGAAACAGTACAAGGTGAAGGTGGCGTTAACGTTGCGAGCATAGAGTGGCTGCAGGGCCTTGAAAGGATATGCCACGAATTCGATATCCTCCTTATCATTGACGACATCCAGGTGGGCAATGGCCGCACGGGAGCATTTTTCAGCTTCGAGAGAGCCGGGATAACCCCGGACATGGTCACCCTGTCCAAATCGATCGGCGGCGGATTGCCTCTGGCGCTGCTGCTGATGCGGCCGGAACTGGACCAGTGGCAGCCAGGAGAGCATACAGGGACCTTCCGAGGCAACAACCTGGCGTTCATCGCATCCGCGGAGTCGCTAAAGTACTGGGAGAACGACGCTTTCTCCTCGGCGATAAGCGCGAAAAGTGAATTGATGAAGGAGGAACTGGTAAAGATCATTGGGGAACATGAGGATCTGGATCTGGAGTTGCGCGGCTGCGGAATGATATGGGGAATAGACTTCCATAAAAGCAACGTGGCTTCCGAGATATCCTCAATCGCCTTTGAAAACGGAATGTTGATCGAAACCGCCGGGGCCAACGCCAATGTACTCAAGTTCCTGCCTCCCCTGACAATAGAGGAGGATCTGCTCCGGGAAGGCTTGGCGATAGTCAATAAGTCGATCGGAGCTCTGGCGCAATACAGGCAAAAGCAAGTGTCGGGGGTGGGCATATGATCGTAAGGCGCCTGGAGGAGTTGATTAACTCCGATCGAGACATCCGCGCTGAGAATGGAAACTGGGTAAGCCACCGTTTCCTGCTCAAGCATGACGGGCTGGGCTTTTCCTTCCACGACACCACCATCCACGCCGGGACGGAAACTTATATCCACTACAAGAACCACCTGGAGGCTGTCTACTGTGTGGGGGGATCGGGCGAGCTGGAAGACCTGGAGACTGGCGCTATACACAAGCTGAGAGATGGAGTGATGTATGCCCTGGATGGCAACGAGCGGCACCTTTTGAGGGCCAAGGAAGACATGAGAATGATCTGTGTGTTCAACCCGCCACTGACCGGCATGGAGGTTCACGACGCGGAGGGCGCCTATCCGCTGGTGGAGGATGGCCAGCAGGAACCGGCCGATTCCGGAAGGTTGACCTAGTAGCATGGGTGGAGCCATCGGTTCGCGTCTTGTTGCGGTTCTGTGGGTTGGCGCCTTGTTTACCGCCTCCGGCTGCACCGACGGTTCAAAACCGGACATCAAACGGGCCACCACTCTGGAGAAGATACGCAAGGCGGGAGTAGTGCGCGTGGGCTACGCCAACGAGGCGCCCTATGCGTATCTGAACACCGACACCGGTGAGGTTACGGGCGAGGCGCCCATGATCGCCAGGGTTATAATGAAAAAGCTGGGAGTGAAAAGGGTGGAGGGCGTACTGACCGAGTTTGGGGCCCTGATCCCCGGGCTGAAGGCGGGAAGGTTCGATGTGATCGCCGCGGGGATGTATGTTCTCCCGGAGCGATGTGATCAGATCGCTTTTACAAATCCCACATACAGGATCGGTGAGGGATTTCTGGTGAAAAAGGGAAATCCCATGGGGCTGCGCAGCTATGAGGATGCGGCCAGCAATCCTGAAGTGGTGGTGGGAGTGGTGGCTGGATCTGTGGAGCTTAGTTATGCGCGGAAGACCGGTATACCAAAGAAACGCATATCGATCCTGCCGGACGCTCCCAGCGCAGTGGCCGCGCTGCAAGCGGACAGGATACACGCATACGCCGGCACCAGCCTGACTGTCAACGACATGCTGCAAAAGGCCGGTGATAGCCTGGAGATCGCCAGCCCCTTTTCAAACCCGGTTATAGACGGAAAACCTGCGGTGGGGTACGGCGCCTTCGGAATCCGCAAGGAGGACGTGGCCTTCCTGGCTGCGTTCAACAAAGGTCTTTCAGGATTCATAGGCGCAAAAGAGCACCTGGAGCTAGTGGAGCCGTTCGGCTTCTCGGAGCGGGAGACCCCAGGCGGCATGACCGCCGATGATCTGTGCAACAGATAGGCTGGCCTGAATAATTTCATCAGATGTCATCAACTTTATCCCTGCTTCCACCTCTTCTAGCAGGGCTTGCCGTTACACTTAAAATAACCGCTGGCGCCGCCATAGTGGCCCTTGTCCTGTCATTCGCCGCCGGGCTGGCCCGGTTATCGCCAAGGATGTGGATCAGTTTCTCCGCCCTGGTATACATAGATATCTTTCGGGGAACCTCCGCGTTGGTGCAGCTTTTTTGGGCCTACTTCGCTCTGCCTCTGTTTGGTGTCCGGCTGGACGCTATGACTGTGGGCATCCTGGTCCTGGGGCTGAACATAGGCGCCTATGGCGCCGAGGTGACTCGAGGAGCCATACAATCCATTCCAAAAGGGCAGTGGGAAGCCGCCACGGCGCTCAACTTCACGGCCAGTCAGGCAATGAGACGCATTATCATGCCACAAGCTCTTGTGGCGATGCTGCCCCCCTTTGGCAACCTGCTTATCGAGTTGCTAAAAAGTACGGCGCTGGTCTCGCTGATCACTCTTAGTGAGCTGACTTTCCAGGGGCAGGTGTTGCGCTCCGCTACCATGCGCTCCGCGGAGATACTGGCGCTGACGCTTATTCTCTACTTCATCACGGCGCAGCTTCTTGTATTGTTTGTGCGAATAGCCGAACGTCGGTTGACCCATAACCTCGATCAGGGTGGCATCCAATGATATTCGACTGGCGGTTCGCTCTTCAAATTTTACCGGAACTGATGCGGGCGCTGCTGGTCACGGTCCAGGCCACTCTTGCAGGTTTTGCCATTGCCCTGGTCCTTGGGATGGCGTGGGCCCTTCTCCGACGATCGAAAAGCGTTACCTTCTCCCGCACGGTCTTCTGGTTTGTCGAGTTTATTCGGAGCACTCCTTTGCTAGTGCAGGTATATTTTATGTTTTTTGCGCTGCCGGAATACGGATTGAAATTATCTCCCTTGGCCACTGGCGTGGCTGCTTTGGGGCTGCACTACAGCGCCTATCTATCCGAGGTGTTCCGGGCGGGGATAGAGGCCGTGCCCAGGGGCCAGTGGGAGGCGGCAAGGGCCCTGAACATGAGCCGTTACCGGACCTGGACCAGAGTCATCCTTCCACAGGCCATACCTCCGGTGACGCCGGTACTGGGAAACTATCTGATAGCCATGTTCAAGGATACGCCAATGCTGGCGGCCATTACGGTTATGGAGTTGCTACAGTCGGCCAAGCTTATCGGCGCCCAGACATTCCGCTATATGGAGCCCCTGACACTGGTAGGATTGTTATTTCTGCTGGTCAGCCTGATGTCCTCCTTCATAATAAGAAGGCTGGAGAACAAATTTAACACCGTGTAGTGATGGAAGAAGATGACAACCTGATCGCCATGAAGGGCGTATGGAAAAAATACGGCAAGCTCGAAGTGCTGCGCGAATTCAATCTGATGGCGTCCAAGGGGCAAAAGCTGGTGATACTGGGTCCCAGCGGCTCGGGCAAGTCCACCGTGCTTCGAATCCTGATGACACTTGAGGGGATAGATTCCGGCGAGGTGAAGATAGATGGTGAAAGCCTGTGGACCATGAATCAAAACGGAATCGAGGCGGCGGCTGACGACGCCCATCTGCACAGGATCCGCGCAAAGGTGGGGATGGTGTTTCAGGGTTTTAACCTGTTTCCTCACATGAACGCGTTGCGCAACATCACTGAAGCGATGATACACGTTTTGGGCGTACCCAAATCCGAAGCCAGGGAAAGGGCGATGGCCCTGCTGGACGAGGTGGGATTGGCCGGCAGGGCTGAGGCTTACCCATGGCAACTTTCTGGTGGCCAGAGACAAAGGGTGGCCATCGCCCGGGCGCTGGCCTTGCGTCCGAAGATAATGCTTTTCGACGAGATAACCTCGGCGCTGGACCCGGAACTGGTGGGGGAGGTGCTAAACGTTTTGCGAAAGCTGGCTCGCGAGACCGACATCACAATGCTGATCGTTACCCATCACATGAGCTTCGCCAAGGAGATCGCGGACCGGGTTGTGTTCATGGATCATGGTGAGATACTAGAGGATGGCAGGCCGGAGGATGTTATGAAAAACCCGGCCCACGAGCGGACCAGAAAATTCCTGGGAACGGTGCTGGAAAACGTGTAGCGAAGGAAGGTCGCCATGCCAGACCGCGGGGCCATCGCCTCATCCCAGTGGAAGAATATCCCTCAGCTCTTTAACTATAAGGGCTTGCACATCCTCCACGGAGCCGGTGGCGTCCACTACTTTCACACGATCGGGATCCTCGGCGGCGATAGCCAGAAACCCATCCCGCACCAGGCTATGAAACCGCACCCCTTCCTCTTCGAATCTGGCCTCCGGATTCTTCACGGTCATCATGCGGCTCATGGCCCGGTCCAGCCCCGCCTCCACCGGCAGATCGAGCACTATGGTCCTCTCTGGCGTAAGACCACCGGTGGCAATCTGGGTGACGGTGCGCACCACCTCAATGTCCACCCCCCTGGCATGCCCCTGGTAGGCGAAGGTGGAGTCGTGGAATCTGTCGCACAGCACATGCCTGCCCTGCAAAATAGCCGGCATTATAACAGCGTTCACCAGTTCGCTGCGGGCGGCGGAGAAGAGCAGAAGCTCCGTCACCGGGTCCATGGGGCCGGAGCCGGAGCGGAGCAGGATCTTGCGTATTTCGGCTCCAGCATGGGTGCCCCCCGGTTCGTGGGTGGCCACCACATCCGCTCCGGAGGCCGATAGCTTGTCATGCAAAAGCTTGATCTGGGTGCTCTTGCCGCAACCTTCTATTCCTTCGAATGTGATGAACATCGCCAGCCACCTCGTGAACCCGCTCTGCGGGAAGTTTATTTGCGCAGACCACTTAGTCAATAATATACTAATCCTGAACCGCTGATCTTCAAAAAATCGCCAATCATCAACGTGTGAATGAAAGTACTGAAAAAATGGGAATATAGCCACGGCGCGCCGGTGGAGTGCATGTGTCAGGCGGATGACGCCGGGGAAGTGGTTTTAGGCGATCTTTTGGGGAATATCGCCTATCTGAATGCGGATGGAACACTGCGATGGAAAAAGAAGGTGGATTACACCCCCCATTCCATTGTTCTCTCAGAGGATGGGGCCGTGATTTATGTCCTTACCAAAAACCACTACCTGATCCGAATGGACCGGGAGGGGAAAGAGGAATGGGACCTGTGGATTATGAAGAATACATTCACACTGGCTTGTATGGCCAAGGGGCAGGCTGCGGCCGTGGGTGGGATTCAAGGCTCCATCCAGATCATCAATTCCAGGGGTAAACGCGCAAAGCTGCTGCACACCAGGGAACCTGCCACGTATGTGCGTTTCGCCAGCCGGGTTGGCGGTCTTTTTGTCGCCAGCGCTATGGGGTGGGTGGGAATCTTCGATAAACACTGGAAACTGCGCAAGGAGTATCACTTGCGCAGACACGTGGCAAAGCTGGAGGTCACTTGCCTGGGGCGGAAAATATTCCTGCCCGCCAGGGAGGGGGGGCTTGTCGCCATCGAAGTGGACAAGGACGACCTGCTTACATACTCCACGAACTTCGAAGTCAGTTCCGCAGCCGTGGACCGCAAGGGGGAGCGGATAATCATGGTCGGCGCGGAGGGCTCCGCGACTCTGCTGGACAGCGCCGGGGGTGAGCTGTGGCGGAGGCGTTTCGATCATTCCTGGCTCTTCTCGGACATGACGATAAGAGGCGACAAATTCGTCCTGGTATCTGACAAGGGTTTCGTGATCTGCAACGCCATTCTTTCCGTCAGAGAAGCGGAAAAGAGGCTGGCCGACAGCTATTTCGAGTTTCTGGAACTCTAAGGGGCCTCATTGGCCGTCAATGTCAACATTTGCGGTTTTCCCCAGCCTGATTTGTATGTATCATCTAGGTACAGCGTCGGCCCAGGCCATATGGCCCGCCTCGCCTAACCGATAAGAGGGGAATGATGGAGAAAATCGCAGAAGAGTTGAAGCTTCTTATCAGGTCACGCTATCCGGTGATCTATCTGCTCACATACGAGGAGGAGAGGGCGGAGGCCCTGCTCAGGAAACTGGCGGATGGAATGAAGAAAAAGCTGGTTTCATGGTCCGTCACCATGAATTCCTCAGCCAACACCCCGTCCAACCGGGCGGTGGAAATGCTCGGCAAGATCATAAACACCTCCGAGTCTTCCATATTCATGTTGCGTGATTTTCACCCGTATCTGGAAACAGAACTGGTGATCCGCAAGATGCGCGATGTGGTGGCGGATCTTTCCCGCAGTCAGAAGACTATCGTTATTGTCTCCCCTTCGATGAAGATACCGATGGAACTGGAAAAGGATATAACGATCATAGACCTGCCCCTGCCGGGTCGGAAGGAAATCAGCGAGTTGCTTGCGGAGACTGTGAGCTTCGCCGAGAAAACCCCAAAGTTGTCCGTCAACCTGACAGAGG